>PUNJ01000005.1 GCA_003551705.1 Chloroflexota bacterium | reverse complement strand
TGCTCGTTAGCAGCTTGTAAACTTTCCGGACCATGCTGTATGATATGGCAAACGGGCACCATAATCCGTTATGTATGTAGATAATGTCATTTGAAGCTGCTGATGTTGAACGCAAGACCATCGCCATATTGAAAGTCCTTAGCGAGTCCAAGGAACCTTTGGGTTCGAGAGTGATCGCTCGTCGATTGAAAGACTGCGGCATAGACCTGAGCGAGAGAGCCGTCCGGTATCATCTCAAGCTGATGGATGAACGCGGTTTGACACAGCTTGTCGGGCGGCGCGATGGCAGGCTGGTCACTGATCACGGGATTGATGAAATAGGGAGCGCCCTTGTGAGCGACAAGGTCGGCCTGGCAATCTCCCGGATCGAGTTGCTGGCTTTTCGTACGGGTTTCGATCTGGACACCCATACGGGTCCTGTCCCCATAAACGTGTCCTACTTCCCAAAGGCGGAATTCAATAAGGCACTCAGGATAATGAAGCCGGTCTTTGCGTCCGACCTGTGCGTAAGTCCCTTGGTGACCATGGCCCAGGAAGGTGAAATGCTGGGAGAACTACGCACTCCGCAGGGCTTTGTTGGAATGGCCACCGTCTGCAGCGTGGTGATATCGGGCGCCCTTCTCAAAGCCGGGGTGCCGATGGACTCCAAGTTCTCGGGGATTCTCCAGTTCCGCAATTCGAAGCCCCATCGCTTCGTGGAACTCATATACTACTCCGGTTGTTCCCTGGACCCCTCGGATGTATTCATCAGAGCAAAAATGACTTCGGTAGCGAAGGTGATCAACAAAGGGGAGGGGAGAATTCTGGCGACCTTTCGTGAGTTGCCGGCGCCTTGCCAGCCGATACTGGAACAGACTGTGGATAAACTGGCAAGAGCGGGTATCAGGGGAGTGCTGGCCACGGGCAATGGCAAACCGGTGTGCGAGGTCCCGGTGGAACCTAACAGGATCGGCATGGTCGTTGCCAACGGACTGAACCCGGTAGCCGCTGCAGTTGAGGCTGGGTTGGAAGTGGAAAACTACGGCATGAGCACCATAATAGACTTCAGCAGCCTCGTCGAATTCCGGCAAATTGCAGACTAGTCTTCCGGACCGGCTGCGACAACCCGGGCCACGCAGGGAACACACCAAGCGGCCTCCTCATATAGAGAGGCTGGATACTTGTTTAAGGAGAGAAGATCATTGGAACACGTTAATCCATTCGATGTCGTCAAGCAGCAAATCGACGAATGTGCCCGTATTCTGGGGCTTTCTCCGGACGTGATCGCCATGCTCAAGTCTCCCATGCGGGAGCTGCAGGTATCTCTGCCGGTGCGTATGGACGATGGTTACACCCAGGTCTTCCAGGGTTTCCGGGTGCAGCATAACGATGCCAGAGGCATCACCAAGGGAGGCATCAGGTTCCATCCTGATGAAACGATCGACACCGTCCGGGCACTGGCAGCCTGGATGACATGGAAGACCGCCCTGCTTGATCTGCCTTTGGGCGGGGCCAAAGGCGGCGTGGTCTGCAATCCCAAAGAGATGTCTCCAGGCGAACTGGAGCGTCTCAGCCGGGCATACGTGCGAAGCGTTTTCCCCTTCATCGGGCCTGAGAAGGACGTCCCTGCCCCGGATGTTTACACCAGCCCGCAGGTGATGGCCTGGATGATGGACGAGTACTCAGTAATCGCCGGCAAGCCCCAGTTCGGCGTCTTCACCGGAAAACCGCTCCCGTTAGGCGGTTCGCCGGGACGGGCTGATGCTACGGCTCGAGGGGGTATCTATACCATCCGTGAAGCGGCCAGGGTCCTTGGCATCGACCTGAGCAAGGCCACAATCGCTGTCCAAGGCTATGGAAACGCCGGTTTCTTCGCCGCCCGCTTGTGCAGTGAATTGTTCGGCGCCAAGATAGTGGCCATGTGCGACAGCTCCGGCGGCGTATGTTGCCTGGCCGGGGCCGATCCCTACGAAGCCCATGCCTGCAAGATCGAGACAGGGTCTGTGTGCAATCTGGCGGACATGGAGAGTATCTCCAACGAGGACATCCTGGAGCTGGACGTGGATGTGCTTATACCCGCCGCCGTGGAGAATGTGATAACGCACCATAATGCTCCCAGGATCAAGGCCAGGATCGTTGCCGAATTGGCGAACGGTCCCACCACACCGGAGGCCGATGAGATATTGTATCAGAAAGGCATCCACGTAATACCGGACTTTCTATGCAATGCCGGGGGTGTGACGGTCTCCTACTTTGAAATGGTGCAGAACTTCTACCTGTATTTCTGGGATGAAGCCGAAATCCGCGAACGGCTGGACAAGAAAATGACTGCCGCATACCACTCCGTCTTGAATACCAGCCGGGAATACAAGATCAACATGCGCCAGGCGGCGTACGTGAGGGCGGTGGAACGCGTGGTGGAAGCCATGAGACTGCGCGGCTGGGTCTAAGAAGAGCCAAGTCCAGAGGCACGGGTGATCGGTCAAGCACCGGGGCCGCCCGTGGTTTATTCATTGCCCGCACCCGTTAAAGCCGCCGTCGCAGGCGTGGATCAGACTCCTGCCGGGCAGCGTCCTCGGTCCGGAGTTCCTCAATATCGCTGTCTGAATAGCCCAGCAGGTCGCGGAGCACCTCCTCGGTATTCTCGCCAAGCATCGGAGGGGGCGAGTGGGGACTTGCATCGGACACGGTTACCTTGATGGGGCACTCTATGGACCTGATCTCTCCGTAGACGGGGTGGGCCATTTTGACAACGGCCCGGTTATGCACCACCTGCGGGTCCTGCACAACCTTGTCCAGGGTATGGACCGGCCCGGCCGGGATATCTTCGAGGCGCATGATCTCCAGCCAGTCCTCGGTATCCGCCTGCATGAGGCCCTCCTCGATCAGGTCCTCCATGGCGTCCTTGTTCTGGAAACGCTTGTCGACAATATCAAACCTGGGGTCGTCTATCATCCATTCCTTGCCGATAACTCTGGCTATGCGGGGCCAGCTTGGACCCAGTACCAGGTATCCGTTACGGGTACGAAATATGCCCACCATGGGAGCTATGGGGTGACGGGACCCCCTGGGGACGGGGACTTTTCCCGTAATGAAATACGGCTGGTAGTTCATGCTCTGCATGTACATCACCGCATCCAGAAGATTGATCTCCAATCGCTGCCCGACGCCGGTTCGCACCCTCTCAAAGAGGGCAGCGATCACACCGGTCACGGCAAAATACCCCCCTGCCAGATCGGCAATGGGGACGGGGACCCTGATGGGCATGCCGCCCGGCTCGCCGCAGAGGCTATATACGCCGCTCATGCCTTCCGCCATGTCATCGAAGGAGGGGTACTCGCTATAAGGGCCTGACGGTCCGTAGCCCGTGATGGAACAGGAAATTATCTTTGGGTTCAAAGCGGAGAGCGTTCCGAAGCCGGCGCCCAGTCTTTCCAGGACTCCCGGACGGAAGTTGTCGTATACAACATCGGACAAGCCCGCCAGACGGTGAAAGGCCTCCCTGCCGGTCCCTGTTTGCAGGTCGAGCGCAACGCTCTTCTTATTCCTGTTCAGGGCCAGCTGGTAGAAGCTCTGGCCGGCCTGTTTGGGCGAGGCGTCCCGCGTGATGTCGCCGATGACGGGCTGCTCTATTTTGATAATCTCCGCCCCCAGGTCGCCCAAGAGCTGGCTGCCCGCCGGTCCGGAGACGGCCGAGGAGAGGTCGATGACGCGTATGCCCTGCAGTGCCCGCATTCTGCCCATTGAGGTCCTCCCTAATGGTGAAAAGAGAGTGGATGTTAGAAGGGGAGGATGGACTAGCCATCCTCCCCTCTTGGTTCCTTACTTAGAAAGTCTAGGTTTAGCGCCTGGTCCGGGAGTAGCAATCGCTACAATAGACTGGTCGACCATTCCTGGGCTCAAAGGGGACCTGGGTGTCTTTGCCGCAGGTAGCACATACAGCATCAAACATCTGCCGTTGCCGGTAGCTGCTGTCATAGCTGGCGCCAAACGAACCCCCACCGCGTCGCTGTTTGTTAGCTCTCCGGCATTCGGGGCAACGTTTAGGATCGTTTGTGTACCCCTTACCCGCAAAGAACTCTTGCTCGGAGGCGCTAAATGTGAAGTTTGCACCACACTCGACGCACTCAAGGGTCTTGTCCACGAAACTCATGGATGACCTCCTTTCTTAGGAACTCGGTTTGTTAGTTTGTCATCCATGACCTTTGGCACCTTGGCACTGGTGAGCATCCGCTCAGGTTGGGACTTACAAACTTTGTAACCGGCTTATCTAACTGAATACCATACAATCAGGGGTTTGTCAAACGGGGTACAGGCAGAGATTACCTCCGGTGGAGCATGTCGCGTATGTCCTTTCCAGGCGCTTCCGGTACTTGCCCCGTATGCATATGGGGACCGGTTCTCAGGCGCCAGCAAGTGGACCATGCTCCAAAGCCCGCTGCTATCATTAGGGAAGACCTGGGAGGTGAAGCAATGAAAGTATTTACCGCAGTACCGAGGCATGGTCCCTGCATATCAGCGTCCCGCGCCTTTCCCGCCTTAGGGCCCTGGGGCACTGCCTTGTTTTTCAGCGTACCGCCTGACGAGTCCGATACCGGCTCTCCGGCCGGCCCCGGCGGTGGCCCTACGCCCGCTGGGACCGGGTCCGGAACAAGGTATGCAGGCTTCTGGATCAGGCTCCTGTCGTTCATAATCGACACCATACTCTTGAGTCCTATCAGCTGGGGCGGGGCCAATCTCATCTACCGGATCGGCATGTGGGCATGGCGGGGCCAGACACTGGGACACATGATTATCAATACCAAGATCATCAGGACAAACGGGGGCGCCGTTGACCTGCGCACCGCTGTGCTTCGTTATCTGGGCTATATACTTTGTTACCTGACGCTGGGTATCGGGTTCCTGGTAATCGCTTTCGATAAGAATAAGCAGGGACTCCACGACAAGATAGCCGGCACCTACGTTGTCCGGGTATGACAACCGTGAACGCGCCGGAGTGTTGAAAGACCCGCCGTACCGGCGAGGAGGAGAGAGACTCGACCCTGTCGATCATGTAGTTATAGAGCGCCCAGGTACCGCCGGCGGTGCCGGGGACCGATCAGAGTTAAAGCGGGGCCCATACCATGTATGGGTCGTGACCTTTGTCTCTCGTAAATGCGGTATACATGGGTTAAAATGGAAACCAATGAGGTATCGCGGCAGTTCAAAGATCAAGTTCGAACACAGCATGGTACCGGGACTGCTGGAATTCCTGGAAACCGAATTCGAACCGCTGGAATATATCGAAGCAATAATACCCGGCCGGATAAGCCGGACCGACAAGGCCGGAAACGGGCTGAGAGTAAACTTCAAATACCCTGTCAAAGGCGGGGCCAAGTTTCTGGCTTACTCTTCGGGAGCCGTACAGGAGGTATTTGTCGTCACTTCAAGGCCCGACAAGCTGGCGGCTTACAGGGAAAAGGCCAAGACCCGGCCCGTCAAACTCCGGGAAAAACCAAGGAAACCAAGCCGGCCCCAATTGGAGACCATGACCACGGACTTCCTGCGGGGCTTGGGCGAACCTGCCCCGTCCGCCCTGGTCCCCTCTCCATTCCAGGAAGAGGCACTCGAGCTTGTGACACAGGGTGATGTAATCGTCACCGCGCCTACCGGAAGCGGCAAGACATGGATCGCAGAGAGGGCCATCGAGAAGCACCTCTGGCACGGCAAGTCCTGCTGGTATACGACGCCTCTGAAAGCACTGTCCAATCAGAAGTACGAAAACTTCCAGAGGCTGTTGGGCAGCGACAAGGTGGGACTGCTCACCGGGGAAAGAAAAGAGAAACCCGCTTCTCCATTGATCGTGGCCACGACGGAGGTCTTCCGGAATGCCCTGTACTCGGGTGAGGAGAAGCCGTGGCTGGCCGTGCTCGACGAGGCCCACTACCTTGGGGATGAGCAGAGAGGCACGACCTGGGAGGAAATTATCATCCTGGCCCATTCCGAGACTCGACTCCTGCTCTTGTCGGCTACAATCTCCAATGCCGATGAGATAGCCGACTGGATGGAAGAGGTACGGGGGAGCCGGCCTTTCATCGTGAGGGAGGGCGTTCGACCTGTACCTTTGCGGTCGGGCTTTCTCACCCAGAGGCGTTTTATCCTGCCCCTGGCCGGTGACAACGTCGATAGCTGGCGCAAGTCGGCCCGGGAATTCGACCCTGTAAGGGCGGTTGAAACCTTGGAGCAGAGGGACCTGCTGCCTGCCATTATTTTCCTGCCCTCCCGGCGTGATTGCGACCATGCCGCTACAAGGTTCGCGGAAGGTTCGTGGAAGGAGAGTGTTGAAAGGCTGCAGATATTTGCCGAAGCAGTCAAGGACAACCCCTACCTCTGGACCAATCCGCTGCGCGGCCCCCTGGTCGAGGCGGGCGTGGCCTCACATCATGCGGGGCATCTTACAGGATGGAAGGTGGCCGTGGAAAGAATGCTGGCCGGCGGCAAGCTCCGGGTCGTTTTCGCCACCACCACGCTGGCCGCCGGCTTGGACGTGCCTGCCCGCACCGTGCTGCTGCCCACTCTCATAGCCAGGGACGGCTTTGGAAGCAGGGCGCTTACCACTCTCGAATACCACCAGATGACAGGTAGGGCCGGGCGGCGGGGCAAGGACAAGATCGGCTTCGTGGTCCTGGACCCTCGTAATGAGAGGGACCTGATGCTGGCACTCTCGTTTCAGGACGCCGAACCCGAACCCATAAAATCGGCCTTCAAGGTCAATTATCATCAGATCCTCAATCTCCTGTCCAGGTTCGATCTGAACAAGACCCGGGAGATCCTGAGTAAGAGCCTGCTACTTCACCAGCAGTCATCTCGCCGGGAACTCAAGAGCATGAAGATAATGCTCTCGGAGGAATTGCGCAAGAGGATAGAGATACTGCAACGGCTCAGGTATTTGAACAAGGACCTGGAGTTGACGAAGTTCGGCCTCAGGTCCCTGGTGGTGCGCCACGAGAACTCTCTCATAGCGACAGAGGTAATCCGGCGAAAAATGTACGAGCCGCTGTCACCCGCGGGGCTGGCAGGCTGGGCGGCCGCTCTTGTTTCCGGGCGCAGTCCCAGGAGGGTGATTGAGAGTGTTGAGATCAAGCCCCTGCTCAAGCTGGTCGCCGAATTGGAGCGGCTGGAGCGCTGGAAGAGGATATCCACGTTCCAGTTCATACCCGAGGAGGCCGGCGGCAAGGCGGCCGTGGTGAAACAATGGGTGGAAGGCAAGGCATGGGAAGACTTGATAAGGCAGGCGGATATCCAGGAAGGCGACCTTCAATGGCTCCTCCTCCAGACGGCCGAGGTCCTGCACCAGCTTGAGGACTTGCCCTTGCCGGTAGCAGATAGGGCGAGAGAAGCCAGGCAGAAGCTGCTTAGAACGCCTATCACATAGGTGGGGTCGTCCCGCCGCACTGGGCTAACGGATGGTCCTTGCGGCCACGGCGCCGGCCAGCGGGGCTAAGACCAGCCATATGGCGATGGTAATGAGCATGGCCTTGGTATAGCTGATGGTCTCCAGCCCGAAGTCGGGAGCAATGATTCCCCAGAAGATCATGGTAAGAAAGGCGCTGAAAAAGAACCCGAGTCCTGCCGTGGGAATGGCCAGAAAAGCCCCGCACATATGTTACCTCCCGTTTGAGTATCACCTCAATTGTAGCCTCAATCAGGAAAGCATTGCGAACAGGGCGTGTCCGATTTTGGCCCGCCTGGTTCCGTGAATAGGCCTGTGATTCGCTGAAGGGTAGAATAAGAAAGACCTTCGTGTTGTCTGTGTCTCTGTGGTTTGGTGCCCGCATCGTTCCCCGTAAGAGAGCCCTGCCGGCATGACGCATAGTCTTTTGGAAACCGGCAGAAAGTCTGCTAATCTGGACAGGTAACGGAAAGGCGATTCAATGAGCAGCAGGCGACGCAAGAGAAGAGCTGCGGAACGGCGGTTGGAGAGAGAGGCAAGCCGCCGCCCGATAGGTCTGTGGACACTGCTCCTGGTAGCCGCGATTGTGATTGCATTTGGCATCGCCCGCATCTGGCGGTAACATCGGAGCCTCAAGCCTCAATTGCCAGTACGCCAAAGCGGCGAAAGTCGCAGATTTCGGAGCAGCGAGAGGCCCAACGTGCGCCTTCTCTCCGGCAGGTTACAAACCTGCCCTACCCATTGTATAGAAGTCGACGCCCCCTTCTTTCCCATCCCCGCGCCGAAATTGCAACTAAAGTCACTTCATTCATACCCGAAAGAACGTAGAATATATTTGCTTGCTATGAGAGGTGCCCTCCCCTTTCTAGCTAGTTTGCAGCCCGTCTTCCCAAAAGCCGGGC
>PUNJ01000097.1 GCA_003551705.1 Chloroflexota bacterium | reverse complement strand
TTGTGGAGCATTTGCCCGTAAGAGCCACACAGGCATCGTTGCCGATCGGAGTACACGGTCGGTCACACTGCCAATGATCCAGCGTCTGATACCTGATTCGCCATGTGTCGACATGAGAATGAAGTTCATCTGCCTGTTTTCCGCCTCGATCAGTATTTCCTCAGCCGGTGAATAGGTCCCCTGGGTGGCGCATCCATGTACTTGTACAGGCAGGGAGGAGACTCCCATGGCTTGCCTGACTTTCTCAAGGCTTTCCCTGAAGCGGTATATTGCCCCTTCGATGTACTGCCGGCGAGCATCAACCGTATTGGCCTGTCCGGGGCCGGCAATGCTCAGTAGACAGGGATGTATTCGCAGTTGGGCCGCAATCTGAGCCGCATACGGGAATACCGCCTCGGCCAGAGCCGATCCGTCAAGGGGCAATAGCATATTCTTATAGGTTTGCAGTGTTAGCCAGACCATGGTGATGTGCCTTGTCTATATTGTATCATCGGTTGATCCATGAGGAAGTAAAGATATGGCTTGCATTTGTTGTGACCTGGGTCAGGGTTGACGCCCAAGGCCGGTTACTTGTGGTATTGCGCTTGCCTCAAGCCGAGCATGGGCCGGTCTTCTCGTGGTATGCCTGGACTCGTTTGAGTGCCAGGGCAGCCCTGGCCGATGAATGAAACACTGCAAGCCCTGCTTGACTGGCCCGCTCAGCCAAAGTGTTGGCTTTCTCTAAGTCGAAGGGGGTCAGCATGGAGTGGATGATTAAGGCGGACGGTTTGCCAGTCTCGGCATGGACCTTGGCAAGAGCCTCGGTAAAGGTATCTATCCAGACCGTGTATTTGGAACCGCTGGCCGGCCAGACCGAGTTATTGACGCTGAATTGTCCCACCAGAAGATCGACATCATTGAATCCAGCCAGAATTTGGAGTGTGCCGTAGTGGCTGTCAAACGTAATTACGTTCGTTATATCGACCGGGTTCGCCATCATAAACCCTGCCTCACTCTTGACAAATCGGGCTATATGTTCGCTCATGGTATGCCTTATGTGTTGCGGCAGGCCAACCAGGTCGAATCCGTACCTTGCATAGTCGTCGGCGGTTATAACACTGAAGCCGCCACCAGCCCCGCAAACGATAACGTTGCGCCCTTCAAGGCGCGGCAGGTAGTTGAATGTCACCAGAATATCGACCATCTCCTCAAGATAGTCCACACGGATGGCATTTGTCTGCCGGTAGAGCGTGTCCCAGGCCTCTTCTGAGCCGGCCAGTGCTCCCGTATGGGAGGAGGCTGCCCTGACTCCTGCACCGGTAGACCCTCCCTTGAGTATGATAAGCGGCTTGAGGGCAGCCAGCTTATGGCAGGCTTCAAAGAAGCGACGCCCATCCTTGACTCCTTCAATGTAGGCGGCGACCATTTTGGTGTCGGAGTCTGCAGCGAAGTAGTCCAGTAGTTCACTCTCGTCGACATCGGCGGCGTTCCCGTAGGAAACAGCTTTGCTGAAGCGAATTCCTCTCTGGGCTGCTGCCCTGATAAAATATATTGCGTTACCCCCACTCTGGCAAAGCAGTCCCACCTGTCCTGACTGACCGGGAAAGTCGGACGAAAAGGAAAGACCTATGCCGGGATTGTATACACCCAGACAATTGGGACCCAAGACTCTTATACCCCGAGCGCGTGCCCTGAATACCAAGTCATCTTCAAGGCGGCGTCCATCGTGGCCGTTCATCTCGGAAAACCCGGCCGTGAAGAAGGCTATGGTCTTCACTCCCTTGTCAGCACAATCATCTATCAACAAGCGGGTAGAGTCTGACGGAATGCAGGAGATGACATAATCGACGGGGCCAGGCGCGTCGGCCAGATTGCGGTAGGTCTTGATGCCGTTGATTTCTCCCCCTCTGGGGTTTATGGGATAAACGGGCCCATGGAAGCATGAATCCACCAGACAGGCGAGAAAGGCTTGTCCGATACGGCCCTCAGCGGCGCCCGCAATAGCTACGGATGCAGGGTTGAAGATGGAACCAATTGATCCCAAGTTGCCGTGCAGTGGCCTGTGGTGCGCGTTCACGATAGTCTGATGGTATTCTTTGCTTGCTGGGGATGTCAAGAGTGAGCGACCCCGCTCCGGTAACATTCTTATATGAGTTGACACCGATTGATGAGGTTTTGCACCTTGCCGTACGCTGTGTTATTCTGGTACGTCGCGTCCTGCCCAGGCAGGTACAAAGGATTTGTAGTGAAACTTGACTTACATACACATTGCCGTGAAGCCACAGCCTGTCCCGAACCGACCGTCGAGATCGTGGCCAGGATTGTAGAAGCCGTGAAGAATAGGGGGCTGGATGGAATCGCCGTAACAGAGCACTACACAAAAAGGTATGCTTACATGGTCAAGGAAATAGTGGACCTGCATTTCTCCAACGAGATTCTGGTGATACCCGGGCAGGAGATAGACCGTGTCTACATGGGGATAGACCGGGGCATTGTTCATATTGTGGAGTTATACCTGCCCGGAGAAATCACGTTCAGATTCGTTGCCCATCCTGGTCATCCATACTCGAGAGACCTTGGCTCACGACTGGATGGTGAAATCCATGGTATCGAACTCAAGAATCCGCATCATGTGCGGGAAATGGACGAACAATTGATCCGGCAGCTAGCCAGTGAGCGCGACCTGATAATGCTGACCAACAGCGACGCTCATACATTGGGTGAGATCGGCACCTATTATAACGATCTTGACCTGGATACCCTTTATGCGAGGGCAGCATTAATAGGGTAGCTTACTTGAAGAAAGATTTGATGGTGTGGAGTATCAGGCCCGTATACAGGCTCAGAATGCCTATGGTGCAAAGCAGTACTGCCAGCAGAGCCGGCCCCACGTAGAAATCACCTATATCGTTGTAGACCCTTATAACGCGCCACCCCTCCATTATGCCCACGGACAGCATCACAGCTCCGGGAATGCCGAAGAAGAAGAATGGTATTCTCTGGCTTATAAGTCCGAGAATGCTTCGCAGAACGGCAGTACCATGAGTGAAGGGATTACGTTTGGCCCTGTCGTAGTACTCAATATTGACCGGAACCTCTGCCATGGTGAGTCCGCTTTCCTGGGCGAGGAACTGCATTTCCGACTCAAGCGAAAAACCCTGCTTACGAAAAGAAAGGACGTGGATCGCTCTTGGTGAGAAAGCCCGGAACCCGCTTTGCGTATCGGTCAATTTAATGCGCGTACCTAGATTCGTAACGAATGTGAGTACACGTTGCCCCAGAGCGCGTAATCTTGGAATATGGGTCTTGACCTGCAGATACCTGGACCCCACCACGATGTCGGCTGAACCAGCGAGTATCGGCTCCAAGAGAGCGGGGATATCGGCAGGTTCATGCTGACCGTCACCGTCCAAAAGGACCAGGGCACTTCCCCCATTCTTTCTGGCATAATCGAAAGCCGTGTTGGCAGCCGCCGCCTTGCCCTGGTTGCAGTCGTGGACAATGACTATGGCGCCAGCCTTACGCGCTACGTCCGCACTAGCGTCCGACGAACCGTCATCCACGACCACCACGCTGTCGGCATATTGCTTGGCTTTGATAACCACACTGCCTATATAGCGTTCCTCGTTGAAGCAGGGTATGGCTACGAGAATGGCCGTTCTTTCAAGGCCATGATCGAAGGGCGGTTCATGTAACGGACCATGTTTGAGTGAACTCATATGACCTGGCTTTTCTCGAGTGATACTAGCATACTATTTCCAGTCAGGCAAGAACCTGTGCATCCACGGAATGCCGGCCCAGCGAGAAGTACCTTCTTCCCATCTTCACTATTATAGATGGAGGAGCGCAAATGGTGTATCATACATTTCGCAGGAACTGGGCAGGTCCAGCCCGATCTACCTGCACGGAGTGCGAGAGAAGCAACATGTTTGCAATGACTCCCAAGGTTTCTACGGTCGTTGTTACGTTCAATAGCCGAGAAGATATTTTGGACTGTCTAGGTTCTGTGCTGAGAGAGAAAGTCGACGACCATGAACTGCTGGTTGTTGATAATGCCTCACGTGACGGGACTGCTGACCTGGTACGGTCGCAATATCCTGAAGTTAGGGTTATTGCGAATAGGTGCAACCTCGGTGCTGCTGGAGGCTTCAATGCAGGTCTTAAGGCCGCTCGGGGCAGATACATCGCCCTGCTCAATCCGGACACGATAGTCCAACCAGGTTGGCTCACGGCCATGCTGGAAGTGATGGAGAAGGACGCTACTATAGGAGCCTGCCAGTCCCGTATCATGCTACATGACCAGCCAACCATGCTCAACACGGAAGGGATTGACATAAACTACCTTGGCTTTGCCTGGTGTCGCAATTACGGCGTCGTCCCTGGACAAGATGAGACGCTGCATGAGACGCTCGGGCTCTCAGGTTGCTCTGTCATGTTCAGTGCCGAAGCGCTTGAAGCGGCGGGCTTCTTCGACGATGATTTTTTCATGTATTTAGAGGATGTAGACCTGGGCCTGCGCCTTGCAGGTTGCGGCTTTCGCGTTGTCTGCAACTCGAAGTCGATAGTGCATCACAAGTACCGTTTTCACCGAGGTAACGAAAAGATGTACTATCTTGAAAGGAACAGGCTAATGATGCTTCTCAAAAACTACAGTGGGAAAGACCTGGCAAAGGTTGCGCCCCCGCTGTTCCTTATGGAGGCGGGTATCATATTTCTGTCCCTTTTCCAGGGATGGTTACCGCAAAAAGTAGCGTCTTACGCCTGGTTAATCAAAAACCTCAATATGATAATTGGGAAAAGGCGGAGCACACCTCGCTGCAGTAGCCAGGTCTTGGCGTTGATGAGTCCGGTAATCACCTTTGAACAGGTCCAGAATCCCTTCCTGACCAGGCTGGTTAACCCGGTACTGCGTGTATATTACAGGTGGGCCTTCTACCGCGGCAAGGGTCAGGCTTCTCGGCTGGAGGCAGGATCGTGAAGATATGCCTGCTATGCTCTCATGGGGGCCATCTTACGGAGGTCCTATACATTATGGAAGCGTTTGAAGGACATGAAACGTTCTTCGTAACCTACGACTCGGTACGAACTCGACAGCTTGATCGTAGGTACCTTCTTGATAACATTGGCAAGAACCCCTGGAAGATGGCAACTGCTGCTGTCCGCATTCTTCGCATCCTCCGGAATGAGAGACCCGACGTAATCGTCTCCACCGGGTCGGAGATAGCCATACCGGCTTTCTACCTGGCCAAATTGTTGCGCGTCAAAACGATATTCATCGAAACCTGGACCAGGGTGGAGCAGCCCACGGGTACAGGCAGGCTGGTCTATCCGGTGGCGGACGTTTTTCTAGTTCAATGGGAGAGGCTGCTTTCGAAATATGGGAAGAAGGCCAGGTACGAGGGGGCAATTGTTTGATATTTGTAACCGTAGGCATGCACCCGATCGGCTTTGAGCGCCTCATTCGTAAGATGGATGAGATTGCCGAAAGTCGAGATGAAGAGACTATAATGCAGATAGGCGGTACACCATACATTCCAAGGCATGCAAGCCATTTCCGCTTCTGCGGGCAAGAAGAGATCTGTGAGCTGTACCAGCAGGCCAGACTCGTTGTGACACATGCGGCTATGAGCATCGTCGACGCGCTTGATTGCGGGACTCGGGTCATTGCGGTGCCGCGGGAGAGGCGGTTTGGAGAGGCGATAGACAATCATCAGGTGTACCTGGTCAGGGAACTTGAGAAACAGGGCAGAATCACGGCGGTTTTCGACATCGACCGGCTCCCTGAAGCCCTGGATAAGGCCGGGGACGCTGTGCTTCCAATCACGCGAAGCCGCCAACTGGTGGGAGCCCTCAGGGCACACCTGACAGGCTTACACAGACAACGATAAGCCGGAAGCATGGACAAGCATCTTACGGAGGGAACTTTCTCGTTGGGTGGCCGGACCGGTGAAGGCCTCGATGACATGCATAACAGCCTGATGATGACGAGGGTGGCGCGTGTCCTCTTTGCCACAGCTATCCTGGTGGGTTCCGTGTCCGTGTTACTGTCGGAAGTGCGGCTGGGCACCTACGGGCTGATACATGGCCTGTCGCCAGCTTACTTCGTGTCGATCTTTCTTCTGACCATCTCCTTCCTAATCACTGTAAGGTACAACGCCGCGAATCGCTTGCTGCTCTTTGCTCATCTCCTGGTCGTAACAGTGCTCTTGTACGCAGTCGCTGGTTTCCTTGAGGGAACGGCAAGATTCCCTTACGTATACCATGTCTATGGACATACCGACTTCATAATTAGACAGGGGAGCATAGATACCACTCTTACCTACCAGTCATGGCCGGCGCTTCAATATTTCGGGGCCTCAGCCGTACAGCTTCTGGACCTGAGCCCCACAAGTCTCTTGATGTCTTACCCAATAATCATGAAGTTGCTTACCATTCCCCTCCTTTACCTCTTGCTCCGCCTGGTACTGAAGGACCAGCGTTTTGTCTGGATCGCCCTTTGGCTCTATCTGGTGGCTGGCTGGGTTAACCAGCAATACTATACAGCCCATTCTTTCGGTTATTTCGCCTTCCTCCTGATAATCTTCCTGATGGTGCTGGTGATAGTGCGCAAACTGGAACTTGGAACGGTTAGAAACGGAGCCTTATTCATTGTATTCGCATTAGTTTTCGGAGCGGTCATAACCGGCCACCTGCTGTCCTCCATCGTTGCGCTGGCTTGTCTGGGCACCGTATACATCCTTCTGAAGACCAAGCGTGTACCCGGGTTCAGCTTTTTGATGCCCGGACTTCTTGCTGCATTACTAGCACTTTGGCTGTTAAACCCCGCAGGATATCTATTTGACTCCTTCTTCGACAGCCAGCCTCCACCATCGGAGTCCAGCACGGTAGACGGAGGAGATACTGAACAGGGACTAGCGCCCGTTGAAGATGGGACTTTCCCGGAACGTCCACCACTCGATGTCACCGGCGGCGCAACAAGACCGTACCCGACGACTCCATGGGAGGTATTTGCTCATGCCATATCTGCTGCATTTGGGCAGGGTGCCGAGCATTCGAGAGTCATGTATGTCAAGGCTTCTTTTACGGCCGCTTTCACCCTGCTTGCCTTGCTGGGGCTCTTATGGATGCTGGCAAGGAGGAGGCTGGACTTCCGCCTTGGCATCGTTGTGGCGATTCTGTCAGGACTGCTGGCCAGCATGCTCATCGTCGGTAACTACTCGGGAGAAATTGTATCCAGAATCTTCAGCTATGCGTTGCCCTTCCTTGCCGTATTTGCCGCCATGGCCATGCGCAGCCGGGTGCTTGCTGTCGTGGGCCTGTTATTCATATTCGTAGCTCCCCTATTGTTTGTGGTTGCCGCCTATGGAAATGAAAAATTTGACTACATCGCCCCTGTGGAAATAGCTGCGACCGAGCATTTTCACCAGCACGCTCCAGAGAACAGCATCATATACTCCCTGGGACAGCGTATTTGGGACATGAGAAATATCGAGGGACACTCTAGATTGAGGCTCACGCTGGACGGTCTGTGCCGGCCGGTACGGGCGGGAGAATCGGTCTATGTTGTCAGAGGTCAACGCGATATAGAGGCGTATGAATATATGGTCAGGCCTGTAGCTGCCGATAAACTGGACCAGGTCCATGATTGCCGCTATTATGCACAGGTATACTCCAGTGAAGGATTCGGCCTGTTCAGGAGACAGGGAGCCTGATGCTTGACATCTCCGTGGTAGTGTGTGCCCGCAATGCGGCGAGGACACTGGATGCCTGTTTACGGTCGATCCAACGTTCAGGGCCGGTTGAGATAATCGTTATTGACAACGGGTCGGTGGACGATACGGCCGGCATTGCCCGGACCTACACGGAGTCCGTATATCCCTGCGAAGCTTCCGGCCTGGCGGCCCTTCGTCAGTTCGGGCTCGAAAAGGCTACAAGACCATACGTCTCCTTCATAGATTCAGATGTGATCTTGCCGGAAAGTACGCTGTCCTGCATGTTGAAAGAGTTGGTTGAGCAACGATGGGCAGGGATACACGCTCAGGTGAAATGTGCCGTAGCCAAGACCTATTGGCAGCGGGCGGAGGACAATCACTTTGACATCACCTTCAACAGGCCGGGAGAAAGGGACAGCCTGATCACCATGGCCGGTATATTTCGGAAGGACGTGATTCTTCAATATGGGTTCGATCCGTTTTTTACAGGGGCATCTGAAGACGGAGACCTCTTCCTTCGCGTCAGGCGGGATGGGCACACGCTGGGCATTTCGTCCGCTTTCGTCTATCATGAACACCGCCCAGACATGCTTGGTTTCCTGCGGCAGCGTTATGGGTATGGAAAGGGAAGTGCCAGGTACTTTTGGAAGCACCG
>PUNJ01000008.1 GCA_003551705.1 Chloroflexota bacterium | reverse complement strand
GTGATCACGTCCAAGTCCTTTGGCTCGGCCTCAACTCTCTCTTCCTCGTTGGAACTAGTCAGAGTCCCATCCAGGACTGACCCATCGCCGCTTGTGAGGGTATCATAGGCGGGTTCTTCAGGGTCTTTGAGCCCAATCTTGAAGTAGACCATCAACGCTATTGCCGCAATGAAGATGACAATGGAGATTATGTGTGCCTGGTGCAGTGGTCCCAGCACAGCAGACTCCGCTCTTGTCCAGCTAATGAAGAACCTTCCGAAGGAGTAAGACGCCAACATTATCAGAAACAGGGCACCGTTCGGCCGGAGCCTGTCCTTTAGCTTCCACAGGCCCCCGAAGATGATGGCGATCAGGAGAATCTCGTAAACCGGCGATGGATGGCCGGCGACGTACAGGTCTGCAAAGGCATCGGGATGGGTGTAGGTTAAACCCCATGGCAGATTGGTGGGGGTGCCCCAGGCATCGCCGTTTACCGTGCATCCCATTCTGCCGATGGCCAGGCCCAGTATCCCACCCAAGCCCACAAGATCGGCAAAGCGGCCTATATTGAGCTTGTTCTTCCAGGCAAATATGGTGCCTGCCACAATTCCGCCCAGGAGTCCGCCGTACCAGCCGAGTCCGCCCGACCAGAAGGCGAGTATCTGGGTTGGGTACTGGCTGTAAGTATCCAGATTGTCCGCAACATGGGTCAGCCTGGCCCCGAGAAGGCCACCCAGGACTATCCAGAAGGCAGCGTTTATCACTGTCTCTCTGGAGATGCCATACCTTGGTCCCAGGCGAAAGACAAGCAGGGTTCCGGCAACTATGCCGAGCAGCATGAGGACACCATGCCAGCCTATGGCAGTAGAGCCGATGTGAAATATGATGGGGTCCCAGGATATGGTCATTAGCAGGCTCCTATGATAGGACAGCCTCGACAAAATCTCGAGGTTCGAATGGAGCGAGGTCGTCAACTTGCTCGCCGGTCCCAATATATTCAATGGGGATGTTCATTTGATCGCTTATAGCCAGCACGATACCGCCCTTGGCTGTACCGTCCAGCTTGGTCAAGACGATACCGTCCACGTTTACCGCCTCCGTGAAATGCCTTGCCTGGGAGAGGCCGTTTTGCCCTGTGGTAGCATCGAGAACGAGGAGGGTTTGTTGAGGTATCGCGGCATCCACTCGTTGCGCAACACGCTTCACCTTCTTCAGTTCTTCCATGAGATTGAACTTGGTGTGAAGGCGTCCGGCTGTGTCCACGATGATGACATCGATTTGCCGGTGCTTGGCGGCCTGGATCGCATCGAAGACGACGGCTCCGGGATCGGCGCCGGCCTGGTGCGATATCACATCAACCCCCACCTTATCGCCCCACCATTTGAGTTGGTCGATGGCAGCTGCTCTGAAGGTATCAGCAGCGGCCAGCAGCACTGCCCTGCCATCCTCCTTGTAGCTTCGAGCGAGCTTGGCGATGGTTGTAGTCTTTCCGGATCCGTTGACGCCTACAATAAGGACTATGCGCGGGTATGACTGCCCGGTGCTTCTACCATCCGGATTGAGGATGGCTACGATTTCTTCCTTGAGAACCTCACGGGCCTGTTCGGGTTGAGTGATCTTTTCCTTGTCCACTCTGCGTCTAAGCTTATGAATGAGTTTCTCTGTTGTGACCAAACCAACGTCAGCAGAAATAAGTAGTTCCTCGAGTTGGTCCCAAGTGTCCTGATCAAGAGTGTCCCTTTCGAAAAGGCGGGATATCTTGCTGAACCAGGTATCCTTGCTGCGTTTTACGGCTTCTTCGGTCTTGCGTCTGCGGAAGATCTTGAACACGGCTACCTCGTCGAAATACACTATATGTTAACATGGGGTGGGAGTGCGGGCAAGCAGATTTGACATATTCAGATCGGACTGGTGCTTGGAGTAGACCGAGCATGAACGGCCGGGGAGGTTGCACTGTCGCGGCAAGAAATAAGCGGCCATCGCAATCCGCGATGGCCGCTTCTGCAGTTCACCCGACTATGAGATTGTCGCTTCGTGCATTAGATGGTATTGCTGGACTATCTTGGCCACCTTCATGCCCGAGTCTATAGCTTGGTGCACACCAATGCCTGTTCCTGCTGCGTCACAGCCTACATAAAACAGACCTTGAATGGGCGTCTTTGCGGAGGGCTTGTATGCGCCGGCTTGGCCTATCACCTGGCTGAGGCCGATGCACTCGCCGCCGAGTCCAGGCAGGACAGAATCGCGCGTCAGTTTGGACACATCCGTTGTACTATAACCCTCACGCAACTCGATAGCAGCCTCCATGGCAGGGAAGACCTTGAACATCATTTCATCAATCTTTTTCCACCAGATTTCGTGCTGCTCCGTGCTCATTTCGGGATCGCATGGAGACCATATCCCGGTGAGAACTATTTGGTGTCCTGGCGGAGCCGCCTTCGGATCATAGTTGGACGGGACCTCGTACCAGACCGTAATGTCCTCGGGCATGTTCTTTCCGTCCTTGGCCTTGATCCATCGCTCCATGGTCCATGGTGTTTCTGTGGTAAACAGGGTCCCGTATGGGACTTTGGTTATGACTTCTTTGTTGAGGAAGTAACGGACTCCTATCATGGCCAGGGTGGGGACGAGACCCTTGACGTAGTTAACATAACTCTTGTCAAAATGCTGCTCGCCTACCAGTTTGAGAACGGTGGGTTGAATGCCGGCGTTGCTTATGACGATGGGAGCATTGTACGTTTTTCCATCAGCCATCACGCCGGTGACTTGGCCGTTGTCAACTATTATCCTATCAACCTTGGTTTTCATTATGACATCGCCGCCGTTGATCTTGACGGACTCAGCAAAAGCCTCTGCCACGGTGCCTATACCGCCCTTGGCGAAGACTCCTCCGCCTCGCAGGAACACCTGCTGAATGGTACCTACTGCCTCCGAGGCTGCCAGAGCATCAACCGGGACCATGAAACAGCCGTCAGCTACGGGGCCGATCAAGAAGCTGTACAGGCCCTTGTTGATCTTGTAACGGCCCAGCCATTCCGCATAACTTATGTCATCAAGTTTGGCTATCTCCTCAGGCGGCATCAAGGTTAGGTCAGCAAGCAGGGTTAATGCGTCCGCCCTTGCCTCCTCCGGCACCTCGAGCCAGTCAAAGATATTGTTTGGATCTGGTGTGGGGTCCTGCGGTCCAACCACCCACTCTCCCTTCGAGTTCTTGAAAGTAGAGCCCTGGATACCTGGAGCAACAAGCTCAACACGCTCGCGCATTCCGAGTTCGTTAAGCACCGTCTCGAAGTGATTGTCCACCGTTGGTGCACAACAGACCATCCAGGCCGTATAGGTGTATGCGCCTTTGGAGAATGCCATTGCTTTTCCCCCGGCCTTGGCATTCTGCTCGAGAAGCAAGACCTTCATCCCCCGTTTGGCCATCAAAGCAGCCGTAGTGGCACCCCCGAAACCGGCGCCAACAATGATAGCATCGTACCCATTTGTTGCCATACTTCACCCCTTTTTTGCGATTCGGCCCTTGGAAGGCCTGAAGATTTATATATTATAGGGTACTCGGGTGCGAATTACCATATGGCATAAGCACATGGCCGGACCAGGAACTTGGTTAGCCGGTCCGGCTCCTGGATTGGCAATTCTGGCCAGGCTCGACCCATACTAACTATGCCTAAGTATGCTGACCAGCCACACAAATGAACCGGCTATGTATACGATTAGACTCCCGGGTCCAGCGCCGGGAGTTGACCTTGGCCCTGGCGGCGTTATCACGTTAACCGTATCAACGCCCTCAAAGGTTCGACCGTTGATCTCACCAGTGATTGACAGCTCCACCTCCTCGTTGTGGATGCCGTCAAACCAGGCTGCCACAGTAGTCCAGTCGAATCTCACCATGAGGCGGCCGTCGTCCTGGATTTCGCCCCACTCAGCACCGATCGACTTTTCCTCGTGCTGGAGGCGGACGGTACCGATGTCAATAGTCTCGATTGCATAGCCTTCCGGCGCCTCGATGTAGGCGGTTATCCAGCGGCCTTGGGCCCGCAGGTTGAGGGTTTGCGGAGAGATTTCCACATTTGCCTGGAGAACCAAGGCAGGCCCAACGGTCACCGTTACTGTCCAGTACTTGATAGTGCCGTCCTCAGCCGAGACGGTATAGACGAGAGGGCTGGTGAAGTCATTGACGGTCACGCTGCTCGTCTGAACGACACCGTCCACCCGAACAGTGCTCCCTGGCGAGGATGTAAAGGCGGCCACGAGAGCGGTCACGTCGGTGCCATAAACCACTTCCACATGGATGATGCCGACCCCTATGACGGCAGGCCCCTTCTGCTCGGGCAAGCTGTACGATAGTATCTCGGCTTCACTACTCAGGACCCTGGCGAACTCGGCGGTGACGATCTTGTCGCCGTCCATGACGATGGTCTCCGTGTGATTGGTGCCGGCCAGATCGCCGCTCCAGTGGCTGAAGGTCCATCCGGTGCCCGCTGCGGCTGTCAGGCTGACGACCTCGCCGTAGGTATAGGTGGCCTGTTCAGGGTAGAGGTCGACGGAGCCGTCGCCCACCACGTGGATGGTCAGTGCATATTCCTCAGGGGCGGCCTCGGTCACCGTTACGGCCCATTCGTTAATGGTCATGCCGTCTTCGGCCATAACTATATAGGTGACGGTGCTGGAGAAGTCGTTGATGGTTACGCCGCTTGTCTGGACGACACCGTCGACCCTGACTGAACTGCCTGGCGAGGCGGTAAACGTTGCTACCAGACTGGTCAAATCAGTGCCATGCTCAACCTCGACGCCAATTGTGCCTGTAACGCTGTCAATGGTTGCCGGTCCCGTCTGTTGGGGGAAGCTGAAGGTCAGGATATCGGCTTCTGCACTGGCAGTCTTGAAATTGGCGATATAGACGCCGTTCTCAGTGGCGGCGTAGAAGACGCCGGCATATGCACCGACCGGCGCTATGGCAAAGGCCCGGACATCCCAGTTGGTGGCGCCCTTCTCCATGCCGGTGGAAATATCGTGGAAGCGGGTCTCTGAGGGCGACTGGGAAAGCAGCGGACCCATGCCCGGATTCAAGGACAGCAGCAGGGTGCCTGCATCTACCGGGCTGAAAGCCCCCTCCATTCTATTGTTGGAAGGCAGGTCCTTGGACAGGTCGGTCCAAGTGAGACCTCCGTCCCTGGTTTCCAGCAGGCTGCCCGGGAGTTGTGTGCTTACCAGTACATGGCCGGCGTCAAAGGGATTGACCATGACGCGTACCAGCCAGTGGCCCTCCAGTCCGGCAATGGGTCCCTCCCAGGTAGCGCCACCGTCCGTGCTGCGAAACAGGTTAGCTGCTGTCGTGGCGTAGATGGCGGAACCATCTGCCGAGGCACTGAGACTGTGCACAGGATTCTCGATGCCTTCCGGCGATTCAACGGGATACCAGGTGGCCCCTGCATCCGTGCTGCGGAAGAGTCCCGGGAGGCCCACATTCAAGTCTACTGCGGCCAAGACGATATTGGAATCGCTTGGATGGACCAGCAGAGAGTGGACCACGGCGCCGCCCAGGGAGTAGTGAACGCTCACACCCAGGTTATTGGCCTCTGCCCAGGTCTGTCCGCCGTCGGTCGTCTTGTAGATGCCGGCCACGGTGCCGGCGTAGACCGTCAATGGGTCCTTGGGGGCAACCGCCAGGGACAGGATTGCTTCATCCGGCAGGGCCTCATCATCGCTGCCGGAAGCTGCTGTCCAGGATTGGCCGCCGTCGTTGCTGCGGAAGACTCCGGCTCCAGTGCCTGCATACAGGATGCTGCCATCGGCGGACCAGCCGAAGCACCGTACATCCGTATTGGTCATTCCGGTGACTGAGCGGCTCCAGTGGTAATCGGTCAGACCGACATGGATTTCGATACTGATGGTTGGGTCAGCCACCAGGGTTGCAGTAATGATGACTGTTGTTTCGGGGTCCGCAGGGTCCGGAGCGGTCCAGAGAACCCGGCTATGAGAAAGTACCTCTATACTGCCGTGGCTGGCGGTCCACTCCACCTGGTTATCGAGCGTACCCGTGACTTGAGCCAGCAATTCGAGACTCTTGCCTGAGTTGACCGTGGCCTCCTCAGGAGTGACGGTTAATGTGACCGGGACCTCCGTTACTGGCCCGCCGAGCATAATCGCCGTCACCCAGGCGCTGCCGTCGTTTAGGCGCGCCACCAGATCGTACCGGCCGTCGTTATTGAGTTCAGTGACACTGACCAGGGAGACATTCCTGCCTTCGGCGGCAGTACCGGCGTATGTCATTTCGCCTGTGCTGCTGCCGGTCCAGATATCGATGCCGCTTCCGGTGGCTACGGCCAAGTCCATATAGTCATCGCTGTTGAAATGGCCCAGGGCGAAGCGGGAAGCGCCGGAAATCGTGCTTGCCGGTGCTTCGGCGAAGGTGCCGTCACCGTTGCCCAGGTAGACGGCCACCTGTCCCTCCAGAAGCCCAGCCACAATATCAAGATGCCCGTCAGCGTTCACATCGCCCAGGGCAAGTTGCCAGATCGAAGGGAAGTTGGACCAGTCAGTCACGTCGATAGTCTGGAATGGCGCACTGAAGGTGCCTCCCTGGTTGAGCAGGGTGACCAACGTACCCTCGGTGTGATTGGCTACCACTAGGTCGTTGAGTCCGTTGGCGTTCAGGTCGCCCGCAGCTAGAGTGAAAGGCCGTTCACCGCCGCTGGGGTAATAAGCGGGTATGCCGAAGCCCCCCAGTCCATTGTTCAGCAGCACCCTTACCCGGTCGTAAGCCTCTTCCACCAGCGCTATGTCCAGGTGGCCGTTGCCGTTGAGATCGGCCACAACCAGATCACGGGCCCAGACGAAACCGTAAATCTCCTCCGTGGCCGCCGTGAAGGTGCCGTCCCCATTGCCCCTGTGAACGTACAGGCGAGTATGTTCATAGCCTCTGATGCCCACCAGATCGAGATTGCCGTCGCCGTCGATATCAGCCAGAACGGCCCCCTCCGTAGGGGTCCTGGAACTGCGCATGGCCTCAATCGGCGGGGCGAAGGTGCCGTCTCCCTGGCCCAGGTGGACATACACGTGATTGGAGGTAATCTCCACCAGGTCGGGTATGCCGTCGCCGTTTACGTCGCCTGTCAGGATGGTGCCCGTCTCAATCTGAGTTACGGGCTGGAAAGTGGCATCGGCGTCCGTGGAGCGTATGTAAACAGTTGCTGTTCCACGCAGGCCTGTCTCCTGCCCAACGCCGGCAATGGTCACGCTGCCGCCGGGGGGCACCCTGTCCGAAGGCGCCGTGTAGACGCCGTCCTCACTGATGCTGCCGGTGTCCACTCCGGGCACAGGCACGATCGACCAGGCGACGTCTTCCTCTTCAGCGCTGAGGGTAATGCTCTCACCCAGGGCCACAGTTGCGATTGATGGCGTGATTATCAATGTCGGGATGATCTCCACCGGGAAGTTGGCAATGTATACGCCGTTCTCGGTGGCTGCGTAGAAGGCGCCGACATATTCCCCGGCCGGCGCTACGGCAAAGGCCCGGACGTCCCAGTTGGTAAGACCCTTCTCCATGCCGTTGGAGATGTCATGGAAGAGGGTCTCTGAGGGCGACTGTGAAAGGAGCGGCCCCATACCCGGATTCAAGTAAAGCAGTATCGTGCTCGGGTCTACGGGGCTGAAGGCGCCCTCCATATAGTTGCTCGAAGGCAGGTCTTTCGACAGGTCGGTCCAAGTGAGGCCGCCGTCCCTGGTTTCCAGCAGTCTGCCCGGGAGTTGTGTGATCACCAGTACATGGTCGGCGTCGAAGGGATCGACCATGACGCGCACCAGCCAGTGGCCCGCCAAACCGTCGATTGGCCCCTCCCAGGTAGCGCCGCCGTCGGTGCTGCGGAACAGGTTCGCCGCTGTTGTGGCGTAGATGGTGGAACCATCTGCCGAGGCACTGAGACTGTGCATGGGATTCTTGATGACTGCCGGCGATTCCACGGGATACCAGGTGGCTCCTGCATCCGTGCTGCGGAAGAGTCCGGGGATGCCCACATTCAAGTCCACTGCGGCGAACACCGTATTCGAATCACCGGGATGGACCAGCAGGGAATGGATGACTGCGCCGCCCAGAGAGTAGTGAACGCTCACGCCCAGGTTACTGGAGGGAGCCCAGGTCTGGCCGCCGTCGATGGTCTTGTATATGCCCGACGTTCTACCGGCGTAGACCGTCAGGGGGTCGTTGGGGTCCACGGCCAGGGATATGATGGGTCCGGGCACGGTATGGCCGTCGCTGCCCGAAGCCGCCGTCCATGACTGGCCGCCGTTGTCGCTACGAAAAACACCGGCCGGGGTGCCTGCATAGAGCAAGCTGCCGTCCGCCGACCATGCCAGGCACTGCACATCCACCCAATCCAGCCCGGTCACCGAACGCATCCATTCAATGTCGGTCTGGTTGACCTGCACGCCGGCACTGACTCCAGAATCGGCCACCAGGATTGCAGTAATGATGACTATTGTTTCAGAGTCTGCAGGGTCCGGGGCGGTCCAGAGAGCCCGGCTGTGGGAGATGACCTCTATACTGCCGTGGCTGGCGGTCCACTCCACCTGGTTATCGAGGGTACCCGTGACTTGGGCCAGCAATTCGAGACTCTTGCCTGAGTTGACGGTGGCCTCCTCAGGAGTGACGGTCAAGGTGACCGGGACCTCCGCCACCGGGCCGCCGAGCAGAATCGCCGTCACCCAGGCGCTGCCGTCGTTCAGGCGCGCCACCAGATCGTAACAGCCGTCGTTATTGAGTTCCGTGACGCTGATCAAGGAGACGTTCCTGCCTTCGGCGGCTGTGTGCAGGTAGCTCATTTCGCCTGTGCTGCTGCCGGTCCAGATATCGATGCCGCTTCCGGTGGCCACGGCGATGTCCATGTAGTCGTTGCTATTGAAATGGCCCAGGGCGAAGCGGGAAGCGCCGGAAATGGTGCTTGCCGGTGCTTCTGCGAAGGTGCCGTCGCCGTTGCCCAGATAGACCGCCACCTGTCCCTCCAGAAGCCCTACCACAATATCAAGATGGCTGTTGCCATTAACGTCACCTAGAGCAAGCTGCCTGATCGAAGGGAAGTTGAACCCGTCCGTCACGTCCAGTGTCTGGTGCGGCGCGCTGAAGGTGCCTCCCTGGTTTATCAGGGTGACCAGGGTGCCCTCGGTATGATTGGCCACTACCAGGTCGTTCAGGCCGTTGCCGTTGATATCGCCCGCCGCTAGAGTGAAAGGCCGTTCACCGCCGCTGTTATAATACGACGGGATGCCGAAGACTCCCAGTCCGTTGTTAAGCAGCACCCTTACCCGGTTGTATGTATCTTCCACCAGCGCTATGTCCAGGTGGCCGTTACCGTTTAGATCGGCCACGACCAGATCACGGGCCCAGGCGAAACCGTAAATCTCCTCCGTTGCCGCCGTGAAGGTGCCGTCCCCATTGCCCCTGTGAACGTACAGACGAGTATGTTCATAGCCTCTGATGCCTACCAGATCGAGGTTGCCGTCGCCGTCGACATCAGCCAGAACGGCCCCCTCGGTGGGGGTCCTGGCACTGCGCATGGCTTCCACCGGCGGGGCGAAGGTACCGTCCCCCTGGCCCAGGTGTACGTAGACACGATTGGAGGCTATCTCCACCAGATCGGGGATGCCGTCCCCGTCCACGTCGCCTGTCAGGGTAATGCCCGTCTCGATCTGAGTTGCGGGCTGGAAAGTGGCATCGGCGTCCGTGGAGCGAATGTATACAGTTGCGGTACCGCGCAGGCCCGTCGCCTGTTCAATCCCGATAATGGTCACGGCGCCGTTGGGGGGCACCCTGTCCGCAGGTGCTGTATAAATGCCGTCCTCGTTTATGCTGCCCGTGTCCACTCCGGGCACAGGCACTATCGACCAGGCGACGTCTTCTTCATCAGCCCCGAAGGTAATGCTCTCACCCAGGGCCACGGTGGCTATCGAAGGCGTGATTATCAATGTCGGGATGATCTCCACCGGCAAGTTGGCGATGTATACGCCGTTCTCGGTGGCTGCGTAGAAGGCGCCGGCATATTCGCCGGCCGGCGCTACGGCAAAGGCCCGCACGTCCCAGTTGGTGAGTCCCTTCTCCATGCCGTTGGAGATGTCATGGAAGCGGGTCTCCTCCGGCGACTGGGAAAGAAGCGGACCCATTCCCGGATTCAGGTACAGCAACAGCGTGCCGGGGTCCACGGGGCTGAAGGCGCCCTCCATACGATTGTTGGAAGGCAGGTCCTTGGACAGGTCGGTCCAGGTGAGGCCGCCGTCCCTGGTTTCCAGCAGGCTGCCCGGGAGTTGTGTACTTACCATGACATGGTCAGGATCAAAAGGATCCACCATGACGCGCACCAGCCAGTGGCCCGCCAGCCCGTCGATGGGTCCCTCCCAGGTAGCGCCGCCGTCGGTGCTGCGGAAGAGGTTTGACGCTGTTGTGCCGTAGATGACAGAACCATCTGCTGAGGCACTGAGACTGTGCATGGGATTCTTGATGACTTCCGGCGATTCCACGGGGTACCAGGTGGCCCCTGCATCCGTGCTGCGGAAGAGTCCGGGGAGGCCCACATTCAAGTCCACTGCGGCGAACACCGTATTCGAATCACCCGGATGGACCAGCAGGGAATGGATGACGGCGCCGCCCAGGGAGTAGTGAACGCTCACGCCCAGGTTATTGGCCGGGGCCCAGGTCTGGCCGCCGTCGGTGGTCTTGTATATGCCCGACGTTCTACCGGCGTAGACCGTCAGCGGGTCGTTGGGGTCCACGGCCAGGGATATGATGGGTCCGGGCACGGTATGACCGTCGCTGCCCGAAGCTTCCATCCAGGACAGGCCGCCGTCGTCGCTACGGAAGACTCGGGCACCGGTGCCCGCATAGAGCAAACTGCCGTCCGCCGACCATGCCAGGCAGTTGGTATCCACCCACCAAAGGCCGGTCACCGATCGACTCCAGTGGATGTCCGTTAGTGACACATCTATGGTTACGCTGATATCGGGGTAGGCTGCCAGCGCTGCGGTTATCGTCACCGGAATTGCCGGATGGGCAGGGTCCGGAGCGGTCCAGTCAGCCCGGCTGTGGGAAATGACCTCAATGCTGCCGGTATTGGCCGTCCAGTCGATTTCATTGTCCAGGGTGCCCGTGACCTGGGCCAGCAATTCCAGGCTCTTGCCTGAGTTGACGGTGGCCGTCTCTGGAGTGATGGTCAAGGTGACCGGGACATCCGCCACGGGACCGCCAAGCAGGGTGGCCGTCACCCAGGCGCTGCCGTCGTTGAGGCGCGCCACAAGGTCGTACCGGCCGTCGTTATTGAGTTCCGTGACGCTCACCAGTGAGACGCTTCTGTCTTCGGCGGCTGTATGTACATGGCTCATTTCGCCTGTGCTGCTGCCGGCCCATATCTCGATGCCGCTGCTGGTGGCCACAGCCAGGTCCATGTAGTCGTCGTTATCTAAATGGCCCAGGGCGAAGCGGGGACCGCCGGAAATCGTGCTGGCCGGTGTTTCTGCGAAGGTGCCGTCACCATTGCCCAAGTAGACGGCCACCCGCCCCTGCAGAAGCCCTGCCACAACATCAAGCTGCCCGTCAGCGTTCACGTCGCCCAGGGCAAGTTGCCTGATCGAAGGGAAGTTGGACCAGTCGGTCACGTCCAGCGTCTGATGCGGTGCACCGAAGGTGCCTCCCTGGTTAAGCAGGGTGACCAGGGTTCCCTCGGTATGGTTGGCTACCACCAGGTCATTGAGACCGTTTCCGTTGAGGTCGCCCGCAGTTAGAGTAAAAGGTCGTTCCCCTCCGCTGTCGTAGGCAGCGGGCACACCGAAATTTCCTGAGCCGTCGTTGAGCAGTACCCGGACCCGGTGGTAAGTCTCTTCGACCAGCGCTATGTCCATGTGGCCGTTGCCGTTGAGGTCGGCCACGATCAGGTCGCGGGCCCAGACAAAACCATGGATCTCTGCTGTCGACGTAAAGGTGCCGTCCCCGTTGCCCCTGTGTACGTACAGGCGAGCAGGGTCATAGCCCCTGATGCCCACCAGATCGAGATTGCCGTCGCCGTCTACATCAGCCAGTACCGCCGCCGCCGTGGGGGTGCTGGCGCCGCGCATCGCTTCTGTAGGCGGGGCGAAGGTGCCGTCTCCCTGGCCCACGTGGACGTACACGCGGTTCGAGGTTATCTCTACAAGGTCCGGCAAGCCGTCGCCGTCGACGTCAGCGACCATGGTCGTGCCTGCCTGCACCTGAGTTACGGGGTGAAAAGTGGCGTCTGCGTCGGTGGAGCGAATGTAAAGAGTTGCTGTTCCTCGCAGGCCGGTCACCTGTCCAATGCCAACGATGGTCACGGTGCCGCCGGGGGGCACCCTGTCCGAGGGCGCTGTATAGACGCCGTCATTGCTTATGCTGCCGGTGTTCACTCCGGGCACAGCTATTACAGACCACGTTACGTCCTCATCAGCGCTGAAGGTGATGCTGCCGCCTGTAGCCAACGTGGCTATCGGCGGCGTGATGACCAGGCTGCTATCGTCGGCGAGCACTGGTGAAATGGGTGACAGCACCAGATTCATGATCAGTACTGAAACCAAAACGGTTAGGGCCAGCCTGATGACTTTTCCAGCTTGATGAAACTTGAACAGCATTTCTTGACCTCTTTCTGATGTTGCCGAAGACTATCGACTGGGAGTATCGTCATAATGCGGTGGCTTCCAAGAAGACTGCCTTGGAAAGCTGGTATTAGGCTATCTGAGCTTAGGCTAAACTGTCAACGGGCCGTGGTTGCTCCCCAGCCTCGGCATATGATTAAGAGTTCATTAGTAATACCGCGTGGTGTGTGTACTGGTTTTCCAGCGCCGGTCCAGACGCACGGCGGGCTGCTTCAGCTATAATCGGCCGAGGTGTAGCAATCGCCGCCTGCTTTGTTCGGCATCCAAACATGGCGCTGGGCTGCTGACTTAGGTTTCGGCTAGAACCCTATCTCCTTCCAGTTGGGGTCCACAGCCAGTGGCGCTGCGGTGACTGCCTGCACTTCCTCGGGTGTCCAGCCGGGGGCAACTTCCTTCAGCAAGAGCCCGTCCCAGGTCACCTCTATCACTGCCAGGTCAGTTACGATCATGGACACGCAGCCGGGGGCGGTCAGGTGATAACTGCATTCTTTGACTATCTTAGGCTCACCCTCTTCGGTAACGTGCTCCATGGCGATGATCACTCTGGTATCGCCCACCACCAGGTCCATGGCACCGCCGACTCCGGGGGCCCCCATCTTGGGCGACCAGACATTGGCTAGATCGCCCTTTTCCGATACCTGGAAAGCACCCAGCACCACGGCGTCCAGCTTTCCGCTCCTGGCCATGGCAAAGGCCTCCAGATTAGAGCAGCAGGAAGTGCCAGGTCTGGAGGTGACGAACATCCCTGCTGCATCGAAGGTATAAGGGCAGAATTCCTCGTCACTCTGGGGCGGCGGACCGTAGGCCAGCAGGCCCATCTCGCAGTGTAGCATTGTCTCTTCCGGCATGAACTGGGAAATCATGATGGGCAAGCCGAACCCCAGATTGACCCACTGTCCTGAAGTGAATTCCTGGGCCACTCTTAAGGCAATCAGTTCCCTCGATAGCCCCGGCTTCATGCCGGGCCTATCTATGGTACCGCCGACCGTGACACGCTTGGCCAGTTGGGACTTGAACTGCAGGGCGATGTCCCGGCGGTTGATCTCGGTCTTGATTATCCTGTCCACGTAAATGCCCGGTGTGATTATGCTGTCGGGGTCCAACTCTCCGGCTTCGACAATCTCCTCGACCTCGGCAATGACGACCTTGGCTGCCGTAGCAAAAACCGGGTTGAAGTTGCGGGCCGTCCGGTGATAAACCAGGTTGCCCAGCGTATCGGCCTTATAGGCAGGGATCAATGCGTAATCAGCGGACAAAGCGGTCTCCAACAGGTACTTCCTGCCATCGAATATGCGAGACTCTCTGTGTCTTTCGATCATGGTCCCGACTCCGGTGGGGCTATAGAAGGCGGCCATGCCCGCACCCGCAGCCCTGAGTCGTTCGCAAAGGACACCCTGCGGCACCATTTCGAATTCCACATCGCCGGCCTTGATCTGTGCCTCGATGGCGGTAGGCATTCCGGCCACCCCACCAAAGGAGGCGATGAGCTTCTTTATCTGTTTGGAGTCGGCCAACGTCAGGGGATTGGTGGGAGCGATGCCCGGGAAATTCATTATCGCGGTCAGGTCTTTGACGTCCTTCGCCTTCAGGGCCCAAATCAGAGATGTAGGTGAAGCCTGTACCGTTCCGGGACCCCCGAAGATGATGCTTGCACCGTCTTCAATGTCCCAGATAGCGTCTTTGGCGCTGGCGAAGACCTTCTTCGTAGTCCGTACTGTTGCTGCACTTTCCATAACAGCTTCCTCCCTTGGCAAGTTTGTCATGGCAGGGGCTTAAACAGAACAGACAGCCTGAGCACAACCCGGTCGATCCGAGTGGACGATCACCGAGTTGACTCAGGGGTGCCTGCCGCAACCTTGTTACTCGGCCCAATTCTGGGCTATGAAATCACAGGTCAGGTCCGTGAACTCCTTCTGGGAGGGCAATGGCCTTTTCAACCATTCCGCGTAGAATGTATCGAGATCAGGCAGGAAGTCGAAGACCAGTGGGTAGCCGAACGGGACGGTCTCGACCCATAACTGGGTCCCGCAACCGGGACAGTAGAACTCCCTGATTTCGCAGAATTCGGCATCAGGTGCACTCGGGTACGGGTACAGTTCCTTTACCTCTTCTTCGCTCTCCCTGACATGGATCAGGGCATTCAGTTTCCAGTTGACTCGGTAGTCCCCGAACTCCTGTCCGCAACTGCATTTGACAATCCTGTCGGAACCCTTCTGGACGATGTACAGCTCGTGGGTCAGCGGCAGCAATATCTTCTCTTGCCACGCTACTTTCTCCTGCAGTACTTCGACGTACTTGTCAAACCTGTCCTCATCTTTGTAGCCGCTGATTATCGACTTCGTTTGGGACCATGGCAACTTCCCCTCAATGAGGTCCCTTATTACTTCCTTGGAGTATGATATTTTCGACATTCTAGTCCTCCTTGAAGGTAAAAGTCTCCGGCAGGTTCCAGAACCGCCTGAATTCCCCAGGCCACCTCTGCCCCTTTGTAAGGGACTCGTTATACATCACCTTGAGAAGACGCGGCAGCCTTCCCTCGGCGAGATGCTGTCTCCTCTTTTCCCACCATTCCTTTGCGGGGATGCCCTTTGCCAGTCTCTCTTTGCTCCTCTTCTCCCTCAATTCGGCTGTGGCTCCCTCATCAACGGCCCATTCCTCGGTCTCCTGATCGTACTTCGCCTCTATGCAGTGCATGCTGCGGCAGCGTTCTATGCCCAGCAGGCCGTTATCCAGGTCTTTCCTGGCCAGGGCCGGGTCTCTCTTGATGGGATCGCCTACGCCGGAAGCGATGGCGCCATAGAAGCACTGGTATACGTCGCCGTCCTTGGCCAGTGAGTCGACGAAGATACCGCCTCTGGTGACTACGGTGAGATCGCCGTCAATGTTCTTCTCCAGGTCGCTTTGATCGGGATTGCCCATCCCATGGGCCAGGGGTTTCTCCTGGCTGATCAGTTCCTTGGTATTGGCGTTCGTGATCAATTTGGAGAAGGCACCCTGGCTTGGGTAACCTCCGAACATCCCTATATTGGGATAGATCTTGTCCTCGAGGAAGGTAGCGGATGTGTCAAAGGCGAGCAAAGGCGTCTTGTATATCAGGAATGTGGACAACGCTGAGTATCCGCTGCGGTATCTTCCCCAGCCACAGGAGTCGGGAAGGAGCTTTCTCCCCAACCAGAGGGTCGGTAGCATCAATTCCCATATCTCGACGCTACCCATGTCAACATTGGGCATGAAGGCGGCGCTGGCGGTCACGCCGTCCCGCGTGGCAAAGGCACCGCCGCCCCAGCAACCCGCAGCCTCTGTGGACAGGAAGTTGAAGTCGTTTCCAAGGTGGTCCTTTCCTGTCATGGCGCCAAACACGCCGGAGCTGGTCGTTACTCCGGAGCGAAACTCCTCGACAAAACCGCGGCAGAAGAAGGCGTGGGACTGCTGTGTCATCCATTTGACGCCTCCACTCAGCGGCCAACTGAATAGCCAGCCCGAGGCGAAATTGGGTGTACTGGGCCAGACGAAGCTGTCATAGGGAACGTTCATATCCACGGCGAGACTGGTGCCCTGGTTGGCGTTACCGGTATAGGCAATGGTCTGGGTCAGTATCATCGAGACCGCCCCCTGGATTGCCGAAGGGGTGGTGTTGGCGGCGTGCCATCCCCAGGCACCGGTGCCGTCGAAATCGAGAAAGTACCTGCCGTCAGGCTTGATATGAAAATCGCATGGGATCAGGGTTACCCTCCCTATTGCGTGGGTGGGAGGTGCGATTGTCCTGGTCAAATCCACCTCAATAGTGGTTGGCGAGTGGAACTTGCCCGGGACCGTTCTCCTCTTGACCCGTTCCAGTTGTGCCCTTCGCTCCAACTCGACAAGCTCCCTGGTGGCTCCCATGTAGTAGTCGATACCGAATTCCGCTACGGCCTTTTTGACTTCCTCTCTGACTTTGACGTTGGCCGCCAATGCACCCTTCCTGTTTAGAAGGAGCAAATCAGGTGTGCGGCTGCCGAAGCGGATCCGGCGTTCGAAACTCTTCAGGTGCTTGTCGTTCTCGGCGCTCTTTTCCGCTGACAGCCGTAGTCCCTCACTGAACCTGTCGGTAGCCCCGGAGGGCATGCAACCGGGCACCACTGCCCCTATTTCCAGCTCCATGATCACTGTGCCTACCCAGCCAATCAGCTCCCCCTCCCAGAAGATGGGGGTTATGTCGTACACATCGGGTGGATGTAACCCGGAGATTGCATTGTCGTTGGAAGTGAAGCAATCGCCATCGTTGATGCCTTCTTCCTCATAGCCCTGCTCTATCATCCACTCCACCACTTGACCCATAAGAGTTATGTGGATGATGATCCCGGTGGACTGAAGGAGACAGTCCCCCTCAGGGGTGTAGAGTGCGACAGCCAGTTCTGCTACTTCCCTGACCTGGGGGGCGGCACTGATCATGCGGGTGGTCTCTCTGCCTGCTATGACAGCGGCAAGGAGCCTGGCATGCAGTAGTTCCAACTTGAAGGGGGCCGATGCTGAAAGTGATAGCTCCTGGAGACCGTAATAGCAACCGGTGTCGCTCCAAAGCTGTTTCTTCTTGTCCAGCATCTCCTTGAGGGTATTTCCTCCCCAACCGATCCCTTTATTGACCACCTTCTGCTCCATCTTAGACCTCCTTAAGCCAGCATCTCTTGTATTCATCTACAATCACCTTTTTGCCCAGCGGGACGAACATGGTGGTTGACGGCGCCTCTATGACTGCAAGCCCCTCAACCTCATTGCCGCTCCTCAACAAGTCCATCTCGTAAAGGTTGGCCTTTCGCCATTCACCGCCAAAATAAACTTGCCTGGTACCTTTTTCTGCTTCTCCAGGCGGGGTCTTGCCTTCAAGTGGGTATTTGCGTAGCAGGGGCTTGGGCCTGGACACCGTGGCAAGAAGCCCGATTTCGAATATTTGATAGCCCACCTCGGGGAACATGGCGGCATGGACATACTTCCGAGAATAGGTCTCTTCAAAGGCTTCGATCAGCTTGTCCATATCCTGCGCTGTAACCAGCCTGGGAAGGGGAGAAATGACCTCCACGTCCTCCAATTGCTGTGAATACCTCACGTAAGCCACCTGCTTGAAGCTGATCTCTTCCCTCTTGAATCCCTCCTCCTCCATTTCACGGGCTGCAATCTCTTCCAATTCCGCCCAACTGGCGCTGACAGTCATGGCCATGAACTGTTTCATCCCGTCGTCGGATCCCGGAGGGAGGGCCACGAGAGTGGATTTCTGATATCGATGCAGATAATCAGCCGCGGCGCACCCAAATGCCGAAAAGGCTGCTGCCCAAGGGACGGTGAAGACACCCTTGAAAGGCAGCCCCGCTGTGTAGCCGGCCAGAAAGGTGGGTCCCGCCCCGCCGTAGCCTATTACGTAATAGTCGGCCGGGGAATAGCCCCTGACGGAAAGGACGGTGCCTATGTGCTCCCTCATCCGGACATTGATCAGGTCCAGGACTCCTTCGGCAAAATCGTAGGGGTCGATTCCCAGCGGATCAGCGCATTTCTCCTTGATCGCCTTGTAGGCGGCATCCCAGTCCACTTCCACCTTGCCGCCAAGATAGTAGTCGGGGTTGAGAATCCCCAGGATAAGCACACAGTCCATCACTGTGGGTGTTTCATTACCCATCATGTAGCAAACCGGACCCGGATCGGCCCCGGCACTGTCCGGCCCTATGTCGACCCTCTTGGATTCGGGGTCGATACTCAGATACATTCCGCAGCCGGCGCCTATTGAGTCCATGACCAGGGTTGGTATGTTCAGGACGGTGCGGGCCAGCTCTATCTCGCGCAAGATGCTGCATTCTCCTCCCATGATGAGGCCGAGATCGAAGCTGGTGCCACCCATGTCGGTGCACAACAGATTGGGCATATCCATTTCCTGGGAAAGATACTTGGCCCCCAGGATACCGCCCACGGGGCCGGAGAAACAGGCCTTGAAAAGAGCAGGGTATCTGATATTGGCTATGCCGCCGTCAGCCAAAGCTACTTGCAGGGGATGCTTGTAGCCGTCCTGATGCAGCATCCGCTCAATGCCGAATAGTTGTTCCCGGGCAGGCTCAGCACCGTAAGCCTGCAAAACCAGGGCGTTAAGCCGGGAGTTTTCCCTGGTTATGGGCACTATCTCGCAGGAGAGGTAAAGGGGGACTTCCTGGCTTCTTTCCTTCATAATCTCCCTGGCTATTGCAGCAGCCATCATTTCGTGTTGAGGATTGAGATAGGACCAGAGGAAGAGGACAGCGATGCCTTCAACCCCTCTGTCCAGGAGGTCCGCGACTGCTTCTCTTACCTCGCCTTGGTAAAGGGGAACCACTGCTTCACCGAACATGCTTATTCTCTCGGTAACTCCTCTAATAAGCTTCTTGGGAACAAAGGGCTCGTTATGGATATGGCTTACGGGGTGAATCTTGTCCTGGTAACCATAGCTGGCATGTACGCCTATGCCACGTTCGTGGATCAGGCTATCTTCGAAACCCTTGGTGAGGATTATGCCAATCTTCTTCCCGGTCCTGGTCAACAAGGTATTTAGCATGCTGGTGCCCGAATAGATGATGCCTGCTATGCCTGGCAGATAGTTCTTGGCCTCCTTCTGCCAGTCCATGCCCCAGTACTCCGCGGCATCTATCATGGAATTGGCGAAGCCGATGGACTGGTCCCTGGGGGTGGTGGACGCCTTCCCCACAATGAACTCTCCCGCCTTGTCCACCACAAGCATATCGGTCATTGTGCCGCCGGCATCACTTCCGATTAAGACAATGTCTCTCTGATCACCCATTTGTCCTCCTATCTATTGCCTCATGTTCATAAAGAACAACATTCGCAGACATCAACCGCGCCGCCTCAATTCTCAGTCCTCCCTGCACCGTGTGAGTACGCCAAAATGAGTAATTTCTTGCCGTTGCTCCGGCTGGGAGTCCTGCATGGTTCTTGTTAAGCCTGGTTACAGGTACGTTGCAGAACGTAAATCACCACTCCTTTCGCCATCCCATGCAGGCATGTTTTCGCACCAACAATGGACTTCGCAGGCACAAGACTCCGCTGCAGCTCTGCCTGCATCAGCCACATCATAGTCCGATGGTCGTAGAGGACAATCGGCTTGGCAATTGGAAAGATTACAGGGTTATATGGGGTGTTGGGTATAGATCATTGGAAGTAGATGGGCGAGTTGGTTGACGTATTTCGCCATACGCTAACAACGGTATGGCCCATGGGGGAATACTGGGTATCTTCAACGCATCAAATCCCGGTGTCATCCAGTCAAGCACCAGGACGTCGGGACGACGTCTTTCACCATCCTGGTTATCTGGGTCTGGTTCACGGTTTCCCCCACGACCGTGATTCCCGCCTTGCTTTCCAGGAAAACCTTGAGATTCCGCCTTACCAAATAGTGATCACCGGCTACGATAACGCCGATCATATTCGACCTCCATCGCGGATACGGTTGTGTACACCTGGTCATGATGGCACCATTCGTTGATTGGTGGAATCCGCACTTGGAAGTAGAATACACAGCATGGTGACGTATATGGAGAGCGATGGTTGTCGTAGCCGGTCCTAAGCGCCGGTCAGTCGCCTGGTCTGATAATCCCCTTCTGCATGGCGTAGCGGACCAGCTCGGTCTGGCTGTGCAGTTCCAGCTTCTGCATGAGGTTGCTCCGGTGGGTTTGGGCAGTCCGTTTGCTTATCGACAATGCAGCGGCGATCTCCGTGCTGGTACGGCCCTCAGCTGCAAGCTGGAGTATCTCTCTCTCCCGGCTGGTCAACAGGGACGAACTGTCCTGGCTACTGGCATGGGTGGCATCCAGATAAACCTCTATGGCACGTTCGGAGAGCGGCGGGCTGAGGTACCGGCGACCGGACGTGGCCTCACGAATGGCATGCAGCAATTCATCGGAAGTGGACGACTTAAGAACGTAGGCCCGTGCCCCCGCCCGCAGGGCTTCGAGCACGTAGGCTTCGTCAAGATACATCGACAGGATGATCACGGTGGTATCGGGGACGGATTTGCAGACCTGCCTCGTGACTTCGAAGCCGTTACGCTTCGGCATCATCAGGTCGAGGACAAGGGCCGTTGGGCGCAGGCTTTCCACGAGTTCGGTTGCCTGGATGCCATCCTCCGCCTCCCCAATGATGCTGAAGCCGTCGCCCTTTGTCTCGAGCAGGATTCGCAGACCGTGCCTGACAACATGGTGGTCATCTGCCAAAACTAGAGAGATCATTGCGCCCCCCCTCTTTTTCTTCTTGACACTTGCTTCAGCAACGGCAGGGTAGCGACTATTCGAGTACCCTGGCCCGGGGCGGACTCTATCCGCAATTGCCCGCCTAGCAGAGTGACCCGTTCCTGCATGCCTGCCAGTCCACTGGAATTTCCATTCTTCAACCGCAGGTTCGGGTCAAATCCGGTGCCATTGTCCTCGATCCGGATGTTGAGCCTGTTCCTCTCGGTTACCAGTTCTACTTCTACGCTGTCAACTCCAGCGTGCCTGGCCACATTCGTAAGGCTCTCTTGGACGATGCGGTAGGCGGCTGTTTCGACTTCGGTGGCGAACCGCCGCTCGAGCCCTCTCTGACGGAAGCCGACATTGATCCGCGTCTGGGTCTCGTAGCGCTCCAAATGCCGCAGCAGGGTGGGCAGTAAGCCGAGGTCGTCGAGCATCGAAGGCCGTAACTCCAAGGACAGGTCCCTGACCCGGTTCATAAGATCGTTGATCAGGCCCTGGGTGTCCTGGACCTTGGCGGGTATCTGGTCAGCCGGAAGGTCGGACAGCAACTCCAACGAAAGCTTCAGCCCTGTGAGCGATTGGCCGATTTGATCGTGCAGCTCGCGGGCTACGTGACGGCGCTCGGCTTCCTGTACTTCCACAAGGCGGGAAGACAGGGCTCGGAGCGCATTCTCGCTTCTCTTGCGCTGGGTTATATCATGGGTGACACCGATGAGGCCGATGGCTTTGCCTTTTGAATCCCGGAGGAAGGTCGTCTTGACCTCAGCCCATATGGTGCCTCCCTGCTTATGGTACATCTCAATCTCGATCACCCAGGTCCTGGACATATCCTTCTTCTTGCTGTGCTCCATTTCCATCTGGCGGTGGAGGACTTCCATGGCCGGCCCGAGCGAGCTGGGCACGACCAAATCTGAAAGCGTCTTGGACATGGTCTCTTCGGCTGTGTAACCGATAATCGGTTTGATCGAGGGGGACATGTGAGTGATGTTATTGGTAAGGTCCGTTGTCCAAATGCCGTCGGTGACGTTTTCCGCCAGTAGGCGGTAGCGTGACTCCACATCGCGCAAGGTTTCCAGCGTATGCATGTGCTGTGTTATATCCCTGACTATGCACTGGTACTCCTTGATTCCGTGCTTGTTGCGCAGGATGCGTATGGCCACAAGGCAATGTATCTCATCCCCTTCTGCATTTAGGAAGACCGCTGTAGAGGTGCCCGCATATCTTCTGCGGCGAAAGCTGTTGATGAGCTTGCTGCAGAGGGCCGGGTCAACCAGCAACTGCCCGAAATTACCGGCCCGCTCGTCTTGGGTGTCCAGGCCGAAGAGGGAGCATGCTGCAGGATTGGCCAGGAGTATGTCCAAGTGCCGGTCGGTGATAAAAACCGCATCCGGAGAGGTCTCGAAAAGGTTACGGTATCTTTCCAGGGATTGCTGCACCTCGTCTTTGGTGGCAGTCACGGTCACCTTCCTTGTTCATAGGTATTCCTGATCGCTACCAATAAACTATGGTCCTTCTTGGTCTGAGCCTGGCGACGGCACGAAGGTCGGAGTCGAAATCTTACACGAGTCTCCAGTATGGAGGATGCTAACACCGACTTGCCGCCTTGTCAATGGGAACAGGTATGACAAGTCACCTGTTTTGGGCGGGGCATGGTATACGGTTACGACATTCGAAAAAGATTGACATTTGGCCAGCCGGGCTGTATAAGTTACCTACTTGGAATTCAACCGGTTCATGGTGAAAAGGGCAAACTCCGGCAAACCGGGGGACGCAAAGTCACAGGTCTAAGGTCTCTAAGGCTATGATGGCTGGGCTGCCACCAAATTGAGGTGGCAGCTTTTTGTTATATGGTCCCACTCAGGGAAGGGCAAAGCGTCAAGAGAGCAAAGGAGGGCATGTGAATAAAGAAAACCGGGTGCAGATCCTGGCCAGCGATGCAGGCGGCACTATGACGGACATGATTGCCGTTGACACCGCAGGCAGTTTCACGATCGGCAAGGCATCGACAACGCCACAAGACCAATCGGCGGGGGTGTGGGAATCGCTGCAAGATGCCTTCGAATACTGGGGGCGCGACTTCAACAGAGAAGCAAAGGGCATTCTTCCCGGCGTAGAGGCCGTTGTCTATAGCGGGACATCCATGATGAACACTCTTCTCACGGAGACCGGGCGTAAGGTCGGGGTCATAACCCAGCGTGGCGAGGAGGATATCTTTCTTCATGAACGCTCCCGGCAGACGTGGGCTGGTTACTCCTATCAGAACCTTCTGCACCACGTAACCCACAGGCATAACAAGCCTCTGGTACCAAAACGCCTGGTCAAGGGGGTAACCGGGCGCATAGACATGTTTGCCATGGAGGCCATTCCGCTCTATGAACATGAGGTAAGGCGGGCCGTTGAGGAACTGCTTGATGAGCAGGTAGATGCCCTGGCCATTTGTCTGTACTACTCTTACATGAACCCAATGCATGAACTCAGGGTGGCGGAGATAGCGTCCGAGATCATGCAGAAGCGCGAACAGCCCATGCCCGTGTACCTTTCCCATAAGCTCTGTCCCATACAGAGGGAACAGGGACGGTTGAACACCCTGGTCCTGCATGCCTACGCTGCCGAGCCGGGTCGCGAGCAACTCTTCAAGATAGAAGACAAATTGAAAGAAAACGGCTTCAAATATCCTCTCCAGATCGTGCTGGCCCATGGCGGCGTTACGAACATCCGTTATCCCAAAATCCATGAGGCCTCCTTTTCCGGTCCCATCGGCGGCCTGCTGGGGGCGCAGTACCTGGGCGAGAAGCTGGGCATAAAGAACTGGGTCTGCTCCGACGTGGGCGGCACCAGTTTCGACGTCGGTCTCTTGATGGGCGGCGAACCGGTCATGATCCGGGAGGTTGTCATAAACCGTCGCATATACAACATACCTACCCTGCTTATGGACTCCATTGGGGCTGGAGCGGGCATGTATGTGACCATTGACCCCATAACCAAGAGGATAAATGTCGGCCCCGATAGCGCGGGAGCCGATCCGGGTCCTGTAGCTTACGAAATGGGGAATGAAATTCCAACGGTCATGGACTGTTGTCTGATCATGGGTCTTCTGAATCCTGACAACTATCTTGGCGGCAAGATGAAGCTGAACAAGGAGAAGGCCCTGAAGGCTGTCAAGGAGAAGAGCGCTGACATTCTGGGAATTGATCCATATTATCTGGCCGAAGGTGTGTACAAGCTCGTCAACAGCAGGATGAGGGAACACGTCCGGGCAGTACTGTATGCCCGCGGCTTCTCGCCTGCTGATTATCACCTGCTCTGCTATGGCGGAGCAGGACCGCTATGTGTGGCCGATTATGCGGAAGGACTGCCTTTTAAGGGTGTGGTAACCATGCCCTGGGCAGCCGCCTTCTCCTCGTTCGGATGTGCTGCCGTAGACATCAGTCATCGCTACCAGAAATCTACGGCTGTGGTTATAGCCCATGACGCCGACGATAGTTGGAAGACGATGATGGGCCAATTGATGCTGAACACGGGATGGGAGGAGTTGGAGAAGGAGGCGCAGGCCGACTTTGCCGCGGAAGGGTTGCCATGGGACCAGGCCAAGGTGCGTCAGGTGGCATACGTACGGTACGGCACCCAGATGGACGATCTTGAAGTGCCCTCCCCGGTCTCGCGTGTGAATAGTGCTGAAGACATGGATAAGCTGCTGGCGGCTTTCGAGAAGCTTTATGAGAAGGTCTACGCCGGCGTGGCCAAGCACAGGCAGGCCGGTTATCAGATCATGGAGCTGGGCGTCACTGCCACCGTGCCCAAGGTGAAACCGAAATTGGTCAAGCATGCCCTGGAGGGCAAGAACCCCCCGGCGGATGCCTATAAGGATGATCGGGAAGTCTATTATGGCGGAAAATGGCACAAGGCCAAGGTCTATGACATGGACAAACTCAGACCGGGGAATGAGCTTGAGGGGATAGCCGTGGTTGAGGCTCCTGCCACTACTCTGTTCGTTCCACCCGGCAAGCGGGTGAATATGGACGAATGGACTATGCTGTGGTTGTCGTGATCTCAGAAAGGGCGATTAAGGAGGTAGAATGAGCAAGCGAGCTACGAAAGGAATCGGAGACGGCGGCAGGACTTTGATCCAGGTCCTTGAAGATAATGAACGGCTGTATAGGGAGACCGGCTGCTATGCCGGCATTACCCAGCCGCACGTACTCAAGCAGGACCCGATCAGGGCGGAACTCTTTCACTGGCGCATCATGGCGGCCCTCATTTCGGGCCGGGAGACTACCAGGATGGTCTCCGGCTCCCCTTACGTGCGGGAAGTGGCCGAACTCTGTCTTGGTCTGTATACACCTGAGGGCGACAACATAGCCCAGTCCACGGGCATTCAGGTGCATATCCGCCTCATGGGAGACAACATCCGGTGGATGGTCAAAATGAACTATGAGGAGGAAGTGGGCATAAGGGATGGGGACCTGTTTATTGCCAATGACCCCGTGATTTCGGGGATGCACGCCGCTGATGTGTATGACATGCTGCCCATCTTCTGGGAGAAGGAACTGGTATGCTGGGTTTCCACGGTTATCATGGAGATGGATGTGGGGGCGGTCAGTCCCGGTTGTATGCCCACTCCCAATGTGGAGCGCGGCACGGACGGCCTCAAGTTCTGCTGCGAGAAGTACGGCACCAAGGACCGCATTAACCGGGACTTCGAACACAAGATAAACATCAGCCTGGACATGGCTGACATTTTCCTTCTGGATAGAAAGGGCGCTGTTGCCGCCAATGTTCGGGTACGGAAGGAAATCCACAACATAATCAAGGAATTTGGTATCGATTTCTTCAAGCAGGGCATCCTGGAACTCATAGAGGAAGAACGGCGTGCCCAGACCATGCGCATCAAGCAGAGGACCATTCCCGGCAGGTACCGGAGCGTGGTCCCCTGTGAGTTTCAGATGGCCAAGCAGCCTGTGGCATGGACTCCCGCCAATGTGGACGTGCTCAGGCTGGTGCCGGTGCAGATGGATGTAACCACTGCCGGCAAGATGGTACTGGACTTTGAAGGCACGGGTGAATGGGGATGGCATCCTTTCAACGGGACGCCGCAGGCCTTGTGGGGCGGTGTGTCCATCGTCACCGTGCAGATCCTGTCCTATGATGGACGGGCCAATCTTGGCTCACTTCTGCCCATGGAGGTGAAGACGCCCACCGAGGATACCCTGCTCAATCCCAAGTTCATAAAGAAGCTGGCTACGTCGACGCCCTGGGCGCCGCTTCTCGACGTCTTTGGCATGTGGTCCCATTTGCTGGGCATGACCTTTTACCTGCGTGGCTTTCGGGAGGAGACCTTCAACTACCGGTCATCAGCCGGATGGCAGATGGCGGGTTACGACCAGATGGGCAACAAGCGGCCGCTCATGGCCGCCGGGACAGGTAACTTCGGTCCTGGAGCCTGTGGCGTTTGTGACGGTATCGATTGCGGAGGTTGGCTGGCGACCCCAGAGGTGGACCTGGGCAGTGTAGAGGTTTGGGAACTCTTTGTACCGCACATGGAGATATCTAGGCGCTTTGAACCCTACTCTACGGGGTACGGGAGATTTCGGTCCGGCGTAGCCCTGCCGACCCAGGCGATGATACACCGCACCATGAAATGCGTGGGCAGTGGCGCCATCGGCTGTGCCCACGACCGGTTGATACCCAACATCGGTCAGTTCGGCGGCTACAGTGGCGGCAGGCGCAACACGCTGATGGTCAGGTACAAGGACTTCGCTGGAATGCTGGAGAGACAGGAACCGCTCCTTCATGAACTCGGTTTTCTCGGTGATTTGCAGCAACGACTTGGCGATCAACTTAAGGACGTTGGTCTTCTGCCGGCGCCGATGGAAGTCATCGAGGGAGACATTCTCATCGCTGCTTCCGGTGCAGGTGGAGGGTTGGGAGACCCGTTGGAGAGGGATACCCGGGCCATAGAGGCCGACATGGACGAGGAACTATCCACGGAGTGGATGGCCAAGAGCATCTATTGCGTCAAGGCCGAGTATGATAAGCAGGCGAAACGGTGGAAGATAGATGACGCGGCTTCCGAGCAAATGCGAGCGGCCAAGCGCAAAGAGCGTATCAGCAGGGGCGTCCCGGTGAAGGACTGGTGGCGCAAGTCCAGGCAGCGATTCCTGGCCCACGATTATGATCCACAGATCGTTGAGATGTACCAGAGCAGTGCCAGACTCAGCACTTCCTTCGCCCAGGAAATCAGGGACTTCTGGGCTGCACCTGAAGATTTTACTCTGTGAGGTGAAAGCGATGACGACGTATAGCAAAGAAGACCTGAGAGACATGTTTGAAGGCAGGTTGCCTTGGGAGAAGACCAAGGAGATCATGAGCCATCCCAAGGATGACGACCGGTTCGATAAGTATATCCAGATTCTGCAAGAGAGGGTATCGTGGCCCGAGAAGATCCTGATGCCGCTGGGCGACCATCTGAATGTGGTCCAGAAAGGCAGCGACCGTATCGTCAAGTGCGATTGCGGCTACGAGTTCGGCGATTGGCGGGTCAATTGGAAGCTGAACGCCCTCATCTTCGTCCGCGATGACATGGCCAAGATGGAAGAGGTCTATCCGGGCTTGAAGGCGCCGGACCCCAATTTGTGTGAGGTGCGGGAGTTCTACTGTCCTGCTTGTGGAGTGATGTTGAAAGTGGAAAACGTACCGGTTGGATACCCGATAATCTTCGACGTGTTGCCGGATATCGACGGCTTCTATCGCGAGTGGCTGGGCAGGCCGCTTCCTGATGAAAAGGAATTCAAGGATATGACCTATGAAGTCACTGCTAGTTGGGCCAAGGAGCGAGTCTGACCCGTGTAGCCAAGCTCATTTAATCTCTGGCGTATTGCAATGTGGTATATAATAATGGCATCGGATCGTCGTGTACGTGACACCCTGGCTGGTCAATGAGCACGAAAGCCGGCCTTGGGGGAATGTTGACAGGATGAACCGAGACCAAACAGGGTAGTAACAATCCGGCAGATTGTTATTTTTCCGGTGCACACAAAGCCGGCCTTGATTGCTCGAAAGAGCAATTGGACAGAAAGGAGGCAGCCATGGGTCGACGGAAGAAGCTGGCAGGCAGAATCCTTACCATCCTTGGTGCCGTCTTGGTTATCTTTGGAGCCTTATGGGTAACCCTGATATTCCCAGGAATGAACAAGATACCTGGAGATCTCAACCAGGTATCACAGCAGGAGGGGACTGTAGTCCTGTGGGACGCTGAGGCAATGCAGCCGGTAACCTACAACGTCCGTAATACAACGGTCTACTCACCAGTGCGGAGCACGGCAGGCGTCGTCTATCTCCGGGAGGACAATACTTTCATCAACACGGACACTGGAGAGAATATGCCGCAGCTGGCCGTTAGTGCAGTCATGGCCGTAGACCGGGTGAACAGGGGGCATGTACCTGAACGAGGGGACCTTGACCGGTCAGGATACTTCAGTTTTCCTGCCGGGGTTGAGGCCGGCACTGAGTATCCGATTTGGATTACCGGCACTCCCGAACCCCTGGTGGCGAGGCACATCGGCGAGGAGCAGATTGAAGGACTTAACGTCATGGTATTCGAACTTGCTACGCCTGAGGAGGGTCTGAGCATTCCAGCCGGAGTAGGCACTCCAGCCCAGCAACTGTTTCAGACGATTATCATGAAAGTGGAACCGGTATCCGGGACTACGGTTTATGCAAGTGCGAAAACCGAGTTGACCAGCCTGTTGCCATTTCCTCATGAATACATGCCCAATACTGGTCCGATGAGCTACAGGGAAGTAACCGTGTATAAGGATGAACTGGTCACGGCGGCAGCTACGCAGGCCGAATTACTGGCCGAGGCAAAACAATGGAAGATGATGTTGCCTTGGGGTACCACGCATCTGCCCCAGATATTTTTTGCCTTGGGTCTCGTCATGGTCATAGGCGGGCCGATATTGATGACGAGAAAGGTAGTTGTGCCCGAAGTAGAGGTCGTCGCCGAGGAAACTCCGGCGACAATCAGGTAGATTTCCGGCCGGGCTTGACTTTTGTCGACAAAGGGTCGTATATAAGGGTCAGGAAAGAATATCGAGTCGAGACGTTGTGACACGTGTCTACATAGCGAGCCATCTCGATAGCTACGTCTCAAGGCCAGGCCAGTGTGCTTGATGTCTGGACTGCCATTCTTATGGCAGTCCTTTCTTTGCCAGGTTCAGCCGAATTCGGATGAAAAGTCCATTCATCCTTACTTGAAATAATGGATTATCGAGCCGGGTCTGGTCGGCAGGACCCGGGTCCGAAAGGAGACTAGATGGAACTGGAGCTTACGCCCGAACAACAGAAGCTCGAGCAAGAGGTCTATGCGTACCTGAAGAAGAATGTGCCTCCTGAACTGGAAGAGGAGAGGCTTGTCAACATCGAGGGGGAGGGACCGGTATGCCGGGCCTTCGTGAGGAAGCTCGGTCTTGATGGCTGGATGGGCATCGGCTGGCCCAAGGAATATGGCGGCCAGGGACGCACCCCGATCGAACAATACATATTCTTCGATCTTGCCATGGGCCACTTCCGCATTGCCATCCCCGTGCTGTCATTGATGACCGTGGGGCCGACCTTGATGAGGGTCGGCTCGGAGGAGCAGAAGCGGCGCTTC
>PUNJ01000139.1 GCA_003551705.1 Chloroflexota bacterium | reverse complement strand
ATTGCCCGGCGGCATAACGGGCGTGTTTGGGCGAAAGCCAGCCCCGGAGCAGGGGCCACCTTCTACTTCACATTGAACTGAGAAAGGAAGAAACGATATGGAAAACGGCACCATTCTCCTGATTGAGGACAACTCTGACGACATAGCTCTCACCCGGCGAGCGCTGAAGAAGGCGAACATTGCCAACGAGCTGATCGTAGCTCAAGACGGGGTTGAGGCCATGGAGTACCTCTTCGGCGAGGCCGGGGCTCCGGAAGGGGGGCGGGAACTTCCCGTCCTGGTATTGCTGGACCTCAAGCTGCCTCGAGTGGACGGCCTGGAAGTGCTGAAACGCATAAGGGCCGAGGAACGGACCAGGCTGCTTCCGGTTGTGGTCCTCACGTCCTCCAACGAAGAAAGAGACATCGTGAAGAGTTATGATCTGGGAGCCAATAGCTACGTTCGCAAGCCAGTCAATTTCGACGAATTCGCCGAGGCTATTCGCACCCTGGGGCTATACTGGCTGGTACTCAACCAACCACCACCTATTGAGAAGGGATGACGATGAAGAAACCAATTCGGTTACTGCTCGTGGAGGACTCGGAGGATGACGCTCTATTGCTGCTCAGGGAGCTGTCCAAGGCTGGTTTTGTCGCACAACACAGGCGTGTGGAGGATGCTGACGAGATGCGGGCCGCCCTGCTTGGGGAGGAATGGGATGTTGTGGTAGCCGACTACGTTTTGCCTGAATTCGACGGACTGGCGGCTCTCGGGCTGCTGCAAGATACAGGCATCGATATACCTTTTATCCTTGTCTCCGGTAAGGTGGGTGAGGAGATAGCGGTAGAAGCTATGCGAGCCGGGGCTCATGACTATATAATGAAGTCCAATCTCACCAGGTTGGCGCCAGCCATAGACCGCGAATTGCGGGAGGCGGATATACGGCGGCAACACCGCCAGGCTACACAGGCACTGGAGGATAGTGAGAGGCGGTACCGCTTGCTGGCTGAAAACGCTGCCGACGTTATATGGATGGCGGACGAGGACCTGGACCTGTCCTATGTCAGTCCATCCGTCTACCGGCTCAGGGGGTATACGGAGGAGGAAACCCTGGGCCAACCTCTGGACCAGGTCCTGACCTCTTCATCCTACACGATGGTGGAGAGAATACTGCAGGTGTACCTGGCTGAAGTTAGAGCAGGCAGACCGGCAGCTCCCATCGATATTGAGTTTGAAGTAACACGCAGGGATGCCGGCCCTGTTCACGTCGAGTCCAGAATCATGGCTGGATTCGACGCCGACAACCAGTCAGCTCATGTAATTGGAGTGACACGGGACATCAGTGAACGAAAACGTATGGAGTCCGAACTGAGGCGTAGCGAAGCCAGCCTGCGAGAGGCGCAGCGGCTGGCCAAGGTAGGAAGCTGGGAATGGGATGCCGCCACAAACCTGATAAGGTGCTCGGAGGAGGTGCACAGGATTTTCGGATTGCCGCCGTTCGAGCCTGTGGAGCCGGACCAGTTCTTGAGCATGGTCCCCGCCAGGAGCCGGACGAGTCTCACAGAACAGGTGAAGGAATCGGTTAAGAATAGGACCGGTTACGGCATGGACTTCAGGATAACGAGACGCGACGGTACGGAGCGCGTCGTTCATGCTCAAGGTGAGGCACGCTTCGACCTGGACGGCAACCTGACAGGCCTGGTCGGCACCGTACATGATATAACCGAACAGAAAAGGGCGGAGGCCGCTTTGCGGTCGCTGACCCGCCGTCTGCTGGAGGTACAGGAGGAAGAGCGGCGCGAGATCGCGCGGGAACTCCATGACGAAACAGGCCAGAACCTGACCGTTTTGAAGCTGCTCCTCACCAGGTTGGGACGTTTCCTGCTTGACGGTGAAGCAGTTGGAACGCTGGAAGAGGCCAAGCAGATTACCAACAAGATCGTGGCGGATGTGAGAGCCCTTTCCTTGAGCCTGCGACCCGGTATGCTTGATGCTCTGGGGCTGCTGCCGACTCTGGAATGGTACTTCCGGGACTTCACTCACCGAACCAACATACGGGTGCATTTCCGGCACACGGGGGTAGATAGAGAATTGCCCCCCGACCTGACCATTGCCGCTTTTCGCATCATCCAGGAATCCCTTACCAATGTGGTCAAGCATGCCCAGGTGGACTCGGTCTCGGTCCACATTACGGTACAGGACGACCAATTGACCGTGGATGTCTCCGATAATGGCAGGGGCTTTGACCCTTCCAGGTTGCCCGCCACCTCCGCCGGGCTCATGGGGATCAGGGAGAGGGCGCGTTTGTTGGATGGGGCGGCTACCATCGAGTCAGCCCCCGGCAAGGGGACTCGCGTCAGGGCCGTCCTCCCGGTGACTGGGAACCGCTTGGAGGACAAGGCTCTTGCTGGTATCGTGGAGGAGTCCGATGCAGGGCAAAATGATACCCGGTAGGGCCGTTTGCAACCTGGGCCGTAAGATGTCAACATTGTCCTGCTGGTGGATGTCTTCAAATGCTGATTGGTGTAGACGTTGGCGGCACCTTCACGGACATCGTCTTTGTCCATCCCGGCCGGAAGACTGTAGAGTCCTTTAAGGTCGCCTCCACGTCCAACAGGCTTGAGGAGGCTGTCATGACAGGCATACGGCGCCTGGTAGGCCGGACCGGCGCTGTGCTGGACCGGGCTGACCGCCTTGTCCATGGCACCACCGTGGCCACCAATGCCCTGCTACAAGGCAAGTGGGCACGCACGGCCCTGGTTACCACAGCCGGGTTCAGGGACGTCATCGAAATCGCCCGGCAGAACCGGCCCCGCATCTATGACCTGCAGGTGCAACGCCCTCAGCCCATAATCAGCCGGGATCTGCGCTTTGAAGTGCCGGAGCGGACCGGCTACCGGGGTTCGATCATCATGCCGCTGGACGAGGGCAGGGTGACGGACATCGCACGGGTGCTGGTGGAGAGTGGGGTGGAGTCGGTGGCCGTCTGCCTCCTCTTCTCTTTCACCAACCCGGACCACGAGATCAGGGTCAAGCATATCCTTGAAGCCAAAACCGGTCTGCCCATAACGGTTTCCTCCGAGGTGCTGCCGGAATTTCGCGAGTACGAGAGAACTCAGACGGTAGCCGCCAACGCTGCCCTGCGACCCGTTGTAGGGGACTACCTGGAGAGGCTTGACCGGGCCACTGCAGAGCTGGGACTCAACAAGACCTGGCAGATCATGCAGTCGAATGCGGGCATCACCTCAAGCAGCGGTGCCCAGTCGCAGCCGGTGAGGATCGTCCTCTCCGGTCCGGCGGCCGGCGTTCAGGGAGCGCGCATCACCGGGGCGGTGGCCGGCTATCCTGACCTGATCACCCTGGATATGGGAGGGACAAGCTGTGATGTGTGTCTGATCAAGGACGGACAGGCGGCCGTTACCACAGATGGCAGCGTGGCCGGCTATCCCATAAAGGTGCCCATGGTCGACATCCATACCATTGGCGCCGGTGGTGGTTCAATTGCCTGGATCGACAAGGGAGGCGCTCTGCGGGTTGGGCCGCAAAGTGCCGGTGCCGATCCAGGCCCGGTCTGCTATGGAAAGGGCGGCCTCCAGCCCACGGTGACCGATGCCCATGTGGTGCTGGGAAGGCTGGACCCGCTCAGCCCCGTGGGCGATCTGGACTGTCTGGACGCTGAAGCGGCGACCGCGGCCATCCGGACGTTGATTGCCGGGCCTCTGGGTATGACGGTCGAAGATGCTGCTCAGGGCATTATCGCTGTGGCCGAGGCCAATATGGAGAGGGCGATCCGGGTGATCTCGGTGGCCCGGGGTCATGACCCGCGCCGTTTCGCTCTGCTGCCCTTCGGCGGAGCCGGGCCTCTTCATGGGGCTGGACTGGCATTCAAGCTGGGGATGGCCGCCGTCCTGGTGCCTGAGAGGGCGGGCGTGTTGTCCGCCCTGGGCCTGCTCCATACCGACCTGGCCCATGATTACGTGCATTCGGTCGTCGAGGTGGCCGGCCAGATCGATTTCGACGATCTGAACACCAAATGGGACAGGCTGAGAGCAAGGGGCAGGGATGACCTGGTGCGGGATGGAATAGCTGAAAGCGATATCCTTTTCGAGGCATCTGTGGATATGCGCTATGCGGGACAATCCTTCGAACTCAACCTGGAGACCTCCGGCGCTGCTCTTTCCCCGCATGCACTGGACCGGTTGATTGAAGGGTTCCATCATCGGCATGAGCAGGTTTACGGACATGCCGGCCCCGGCGAGCCGGTGGAGATTGTCAACCTGCGCTTGAAAGCCAGGGGTCTCGTAGGCAAGGTCGAGTATGGGCGAAATGACGGCCCTGCGGAGGAGCAACCCCTGAAAGGCCTCAGGCGCGTGCATTTTGCCGGTTTGGGCTGGATGCCGTCAGAGGTCTTCGAGCGCGCCCGGTTGCCTTCAGGACACTGTCTGAAGGGCCCGGCCGTTATCGAAAGTCCGGAATCAACGGTGGTGGTACCACCCGAATGGCAGGGCAGGGTTGATGGATTCGGCAATCTGATTCTGTCGGTGAGGGACACTCACAGGGGGAGCGCGGACAATGAGTGAGCAAGTGGCAATTGATGCTGTTGCTCTTGAAGTCATCCGGAATGCCCTGGTCGAGGTGGCGGAGGAGATGAACGTCAATCTGATCAGGACTGCCTACAGCCCAAATATAAAGGAGCGCCGGGACTGCTCCTGTGCGCTTTTCGATTCCAGGGGCCGCATGATCGCTCAGGCGGAGTCGATCCCGGTCCACCTGGGAGCCATGCCCTTCTCTGTGAAAGCCGCCCTGGAACTGGTTCCGGGCATGAAGCCCGGCGACACAGTCGTCCTGAACGACCCCTTTGCCGGAGGCGCGCATCTGCCTGACCTGACCTTCGTAACGCCCGTTTTCCTGGGGGGGCGGATTGTGGCTTACGCGGCCAACCGTGCGCATCATGCCGATGTCGGCGGCAAGACGCCGGCCAGCCTGGCCGGGGATACCACGGAGATATTCCAGGAAGGCCTGCGCATTCCCCCGGTGAAGTTGTGGAAGGGCGGTGAACTGGATACGGACCTGGTCCGGTTGATAACGGCCAACGTTCGCACTCCTGAGGAGCGCATGGGCGATCTGAGGGCGCAGAAGGCGGCCAATGAGACGGGGAGAAGGCGGTTTCTGGAGGTGGTGGACAGGTATGGCTGGGACACCATTTGGGCCGCCATCGACCGGATCATGGACTACTCGGAGCGGCGCATGCGGGCGGAGGTATCTTTGCTGCCTGACGGCGTTTATGCGTATCAGGACTATCTGGATGGGGACGGCATAAGCGCAGGCAGGACCAGGATAAGGGCGGTTGTCACCATCGAGGGGACGGGGATAAGTATCGATTTCTCCGGAAGCTCGCCCCAGGTGGAGGGTCCGGTGAATGCCGTCTATGCAGTGACCGCGTCCGCCACCTATTACACCCTGCGCGCCCTCACGGATCCGGATATCCCGCCAAATGAGGGCTGTTACCGGCCCATCAATATCGTCGCTCCCCGGGGAACTGTGGTGAACGCCGTGCTGCCGGCGGCCGTGGTGGGCGGCAACCTGGAGACGTCACAGCGCATCGTGGACGTCCTGATGGGAGCCCTGGCCGGGGCGGTGCCCGAGCGGGTAACAGGTGCCTGCCAGGGCAGCATGAACAGCGTCACCCTGGGTGGGGTGGACCCCCGTTCCGGCAGAGCTTACACCCTGTACGAGACGGTTGGCGGTGGAATGGGGGGGCGCTCGACCATGGACGGTGTGGATGGAGTGCAGTGCCACATGACCAATACATTGAACACCCCGGTGGAAGCCTTGGAGATAGCCTATCCCTTGATGGTGGAGCGGTATGAGCTGGTACCGGACAGTTGCGGTGCAGGCAAGTGGCGCGGGGGGTTGGGGGTGCGCCGGGATGTCAGGGTACTGGATCACCGGGCGAAGCTGTCCCTGCTGGCGGACAGGCGGGAACTGCGGCCCTGGGGGGTCTTCGACGGGCGACCCGGCAAAGAGGGCTCACAGTACCTCATCGTTGACGGTGATGAGCGTGCTGTTCCCGCCAAGGGGTCCATGGTCCTGCAGCCCGGCTCGGTCATCAGCATCAGAACACCTGGGGGTGGAGGCTACGGGGACCCCGCCGAGCGGCCCCGGGACCTGGTAATCAGGGACTGCCGGGAAGGCCGCATATCGGCGGAGTACGCCATGAAGCACCACGGTGTGGAGCCCGGTTAACCCCAAATCATGGTCTTATCCCTCGAGAGCATCGCCGGCAGCGGGGTCCACTCTAATGCCAAGGCCGGCCACCCAGGCAAGGCCTCCTTCGATATCCTCCTCGGCGCCCTCCAGCTCCAGAATCACCCAGCCCCTGTCGGCGGTTACGTCGGCACGGCGTATGTTGGTCACCACGTTGTACTTGAGACCAAGGTTGTAGATCACGGGTTGATCGATGCGCTCAGGCGGAAAGGTAAACATAACTCGTCGTATTCCCATCTTTGCCTCCTATCAGTCGCTTGCGGCTGTCACATTCGGGACGCAGACCATGCTCTCGAAGGACTGCAAGGACGGCTCTATTGTAACAGGCCGGACGCTGTCCGACACGATCTCCTGGGTCTTAAGCCCGGAGCCGGTGATGCATGCCACGGTCACATCCTGGCTCCTTATGATGCCTGACTTCGCCATCTTGCGCAGAGCGCCGATCACCACACCACCGGCAGGCTCAGAGAATATGCCCTCGGTCTCGGCAAGGAGCCTTATGCCTTCGATGATCTCGTCGTCGCTGACCGAGGCTGCCGTGCCTCCTGATTCCCTGGCTGCCTTCAAGGCATAGTTGCCGTCGGCCGGATTGCCGACGGCTATCGACTTGGCGATGGTTTGCGGTTCCACAGGGAGCACATGCAGGGTACCGTTCTCGAAGGCATTCACAATGGGTGAACTACCGGCGGCCTGCACACAGTGCATGTGGGTGTTCACGGGCCCGATGAGGCCCAGCATGGATAGCTCGTTGAGTCCCTTCCATATGCGGGTGAACAGCAGGCCCGAGGCCGACGGTGCCAGTATGCGGTCAGGCGACCGCCATCCCAGTTGCTCCGCTATTTCGTAGCCCAGCGTTTTGCTGCCCTCGGCGTAGTAAGGGCGGAGGTTGATATTGATGAAGCCCCAGCCGTAAGCCTCGACCAGCCGGTGACAGAGGTGATTGACTTTGTCGTAGCTTCCCTGTACAGCCACCAGGGTGGGATTGTGTATGGCTGTGCTTACGATTTTGCCCTGCTCGATGTCCGACGGGAAGAATACGTAGGACTTGAGCCCCGCCTTGACGGCATGGGCGGCTACGCTGGCCGCCAGGTTGCCCGTGGAAGCGCAGGCAATGGTGGTAAAGCCCAATTCCCGGGCCTTGGTGACGGCCACAGCCACCGCCCGGTCCTTGAATGACCAGGTGGGGTTCAGGCAGTCGTTCTTGATGTATAGCTGTTCCAGGCCCAGGAGCCTGCCCAGATTATCTGCCCTGGTCAGCGGGGTGAACCCGGTGCCCAGGTCTACCGGCTCGCCGGCAATGGGCAGGAGGTCAGCATAACGCCACATGCTCACGGGGCCACGGGCGATCTTGTCTCTCGTAAGGGAGGCCGCCATGGCCTTATAGTCGTAGGCCACGTCGAGGGGGCCGAAGCAGAAATCGCACAGGTTCTGTGCCTGTAGAGGGTACTCCCCTCCACACTTGCGGCAGCGTAAGCTGAGAGCGTAGGACATCTCTGACTCCTTCAGGCAGCCGGTCCCGGCTGCGGCTTTCTTGACGTTATTCTGCTGACCCTCTGAAGAGGGTGACGACTCCTATGGCATTGCACACTTCACATGCAGTTGGGGAACGGTATGCAGGTCATGTACCAATCAAGGCCTGCTCAAGGTCCTCAATCAGGTCGTCAACGTGTTCCAAGCCTATGGAAAGCCTGATAAGTTGGGGACCGATGCCGATGGTCTCCCTCGCTGGCTCGGGCATGGAAGCGTGGCTCATTGTCGCCGGATGCTCTATGAGGGAGTCCACGCCTCCCAGCGACTCGGCCAGGGCGAAAATTCCGGTCTTACTCAGCACGGAGTTCACGGCCTCCAGGCCACCCTTGACTTCAAACGAGACTACGGCCCCGAATCCCTTCATCTGCCTGCCGGCTGTCTCATGGCCCGGATGGTCCTCCAGTCCGGGGTAGTACACCCTGCTTATCCGGTTGTGCTTCTTCAAGTAACGGGCGATGACGGCTGCCGTAGCTTCCTGCTGTCTCATCCTTATGGCAAGGGTCTTGATGCCTCGCAACACCAGCCAGCAATCGAAGGGAGAGGCCGGGGTGCCCATGGCGTTGGTAAGGTAGCGTACCTTCTCAGCCAGTTCCTCGGTGGAGGCTACTATGGCGCCTCCGACAACGTCGCAGTGCCCGTTCAGGTACTTGGTTGTGGAATGGACCACGATGTCGATGCCGTAGTCAATGGGTCTCAGAAGATAGGGCGTGGCGAAGGTATTGTCGGCCACTGTGAGCAGATTGTGCTTCCCGGCGACCTCGGCCACCATCTCCAGGTCGACTATGTTCAGGAGCGGGTTGGACGGCGTCTCCAGCCAGATCATTCTGGTATTGGGCCTGACGGCGGCCCCTAGCCTGCTGCGGTCATCCAGCCTGAGGAAGGTGCAGTCCACGCCCAAATCCCTCATGACGGAATCGAACAGCCTGTAGGTGCCTCCATAGACATCGTCGCCGCAGATGACATGGTCGCCCTGCTTCAGGAGGCAAGCCACCGTGGTCTCTGCGGCCATGCCGGTGGCGGTGGCGCAGGCGCCTTTGCCGCCTTCGAGCTGCGAGATAAGGTCCTCCAGCACTTTGCGGGTGGGATTGGATGTGCGTGAGTAATCATAACCTCGTGTCTTACCCACATCCTCAAATACGAAGGTGGATGTCTGATAGATGGGCGTGATCAAAGCCCCGGTACTAGGGTCCGGTTGCTGGGCGCCGTGTACGGCCAGAGTTTCGAATTTCATCTAACCCCCTTTTCTCTGCCCCGGTCAAAGATAGACTCCTGTTGTTGACGGTGCATCCTCTTGGAACAGCCATGTACTCAGATAGCGCTCACCCGTATCGGGCAGGACAGCGACGATGAGCTTGTCTTTGCTTTTCGGCCTCATGGCTACCTCCAGTGCGGCCCAGGTTGCCGCCCCTGAGGATATGCCGGCAAGTATGCCTTCCTCTCTGGCCAATCTTCTTGCCGTCCGGCCGGCATCTTCATTAGACACCTTTACGATCTCGTCAATCAGGTCCTCTTTCAGCACATCAGGAACGAAACCCGCACCGATTCCCTGGATCTTGTGAGGGCCGGGCTTGCCGCCGGAAAGGACCGGAGAATCAGCAGGCTCAACGGCAACCACGCGCAATCCCGGCTTCCGCTCCTTGAGCACCTCTCCCAAGCCCGTAATGGTGCCCCCTGTGCCGACGCCCGATACGAGAATATCGATCCGCCCGTCCGTATCCCGCCATATCTCCTCAGCCGTGGTCAGGCGGTGTATTTCCGGGTTTGCCGGGTTCTTGAACTGCTGCGGCATGAAGGAGTTGGGCGTCTCATCCGCAAGCTCCTGGGCCTTCCTGATGGCCCCGGTCATGCCTTCAGGTCCGGGTGTCAGCACAAGCTCGGCGCCGAAGATGCGCAGGAGCTGCCGCCTCTCCATGGACATGGTCTCCGGCATGGTAAGGATGAGCCTGTAGCCCCTGGCGGCGCAAACGAATGCCAGGGCGATGCCGGTATTGCCGCTGGTGGGTTCTATTATGACGGCATCCTTCCCGAGGAGTCCCCTGGCTTCGGCATCGAGAATCATGGCTACGCCTATCCTGTCCTTGACGCTTCCCAGGGGATTGAAGAACTCGAGCTTGGCGGCAACTATCGCCTCTGAACCTGCCGTGACCCGGTTCAAGCGGACGAGAGGGGTGTTGCCTATAAGCTCTGTGCTGTCGGCGGCGATGCCGCGGGTCAATTGTGGAATTTCGAGAGCCCTGAAACTGGTCTTTGGTGCAAGATTGCCGCTATCTACCATACTGCGCCTCCTCTTTGATCACACTGTAGCACGATTGTTCGGTTTTTTCGGGCAACGCCCGTGTACTGTGGCCCTTTGGAGCCCATTTTCTGCTGACCCCGGGCTTTTAGCCGGAAGTCGTTCCGTTGTAAAATGATGCATCTTGGTATTTAGCCCCATAAAATACAGCGGCGGCTTGTCCTTAGTTGTTGACAAAGATGATCAAATTACTGTACATTTTAAGGCAGGGCCAAGATCCTGTCAACCCCGCAGCTGATCTCCGGATGGTCTTACGGGCACTGGTCCGGCGAAATCTAGAGCAAGGGGGGAGTAGAAGTGCGAGTATACCTGGATAATGCAATGAGCGCTCCCATACTCAAAGAGGTCCGGGAGACCATGCTTCCCTGCCTGCAGGAGGTTTCGGGAAATCCCTCAGCGTTTCACGATTGGGGGGACGCTGCCCGTGAGACCATTGAACAGGCGAGGGAACAGGTGGCCATGTTGATCGGCGCGGACACCGAGGAGATAATACTTACCGGCAGTGGCACTGAAGCCAATAACTCCGCTGTAAAAGGTCTGGCTCTGGCCCGCTGGAGCAAGGGAAAGCATATCGTCGTATCTGCCATAGAACATTTCTCTGTTCTCCAATCCGCCAGGAGCCTGGAGAAGATGGGCTTCGAATTGAGCCTGGTGCCGGTTGACTCGCACGGCATAGTGGACCCCGACGAGGTACGCCGGGCCGTGAGAAAAGACACTGTCCTGGTCTCCATCATGCATGCCAATACCGAGGTGGGTACCATTGAGCCCATGGCCGAGATAGCCAGGATCACCAGAGAGCATGGCATTCCCCTGCACACGGATGCTGTGGCCACGGCAGGGACCATACCTGTTGATGTCAAGGCACTCGGTGTGGATGCTCTCAGCCTCTCCGCCAATCAGTTCTACGGCCCTCACGGAGTTGGCGCTCTCTGGGTGAGAAAGGGAGTGCGTATCATGCCCTTGCTGGATGGCGGCACTCAGGAGGGTGGCCGGCGGGCCGGCACTGAGAATGTGGCTGGCATTGCAGGCATGGGCAAGGCAGCACAACTGGCCCGGGAGGCCATGCAGGATCGAATGGCCCACCTGCTCCCCATACGTGACAGATTGCTCACGGGCTTGCCTGCCGCAATTGGCCACGTTGAGGTGAGTGGACATCCCGTACAGCGCCTGCCGGGGAATGCCAGTTTTCTGGTCGAGTTCATCGAGGGCGAGTCCATGTTGATGATGTTGAACATGAAGGGCGTTGCAGTCTCAAGCGGCTCCTCTTGCATGTCACGAGCCCTCAAGGCGTCGCATGTCTTGCTGGCCATGGGGGTTCCCCATGAGAAGGCGCAGGGGTCATTACTCCTCACCGCCGGGATAGACAACAGGTTGCAGGAAGCGGACTATGTTGTGGAAGTATTGCCTCCCATCGTGGACCGGTTGAGGCAGATGTCTCCCCTGTATGCCAAATTCGAGAAAGCGAAATAGGAGGAAACATGGCTGTATATAGCGACAAGGTCATGGAGCATTTCACGAATCCCCGCAATGTCGGCGAAATCGAGGATGCCGACGGCGTCGGTGAAGTCGGCAACCCCGTGTGCGGGGACATGATGACCTTCTACGTCAAGGTCAAGGACAACAAATTGGACGACGTCAAGTTCAAGACCTTTGGTTGCGGTGCTGCCATTGCCGTATCCAGCATGGTCACCGAGATGGCTTTGGGAAAGACCTTGGAAGAGGTAAGAGAGATCACGCCTGAAGCGGTGGCTATGGAACTGGAAGGACTTCCCAAGAACAAGATGCACTGCTCCAACCTGGGCGCACAGGCGCTGAACAAGGCTGTTGACGATTACCTCAGTAAGCAGAAAGTGCAAAGCAATAGCAAGTCCAAATCTGGCAAGAGGAAAACGAAGACCCGCGATTAGGATGACCGTATTGGGTGCTCCAGAAATGCGTACGCCATTCTTGGTGCGCCCAAACTTCCCATTCCGGTTGCGGCGGAGTTGCGAAAACAGGCTCAAGGTCGCAAGCAGCCAAGCGGTCCCGGAATCCTGAGTTCCACATATCTGGTATAATCCAGCCAGGAATACGGGCTGGCTAAGTGTGCTGACATCGCCAGCCGAGCCAATCAAGAAGGGGGATTCTCCATGGGTAGATTGGATGAAAAAGTTGCCATCGTTACCGGCGGGGCCCAAGGTATAGGTCTCGGTATCGCCACGGCGATGGCCAAAGAGGGGGCCAACATCGTACTGGCTGATTTCAATGCGGAGAAAGCCCAGGCAGCGGCCGGCGGAATCCAGGCACTGGGTGTCAAGGCCGTTGCGTTCTCCTGTGATGTCAGCCAGCGCAGCCAGGTCAAGGGTGTGGTCCAAGGTGCTGTAAGGGAATTTGGAACAGTGGATATCCTGGCCAACGTCGCCCAGGACATGAGGAATGATGTTGCCTTCGAAAACACCACCGACGAGGACATGCAGCGGGCTCTGGGGTCTGGTCTGTGGGGGACCTTCTACTTCATGCAGGAATGCTTGCCCTATATGAAGGAGAAGGGCGGGAAGATAATCAACATGGCCTCGGCTGCCGGCCTGGATGGTCATTCGGGGTGGACGGCTTATGCTGCTGCCAAGGAGGGTATCCGGGCCCTTACCCGGGTAGCTTGTCATGAGTGGGGAAGATACAAGATCAACGTGAACGCCATCTGCCCCCTGGCTGACTCGCCTCGCATGGTCGACTGGGGCAAGAGTTCGGGTGGCATGATCGATCTGATGCTGGCCATGGTGCCGGCGGGCCGCCTGGGCGACTGTGAGATCGACATCGGTCGCGCCGCCGTTTTTCTGGCCTGTTCGGATTCCGACTACATTACCGGCCAGACGCTTATGGTGGATGGCGGCCAGACGATGCTGCGTTAGGCCGGGCACAGATACCAAAGGCAACTCCCGGCCGGAAGCTTGGCCATGCTCCTTCGTGCAGGGCAATGTTGCCCTGCACACTGTCATGCTGTTTTGGTCCTGCCTAACCCAGCATGCAGGTCATACCGCCGTCCAAGGGAATGGTAACGCCGGTGGTGTTTCCGGCGGCCTCCGAAGCCAGATAGATCACGCCCCAGGCAACCTCCTCCATATTGACGCCTCTCCCCAAGGGTACCCGGTCGTATATCGCCTTGAGGTGAGGGAAGTGCTCAAGATAGCCGGGATGTACGGGGATGGCTATGAAACCGGGGGCTACTGCATTGACCCGGATGTTGTGTTTACCCCATTCTACAGCCAGCGTCATGACCAAGTGCATTAGACCGGCCTTCGCGGCTCCATAGGCACTGCTTGTTGGGCTGGCCCGAAGTCCGGCTGTGGAGGCAACGTCCACTATGCTGCCGCCACCCTGCTCGATCATGACGGACGCTACGGCCTTGCTGCACAGGAAATGGCTTTTCAGATTGAGCCTCACCATGTCGTCCCATTCCTTCTCCGCAAGGTCCATGCTTGGCTTGATTATGTCCGTGCCCGCGCTGTTGACCAGGATATCGATCCGGCCCAATTCCTCCTTGGCTTTGTTAACGAGGGCCTCTACCTGCGCAGCGTCTTCGACATCAGTGGGCACGGCCACGCATCTTCTCCCCAACTGGCGTACCTCTTCGGCCGCAGCTTCGAGGGGCTTCGGCTTCCGGGCGCATATCACTAGGTCAGCCCCGGCCTTGGCCATCTCCAGGGCAATGACCTTGCCCGTCCAGCGACTGGCGCCGGTAACGATGGCGGTCTTACCTTCCAGGGAAAACGGCGAATTCATTCTGCTCCTCCTTGTATTTCAACTATGACATCCTGCTGACTCGAAATACTCGCAGATTGGGCTGCAAGTCTCAAATTACCAGGAACGTTACCCTCCTGTAGGGACCTGGCCAATTCGGGTTGCTCTCGGTTGAAGTCGATGAGTCTCCGTATAGCTCTGGCAGCACCGCTCATGGATGTGAAGACGGGGAGTCTTGCCTCGGTATAGAGACGGTATACTCTCTCAATCGCACTGTAGGCGGGCTTGCCCACCATCATCTGGATAACCATGGCCTTGGGCAGGTTACAGGCTTTCATCCCTGCCAGCATGAGTCCGATCGCCGTTCCCATCCGCCACTCAGTCATGCATATGGGATTGATATCGACAGAGTAATGAAACAGGACCAGGTCGATGTCTTTCCAGTCCTCAATGATATCAAGAAAGTCTCCCCAACCCCTGTCACCTTTCAACGGTACCACCTCCCGGATCTTGTCTTCCCAATCACTCACCGGCTTGCCATTGAAAGTGCCGTCCTGCTGGGCCACGAGCAAAAAGCCGATATCCAGGGGATTGCGGAGCATGCTTCCAGCGGCGGGAATGAAGGATTTCAGCCTGTCACGGGTCTCCGAAGGTAGTGGGACCATGTGTAGTCCTGCCCGTTCGCATTCATCAGTAGCTAAAACACTGGAGCCGCCTCCGAAGCCCGCGGCACATACGCTGTTGCCTGATGGCGGCTTCATGTGCAGCAAGGCCACCAGCATGTCCACCATCTCCTCAATGCTATAGACCCTGATGGCGCCTGCTTGTCTGAGAAGGCCATCCCAGACAGCATCGGCGCCCGCCAGCGAACTGGTATGCGAAGCTGTCGCCCGTCCTCCGCCTTCCGTGTAGCCGCCCTTGAATATGACCACGGGCTTGACAGCGGCAGTCCGGGCCAGCACCTCACTGAAGCGGGAACCGTCCCTGGTGCCCTCTATGTAGGCCGCGATCACCTTGGTATCTTTGTCCGCTGCCAGGTACTCCAGCAGATCGCACTCATTTACGTCACAGGCATTGCCGTAGCTGACGGCCTTGCTGAAGCGGAGACCGCGATCAGCGGCCAGGCGAATAGTATAAGTGGTATGACCGCCGCTCTGGCATATCAGGCCTACGGAGCCAGGTTCCGTTGGGAAGCTACAACTAAAGCTGAGACCGCCTGCTGGATAATACGGGCCCATGCAGTTGGGTCCCAAAACTCGCATGCCGCCTGAGCAGGCTATAGTTAAGATCTCATCTTGGAGAGACGCAGCCTCCTCCTCGCCGATCTCACTCAAGCCGGCAGTGAATATGTGTACCGTTTTTACGCCCAGGTCGCGACATTGCTTCATAAGGTCTGGTATCTTGGCAGCGGCTACGCAACAGATGACATAATCGGGGCTTTCCGGCAAATCAGACAGACTGGGGAATACCGGGTACCCATCCAGGTGGCCTCCAGCGGCGTCCACCAAATAGAGTTGACCGCCAAAACCGGCCTGTCTGAAGGGATCGAAGAAGTATTCTCTCAGAATCCACTTATAAGGGTCTGTGATGCGACCACATACGGCTATGGCACGCGGGTGGAAGATCCTGTCCAGCGAGGGGTAATCAAGCTCCACAGTCTCCTTTCACCGCCCTTGGTGGTGTTGCAGCGTCGCTCTCCAAGATGCGCATGCGGCTGCTCAGCATGTACCAGTTGTCCGGCAATTTCACGTACACATCTTCATACCTGACCTGCAGGACGGTCTCCAGGTTGGCAACTTTGTCTACCATATGGACCTCCGCCTCCCAAATCGCCTGGGCGGTGTCCGGCCCGGTCAAGTCAACATCGGAACGGGTACAAAGGTGGGCTAAGGGTCCCCGGCCGAGCACGGTCTCCAGGTAGGCGGCGATCTCCTGGCGGCCGGCGAGCCGGCTACCAGGGTAGTCAGCTTCTGCGTTTGGGGCAAAACACTCGGTGGCTTCAGTCCACCGGTGATTATCTACGCTGGTCCAGTACCGGTTTTTCAATGCAGAAATGGCCTCGAGGTCCGCCATTTGTCTTTACCTTCCCCCTTCTTCGTGTACGACCACGCAGTCATTGTAGCATCATGGAGGGGCACTCTGCCATCTGCAGAAGATGTTACACGGAGGAGGGGTTGCCCAGGGAGGGTTTGGTTATTGCATCGGCCCGGCCAGGGTTCCGGCAAATACCTGCCAGGCTAGGGCCGATTTGGCGACCAGGCTGAGGACCATGTAGCCTCTTTCGCCGAACAGGTAGTCCCGCCACGGCCCCACCCGCTTGTATTGCAGGGCCATGTTCACGGCAAAGCTGAAGAAGAGCACGAATAGGGAAGGCAGAATGGCATAGACGAAGCCCGGCACAGCATCAGCGTCGGAGAGTACGGCGGCAAAGAAATACCAGGCTAGGACTATCCAGGGAACGATGCCGGCAATGGAACCGAAGATGAAGGCCGCCCAGTGGGTGTCCTTTGCGCGCTGGTTATGTCGCTCCATCATCAGGCCAAACCAGTTCATGGCCGCGGTCAGAGCAAAGAGCAGAATGAGGCTGGGAACATCGAAGACCCCGCTGAGCAGTCCTATGATGACAACCATCAGTGAGGCCGATAGAGCGTATTCGTGCCACCTGACGTGGTTGATGCGTCTTTGCAAATTCTCGACGTACCATTTGAAGGCAAAGGGTGATGCCATGACGAGATGGGCTGCCGCGGAGATAAGAAGGAAGGCGGCAATCATAGGTGCCAGCGGCAAGTCAGCCAGGTCACGAGTTACGGTCTGTACGCCGTTATCGACGGTCTCCAGGAAACTGGTGGTCACAGTAATTCTGAAATCTTCGGCCAGGAGAAGTATGGCTATGGCCTGGCCAAGGTGCAATATGCACAGGATGGCGTTGAAGCGGCGCAGGCCGGTATATTGACGTTCTTCCTTCATGATCTCTTTCCGATTGAAGTACACCCTTGTCTCAATTATAGCCCGTCCGGGGCCTGTCCCAAATCATTGCCTGCAACAAAGGAGAATGGTATAAAGTTAATGAGAAACCATGTCAGAGAAGCCTTCGAATACAGTTCTTGGCGCTACATATTGCGGCGGGACGAAGTTTTGTTGGGGTGAGCGGACGTACATCATGGGCGTGATTAATGTGACCCCCGATTCCTTTTCGGGGGACGGTCTTGGGACCGATGTCGCCGGAGCAATCGATCAGGGTAGGCGTCTGGTAGAGGCGGGCGCCGATATCCTGGATGTTGGGGGAGAGTCTACTCGACCCAATTCCAAGCCCGTTTCTTCTGAGGAGGAGATGGCGAGGGTGGTCCCGGTTATAGAAAGGTTGTCGGCCGACGTGCCCGTGGTGGTAAGCGTTGATACCTACAAATCGGACGTGGCGAGGGAAGCACTCAAAGCAGGAGCGCGGATGCTTAATGATGTGTGGGGCCTGAATCATGATTTACACCTGGCAGATCTTGCTGCTGAATGGAGTGTTCCCATCGTACTCATGAGCAATCAGCGGGGCAGTGATTCTGCAGACATAATACCCGACGTGATAAGCAGCTTGCGAACGAGCATGGCCACGGCCCGGAGCCGGGGCGTTCTCTGGGAAAACATCATTGTGGACCCGGGAGTTGGCTTTGGCAAGACTCTTGCCCAAAATCTTGAGATAATCGCCCGGTTGGATGAATTACGTTGCCTGGGCAGGCCCATTTTGATGGGCACCTCCCGCAAGTCCATGATTGGCCTTGTCCTGGGTTTGCCACCCGAGCAACGCCTTGAGGGTACGGCAGCCACAGTAGCAATTAGCATTGCCCGGGGGGCAGACATAGTCAGGGTACACGACGTGACCGAGATGGCCCGGGTCTGCCGGATGAGCGACGCTATCATCAGGGACCAATGCCGGCCCGTGAATTAAGCCCCCTGCGGGAGAAGGTCTATCTGGGGCTGGGGGCCAACCTTGGTGACCGGACCGGCAACCTGGCAAAGGCCGTGGAGCTGCTGAGAGCCAGAGTTGCAATTGAGCGCGTGTCCTCGCTCTACGAGACGGAACCCCAGGGCTACACCTCCCAGGGCATGTTTCTGAATGCCGTGTGTTGCGGCAGTACGGATCTCAGCCCTGAAGAACTCCTGGTTCTTGCCAAGGATATTGAGTCCGGTCTGGGGAGAAAAGCGTCGTTCCGCAATGCCCCACGGCCTGTTGACATTGATATACTGCTTTATGGTGACCGGATAGTCCGGCTTCCGGACCTCACCGTGCCGCACCCCCGAATGGAAGATCGAGGCTTTGTTCTGATGCCGCTGGCCGAGATCGCCCCGGAAGTGGTGCATCCGGTCACTGGCAGGAGTGCACAGCAGATGCTATGGCTATTGGGGGAATTGCAGGGTATTAGGAAGTGGGAAGGAGATTAGAGCATGTACGAGGTATCGGTACGCAGCCATTTTGATGCGGCGCACTACCTTCGGGGCTATGAGGGCAAATGCGAGAACCTGCATGGCCATCGCTTTGAGGTTGTGGTGAACCTGAGAGCCGGCAAGGTTGATGAAGTGGGCATGGCCTATGATTTCAGCAAACTCAAGAAGCAGCTTGCGCAGGTAGTTGACACACTGGACCACCAGTGCCTGAATGAGCTTCCGGCTTTTTCTTCCGTAAACCCTTCATCCGAAAACCTGGCGGTGTTCATCTACAATGGTCTGGGCCCATTGTTGGTCGGCCAGGACGACGTAAGAATATGGAGCGTCCAAGTCTGGGAGTCACCGGAAAGCGCTGTTACCTACTTCCCCCACGAATAGGGTCTAGTCCCGGAGATCGGGTGGCAGGAGGTTGGGAATGGCATCGACAATGGGATAGCGTTCGTTGCACTTGGCACAATACAGCCACCCGGAGATTATCTCCTTGCCGTTTTCCTTCTCAACCGTTAACTCAAGGTTGCCCTTGCACATGGGACAAGCCAGAATCTCCATCAATTCTTTCTTCACCTGATTCCTCCTTGTCAGTCAGGTATTAGCTTATCGCTAACAGGCATTGTAATCAAGGTTGACCGTCCATAATCAAGTGATTATGATGCTTGTTGTCCGGAGGTGCCAGGCATGATCAGAGCGCTGGGCGGGAAGAGCCCCAGGATAGCCGAGGGTGTGGTAGTATGCGAGACCGCCTGTATCATGGGGGACGTGGAAATAGGTGAGAACTCGGCGGTCTTTCCCGGGGCGGTAGTCAGGGCGGACTTCGGTTGTATCAGGATAGGCAAACAGGTACTGGTGGAGGACAATGTAGTCATTCATTGTGCGGCTGAGGGCCTCGATATAGGCGATGACGTCACTTTTGGACATGGTGCGGTGGTGAATTCGCGCAGGATAGGGAGCAAGGTGCTCATAGGCATGAATGCCACCATCCTTCATGGAGCGGAGATAGGGGATAACTGCATAATTGCCGCCGGCGCGATGGTGAGCCAGGGCATGACGGTGCCTGAAGGCTCTTTTGTTACCGGCGTGCCTGCCAAGATAGTAGGCAGGGTCACCGAGGACCAGTTGCGATGGGTCGAACGCGACCCGGCGCTTTTTGGCTGGATGCTGGACATGTACAGGAAAGAAGGGTTCTAGGCGCGACGTTTCCACGAAAGTGTCATGCCGCTTGATAGCGGCATGTGTTTTTCCCTCTCCCCGCCCCGACAGGGCTCAAAGAACTGCTGCGGATTCCCCGATCTCGTCGTCCTCATCACGCAAGGTCTCGAAGGAAATATCAACCGGTCAGCGACAACTCTGCAACCAACCGTAACGAGCAGTTAACTTGCTTACTGCTAAGCTTAAGCAAGGAAACTTGGTTTGGGGTGGTGGACAGGCATGATCATTGAGCTTTGTGATGTGTGGCGGCGGTACAGCATGGGAAACGAGGTCATCAACGCCCTGGCAGGCGTAGATCTTAAAGTCGGCTACGGCGAGTTCTTGGCCATTCTGGGTCCCTCGGGGTCCGGCAAGACTACCATGCTGAATATCATTGGAGGACTGGATACAGCGTCCAGCGGCAGGGTTGCCGTTGACGGACATGATCTCAGCCGGGCCGGGGACCGAATACTTGCAGCCTACCGGAACAAGATGGTGGGCTTCGTGTTTCAGAATTTCAACCTGCAGCCATCGTGCTCCGCTCTGGAAAACGTTGCACTGCCTCTCATGTTTGCCGGGGTGTCAGCAGGCAGGCGTTCGCGGATGGCCAGAGAGGGGCTTCAAACCGTCGGCATGTCCCAACGAGCCCGGCATCTGCCGAACCAGCTTTCCAGTGGCGAGCGGCAGAGAGTGGCCATTGCCCGCGCTCTCGTTAACGAGCCCAGGATACTTCTGGCGGACGAGCCCACGGGTAACCTGGATACCCGGACCAGTGAACTGGTCATGGAACTTCTTATAAGTCTGGTCAGAGAACGTAACATCACCTTGCTTATGGTTACTCACAACCCTTATATGGCCGAGTTCGCCGGCCGGAGCATACACATGCGGGACGGCCAGATCAGCAGGGAATTGACATGCGCTTCGTTGATCTGATCCGCACAGCTTGCCGGAACCTGGCTCGCCGGAGATTGCGCAGCTTCTTGACTATATCAGGTGTTGTCATTGCGGCCTGCCTTGTCACCTTACTGGTATCCATGGGAATCGGCATGCGCCACTTCATGTCTGCACAGGTGGAAGCGCTGATGCCCTCCGATGTGGTCCTGGTCGTGTCCAGCCAGGGAGCTTTGCAACTGGGTCTGGCCGGACTCGCCTTTGGAGAGAACCCCCAGCAGGTGGCGGAGGGGACGGGAAGCCGGTACGCATTGAATCCCATCAAGAGCAGCCATATCGAGGAGATCGCAGCCCTTGAGTTTGTCGACAGAGTCGACCCGTACATCATGTTCACTACTTGGTCGGCCAGTCGGTTGGACGGTCCCGCAGTCAAGGCCATGGCCAGAGCGCTGCCTGACTATCAGGTGAGGGCCAGGGTCCTCAGCGCCGGGAGTTATATCAGTGAGGATGCTTCCGGGGTGTGTATCATAGCCGGCCAGTTGGTGGAGTCCCTTGGCTTCGCCTCGCCACAGGACGCTCTGGGAGAGGAGATCATTATCAGGGTGCGGCAGGCTGTGGGCATGCTTGGCTTGCCCAGTAACACGGAGGGGGTTCGATTCCAAATTACCGGGGTAGCGGAACCGAATGTCCAAGCTACAGAAATATTGATACCCCAGAGTGACGCCGCTCTCATGGCCCGTTTTTGGGCTGGCAGCGATGACATGTATACGGAGAGGATGCCCCCGTCAATTCTCCAAGTGAGGGTTGGTGACGTGGCCTACATGGACCAGGTTACGGCCCAAGTGAAGAATATGGGCCTGGGTGCCATGGGCTCGAACGAGGTGATGGGTTTTGTGGGCACCATTTTCAACGTGATAGAGGGTCTTCTCGGCGCATTTGGACTCATAGCTCTGGGGGTGGCCACGCTGGGTATCATTAACACCCTGGTCATGTCCATCCACGAGCGTACCAGGGAGATTGGGGTGATGAAGGCTACTGGTGCTTGCCGGGGGACCATCAGGAAACTCTTCACCTTGGAAGGGGCGCTGATCGGGCTTACGGGGGGCGTGTTTGGAGTGGGAATAGCCTATATCCTCGGCGCCGGCATAAACGAGCTGGCCCGGCTGACGTTTCTTAGCAGCTTCGTGGGAACACAGGTTTCCTACATGCCCTGGTGGCTTCTGGTGGGGGTGGTGATAACCTGCACGGTGGTTGCCCTGGTAGCCTCACTGTACCCTTCCCTGCGGGCGGCCCGCATGGACCCCATCGAGGCCTTGAGGTTTGAGTAGTGGAGGGAGCCAACGAGACCAGTCTGACGACCAGGGATGGGAACACCAAGTTCGATTTGCCCCCCTTCTTGACGGAAGTCCGGCCTATTCGTTGAACCTTTTCACCTGTACCAGACCGGTATTGTACGGAAAGCCGCCCCCCGGCGCATAGTCGTCGCGGGTCAGGATATTGGGGCTGCCGGCCCGGTCACGGCCCTGCTCGTCTGGCCGGAACCAGGCGCCCTCTCCCAGGGCAACCACTCCGGGCATGATCCGTTCCGTTACCCGGGCTCTGACAATGGTCTCTCCCCTGTCGTTGAAGACCCGGACCATAGCACCGTCCTCGATGCCTCTGGAAGCAGCATCGGATTGGTTCATGGACAGCCGCTGCGGCTCGATCTCTCTCAGCCAAGGATTGTTGTCAAAACAGGAATGGGCCCTGTTCTTTTGGTGAACGGTCACCAGTTGCAGTGGGTACTTCTCCGCCAGCGGGTCTGCAGGGCTTTCCCAGGGCTCGAAGTACTTGGGGACGGGTGGAATATGGGGGTGGTCCAGGTCGGCGATCAGCTTAGAGTATATCTCGATCTTGCCCGACGGCGTGGGGAAGGGGTCGCGATCAGGGTCCTGGACCTGCTTCTCAAAGGACACCACGGGGCCGCCGGTCTTGATCCTGTGGACTCCCTCTTCCTTGAACCTGGCAAAGTCAGAGATCTCGGGCGTGACATCCCCCATACCTTGGGCCACTTGGAAAACCCTTTCCTCCTGGGATAGTTCAAGGAAGGGCATCTCCACTCCAAGCCTCTTGCCCAACTCCAGGCAAATCTCGTCATCCGACTTGACGCCCGGCAAGGGATCGATAACCTTGTTCGCATAGAAGAAATAGGGCCCGGACAGCCAGGTCCGGGCAATGTCGTTTCTTTCCCAGACTGTCGTGACCGGCAGCACGATATCCGCAAACCTGGCTGTGGCTGTCATGAATTGCTCATGGACCACAATGTACTCAAGGCTCTTGAGTGCATCAATACCCTTGTTTAAGTTGGGGAACTGGTTTAGGGGATTGGCGAAGGCTACGTACATCATCTTGATATCGGTGGGAAAACCTCCCTCCTTGCCCTGCAGAATAGCGTCCCAGAGACGGCAGCAGTGGGGCTGGTTTTGCAACCGGCCGTGCACGTCCAGCGATTTAAGCCGGGCCTCGTAGGTGGTACCTTCGTACATCTCCGAAAAGCCTGGTGGCACCATTGGTCCCACTGGTCCACGCTCGAAACCGGCTGCTCCCCCGCCGTGTATGCCCACGTTCCCGGTCATGGCTGCGAGGACGGAGGCCATGCGATGGTACTGCTCGCCGTGGGCCGTGCGACCTGGAGCATAGCCAGGTATGAGAGCCGCGGGTCTGGTGCCGGCATATTCGCGGGCCAGGGAGTCGATGGAAGATAGGGGAACGCCTGTAATGGCGGTTGCCCAGGCGGGCGTCTTGGGTACCCCGTCTTCATCGCCCATTATGTATGTCTTGAAGGCGTCGAAACCCGCCGTGCACCTTTTCACAAAATCCGCGTCATAAAGGTTATCGGATATCATGATGTAGGCCATTGCAGCCATCAAGGCTGTATCAGTGCCCGGCCTGATTGGCACCCACTGGTCCGCCATGACGGCGGCTGTGGAAGTATAACGGGGGTCCACCGTGATGATCCTGGCTCCGGCTTCACGGGCGCGTATAAGGTGATGGCTGGTGTTGGTGCTATATATGGAGGTAGCGGGGTTCAGGCCCCACAGGATGATCAGCCGTGAATTCACGAGATCGTCCCTGGTGTTGCCCGTGGTCAGTGTTCCATAGGTTGCCCGGCTGGAGAAGACGGAGGACTCCGCCGACGCACCGCCCCAGGCGGACACATAGCCGCCGAAACCACGCAACAGTTGCCGCAATGTCATGTTGCCTGTGTGCAAGGAGGCTGAGCTGCCCGAGTAAGTCAGGGCCAGAATCGACTTGGGACCGTACGTGTCCCTGATTCTCCTGAGTCGGTCTGCTACAGTATCCAGTGCCTCATCCCAGGATACGGGCGCAAAGCGGCCTTCGCCTCGCTCGCCGGTCCTCTTCAGGGGCGATCGCAGTCGCTGGGGTGAGTAGACCTGCTGCCGGAAGGCCCTGCCCCGGGCACAGGCCCTGAGTTGAGGTTCCGGGCCTTCGTCGGTTTCGACCCTTACGGCGAGGCCTTCGTGGGTGTGGACCCTGAGTACGCATCTGCCACCGCAGTCATAGCATCCGGCTGTGGGGACAACACGAGTATTGAGGGGGCGTGGTTGGGGGGACTTCATGGCGCTGCTCCTTTCTCATCCGAGTCAGTACCGAAGGCAGGCCCGGTCTGGGAAGCATTATAACCTGTTTCGAACAGGAAAGGGAAAACCGGTCTCTTGAAGCGCCATAGCCTAAACGAAGAAATGAAAGGTCCAGGCCAGCACATAGCCCAGCGTGATGCATGCTGGGAAGGTGATTATCCAGGCAGCTACCATGTTGCCGGCCACGCCCCAGCGAACGGCGGAGAGCCGCTTGGTGGAGCCGACCCCCATGATGGCGGCACTGATGCTGTGGGTGGTGCTCACGGGGATACCGAATTGGGAAGCTGTTTCGATGACGGCCGCGGCTGAGGACTGAGCAGCGAAGCCATGCACCGGTCGCAGCGTAGTTATCCTGCCTCCCAGGGTGCGCATCACTCGCCGTCCTCCCAGGGCCGTGCCCAGTGATATGCTGCCGGCAGAGATGGCAATTACCCAAAATGGAATATTGTCCCAGAGGGCAGGATCATTGTAGTGAAAGACCAGTGCTGCCGTAATCACGCCGATGGGCATCTGGCCGTCGTTCTTTCCATGACTGTAGGACATGAAAGCGGAAGAGACTACTTGCAGGTAGCCGAAGGTTCCCCGCATGCTGGCGGGGCTGGGTTCGCGAAAACTCCAGATGAGAAGGACCATGAATATGAAAGCCGCCGCAAAGCCCAAGGTAGGGGCAATGACGATGGCGGACATAATGGTCCCCAAGACGCTGAATTGAATGCCTGCGATGCCCACAGTGTACAGTCCGGCACCGACTATGCCGGCAACGAGGCCGTGTGTCAGGCTGATGGGGAGTCCAAATCGGGTGCAGAACAAGCCCCAGATGATAATCGCTCCCAGGGCAGCCATTAACACCAGCGTTGTAACATCCTCTACGTGCAGGATGCCCCTGCCTATGGTGGCCGCTACTGCTGTGCCCGTGGCTGCCCCAAGGAAATTGAAAACAGCCGCCATGGAGACGGCGGCACGTGGTGACATCACCTTGGTACCAACGGCGGTGGCGATGGCATTGGCCGCGTCATTAAGGCCGTTGGTAAAGGCGAAGGCTAGGGATAATCCGATTACTACGATCAAGAGAGCCAGGGAGCTCTCAGGCATGCTTCAGAGCTACTCCCTCGAGTACGTTGGCCACGTCCTCGCATCGATCGGTGGCACTCTCCATGTGCTCGTAGATTTCCCTCCATTTTATGATGTCGATGATATCCATGCAGGCCTTATCGGTGAACAGTTCACCCAACACCTTGCGGTGTATGCGGTCGGCTTCGTTCTCCAGCCGGTTGATTTCAACACAATGGTTGTGCAATAGGCGAAGAGTGTTACGATGCCGCAAATTAGGCATCGCCTGTGCTATCTCCATTGCGGCATGGACGATGACATTGGCCAATTCCAATGCGCTCGAGGTAGGCGCCTCCACCGCGTACAGATGCATGGCCTCGGTGGCAGCCTGGATAAAGTCTACTACATCATCCATGGACTGAGCGAGGGCTGCGATATCTTCGCGGTCAAGAGGAGTGAAGAAGGTGCTGTGCAGGTTTGCCATTATACGGTGAGTAATCTCGTCGCCCTTATGTTCCAGATCGTGAATGTCCTGGACCCTGGCGTCGATATTGTCCCACTTTTCCACTAATTCCTGGAAGGCCTTGGCAGTATCCACAATGTTGGAGGCGCCCTGCTCAAAGAGGTCGAAGAACTTCTCGCCCTTCGGTAAAAATGAAAAACTAAAACGCATCTCTAGTGAACCAGTTTTTCCCCCAACAGTTTACCAACCACTCAACCCCACGTCAATGTGCTTCAATGTCATAACCAGTTGCTAGTCCTGGACTACAACAAGCCTCGTCAACCGCGGCAGAATTATCGTCCGATAGCGGCCCCAGACAAGAACATGCTCTGGTCTTATTCTGTGGCGAACGGGCATGGCTGGATCGGAGACCTTTCCATATTTAATTGTTCATGTTATAAACTCTAAAGATATGTATATCAATGAAGTATTGACAGGAATAGCCTACAGATGCTAGAATTTGTTCAGTTCCTGGCGGCTTGGGTCCTGCGATGCCGTATCTACCAGGACCAACCGTGTTGAATATATGCCAGAAATATTAAGATGTGTCCGGATGGTGTTAAGTTGAATACTGTAGGTACATATCAGGTAGTCTGGCAGCCCTCGTTTGAGTAGGCCGGCTATCTGTTAGGAAGGCTGGTCCAGTCCCTTACAGTCATCCAAAGCTGCAGCGTTTCCTTTTGCATTGGGTCAAGTGTTTGCGGCTTTAGAGCGGGAGGTGAAAAGGGTTTTTGAGTCAGGATAGAAAAACGTAGATTGTCATGGCGGCCTAAAGGCTGCCGGGAATCCTATGAAAGGAGAGGAACCATGACACAACACGAGCAGATTATGGGGAAGGGCAAGGAGGCCCAAATCGCAGGTGAGACTACTATAGAGGACAATGTGCTTGCGTCCATCGCCGGCCTGGCGGCCCGCGAAGTCGAGGGCGTCGCCAGTCTTGGTACGAGTTCTGTGACCAGCGGCTTGGCCGAGCGATTCAGCGGCAAGGATTCTCGCGGCAGAGGTGTTGCTGTGGAATCCGGCAAGAAGGAAGCCATACTGGACCTGACCTTGAAAGTGATCTACGGGTTCAGCATTCCGAAGATAGTCGCTGAGGTGCGACAGAGAGTTGCGGAGCGACTTATGGAGATGACGGGCCTGATGGCCAAGGAGATCAATGTCAAGGTGGTTGATATTGAATTTCCGGAGAGAATGCCTGGTAGGCTTGAGTAGGATCTCGTGCTTACAAAGAGGCATGCAGTCGATTTCCAACAGGTCCGAGTCAGGAACTTTGCGGGGCTTAGTAGCGTGTAAGCCCCGGGCCAGTCAGGAGTGTGGCTGGCCTTTTGGAGGGTCGCGAAAGTGGAGACGCTAAGGATCGGAAAAGAGAACGGATATCAAGTTCTATGAAAGGAGTGAGAGAATGACCCAGGAAGAGAAGAAGCCGAAGGAGAAAGAAATCGAAGTGCACGGCGAGTTGGACATCGATGTTAATGTCATTGCGTCCATTGTCGGCTTAGCTGCTACTGAAGTCGAGGGTGTTGCCAACCTGGGCACCAGCTCTGTAACCAGTGGTCTGGCCCAGCGTCTTACCGGTAAAGACTCTCGCGGGAGAGGCGTTGAAGTCGAAGCGGGCAAGAAGGAAGCCATGCTGGATCTGACCCTCAAGGTTATCTATGGGTTCAGCATACCAAAGGTTGTCGTCGATGTGCGGCAAAAGGTTGCCCAGCGACTCCTGGAGATGACCGGGCTGGTAGCGAAGGAAATCAACATAAACGTCGTCGACATTGAATTCCCGGAAAGGATGCCCGGTAAACTTGAGTAGGTTCGGCGGAAGCATAAGGGGGTAGCAGGGTGACAGTATTGAACAAGATAATAGCCATAATAGTAGCGGTGGCGGTTCTGGCCGCCGCCGCTATAGTCCTGCTGGTGACCGCGGGAGCGGTATCACCTGATTTTGTGCCTGTCGACTGGCTGGAGGTCCCTCTGGAAAGGGCTTCAGACGCTACGGGAGGCTCACTGATAACAATAATCGTGGTTAGCGTTCTATTGCTTGTCGGAGCTTTGTTGGTCCTTGTCTTGGAGTTCTCGAGAAGGGGCCGCGAGGACGAGTTGCTGATAAGCTCCAGCGAGGCGGGTTCAGCCACCGTTGACCATGACAGTGTTCGCCTGCTCGCTGAGCGGGCGGCGTCTGGTGCAAGCAGCGTACGCCAGGTCCGGTGCTGGGTCAAGCACAAGCCTGATGGGCTGTTGATCTCCTGCCGTGCGCTGTCGGTTATGGGCAGCAATATACCCGAAGTAAGCGCCGAAATCCAGGGCAATATAAGGGAGACCGTAAGTGAGTATACCGGACTGTCCGTGGCGGACGTCAGGGTTACGGTAAAATATGAAAGAGTGGATCGCAAGCATGCCATGGTACGCTAAGGAGGACCTGATATGGATACCAGGATGGGAATAGTAGGCGGACTTGTACTGGGAATCGTGTTCGTATGGTTCGGGGCCTTGAACGCCTTTTTCGTGGGCCTCTTCATGCTGGCAGGTTGGTTGATAAGCAAGATTGTAACCGGAGAGGTAGACTTGCTGGAGCTATACGAACGCTTCCTGCAAAGCCGAGGTCGGCGCTAGCAGAATCATGTAGCGATCCACACGGGAGGCCATCATGGACCAGTTGTCGGAAGATGCCAAAGTCCGAGTGATTGTGGCCGAAACGCATGCGCTCTCGCGTGAAGGATTGCGCCGGCTCTTGGAGCAGGCATCAACCATCAAGGTCGTCTGCCAGTGCGGAAGTGCCGCAGAAGCGCTGCAAATGGCCAGGCGAACGGAAGCGGATGTGGTATTGATGGGTGCGGGTATACCTGAGCAGGGAGGGGTCGACACGGCAGAAGAGATCATGGGCACCATGCCCGAGATCAAAGTGGCCATGCTGACCACGGGCGACGAAGAGGCGGATATGCTGTCTGCCTTCAGGGCGGGTGTAACCGGCCACTTGCTCTTGGATACTGAGGTGGATGACCTGGTCAAATCACTCGAGTTGGTAGCGGGCGGAGGAGTCGTAGTATCGCCGTCGCTGGCAGGGAAGCTTCAAATGGCGCTGGTTGCGGCAGGGGACACGGCACTACAGGTTGGTGACGAGGTGCTACTGACGGAGCGTGAACGGGAAGTCCTGTCGTGCGTCGCCAGGGGAATGACCAACCGGGAAATAGGAGAGACTCTGTTCATTGCCGAACACACTGTCAAGGTACACATCAAGAACATACTGGAGAAGCTGCAACTCCGCAACAAGCAACACGCCGCGGCATGGGCCGTGGTGCACGGGCTTGTCTGACTATCGAAGTTCGATCCGCCTCTCGGAGAGTAGACTATATCCCACTATCGTGGTGACCTCGCCTCGCATTCCGTCCGGAACTGGCAAGGCATATGAGAGAGGTCTTCGCCTGGAGTCTTCATCGATCATGCCGCGGTTTCCAGGCAGTCTTCCCGACTCTTATTGATCGTGCGGGTCCAACGAAGCAGTGAACGGCTTGCCCACGATGCCTGCCTGGGCCGCGATAATAGCCGCATGGGTGCGGCTACGTGCCGCCATTTTATCGATGATGTTCCGGACATGCTTCTTCGTGGTGTCCAGGGTGATACCCAGGGTCTCGGCGATTGTCTTGTTCGCGTCTCCGTTTCCCAACAGTCTGAGTACGTCGACTTCCCTATCGGTGAGGTGAGCCGCCTCAGCCGTGCGTTCGGCCAGCGTTTTCCGGCCATTTTGAATCAGATTCTCCACGGCAGTGTGCAGCAAAGCCGTCTTCATTTGCATGCCGCCCTCGACCACACGATGGATGCTCTCCAGCAACACTTTCGGTGACATGTCGTGAAGGAAGATGTATCCTCCCGCACCCGCATGGATGGCGTCAATCACATAAGAATCATTGAGGCTTTCCGACAGCACCAGGACGGCTACTTCCGGGAATTCACTCTTGATAAGCCTTGTAGCTAGCACGCCATCCACTTTGCCGTTCCGCGTCTCGGTCAACACTACATTGACAGGCCGTCCCCGATCACGTGCTCGCTTAATATGCTTAAGAGCTTCATGCTCATCCGGGGCATCTCCAATCACTTCAATCTTCTCGTCTTTGGTCAAAATAGTTTGCAGACCCTCACGAACAACTGGACTGAAACCAATCATCAAGACTCTCAGCGTTTTAGATTCGAGTTGCGTCATTGCCATCGTATGACACTCCTCCTTGGTACACCTCAGTGCACCATCATGTGGCACCTTGGGGAACCTTTGGGGAACCTTTGGTGCGAGATTTTACCTCCCACCACCGCATTTGTCAAGTACCATTAGTTGCAAACATATTGGATTAGTCAATTGGCATTAACATGCCTGTCTTATACACCCCCGAGAGGTTTGTGGCAACCGGATACAGAATACATACTTACATAAATAGGTATTTACCTCATAACTATAGGAGTGTGGGCCATTATTCGGTCCCTTTGATCGAAAGCAGATCCGGCTGGGGCCGAAAAGGCCACTGGCCGAGAGATAAGCAGCTATGGAGATATACACAATTCAGAATACGCGACAGAAAAGGTTAGTGGATTTCGAGCAGGAGGTTTGAAATGAAGAACAGGACGACGCTATGGCGCACTGTAGCTATCATTATGACAATTGGCATCTTGTTGGTGTCAGGCTGTACCTGTGGAACAGAAACGCCAAAGACCAACGCACCGACCGGGGAATCGGAACTATTTCGCAGAGACAAGGGCGTCACCGCGCTGTGGGGTCCGACTCTTATTGATCATGCGGGTCCAACGAAGCAGTGAACGGCTTGCCCACGATGCCTGCCTGGGCCGCGATAATAGCCGCATGGGTACGGCTACGTGCCGCCATTTTATCGATGATGTTCCGGACATGCTTCTTCGTGGTGTCCAGGGTGATACCCAGGGTCTCGGCGATTGTCTTGTT
>PUNJ01000087.1 GCA_003551705.1 Chloroflexota bacterium | reverse complement strand
TTACATCCTCATTCTCCATGTCCGACTGCTCTTTGCCCTCGTAGTCCACCCACATGTGGATCGGTGATGCTTTTATCGTGTACGCTATGCCCTTGGCCTCCAGTATGGATGCCAGGACCAAGGCACGAGCCTTACAGTCACCCACGCCCCTTTCCAAACTCTGCTCCACGCTTGGGAAGTACCAGGGCATACCGTACACTTCCCAGTCAAAACGGTAAGGCAACATCCCGGCTACCTCTTTTTCGATCAAAGCCGGGTCCGAAGGCATGGCGCCCAGCAGATCCGACACCGCTTCAACATCAATCACGGGATTTATGACCATTCTCACGCTATGCACCAGATTGCCCGGGTTGGGGTACAAGACCAGGCAAATCCATAGCAGGATGAGTGCTATATAATAGCGATGGACCGCGTGTCTCGCCAGAGACTTCAGAAACATCGGCATGTCCTACCTCGCCCAGTATCCCATATAAGGGGTTATCCAGACACCGGACGCATACAGGTAAATTATAGCCTCCCGTTTTCTTAATGCACAGCATTCAAGTCCCGAATCCACACCTGTTTACAAGGTCACAATTAGGCGAGAAACCGGATAATCTGTCCCGGCGGGAGAAGAAGCATGGCGTCGTATCCGGGCCAGGTACGTGTGGAAAGCCTGACATGGTCATGATACAATGCTTATCAGCATAGCCTTGGATGTGCTACAATTGCTCAGCACAAGATGAGTTATTCCTTAGGACTAGACATAGGATCAGCCAACGCCAAGCTGTCCCTGGTAAACGCAGATGGTACGGTCCTCCGGCTCGATTCCGAGAGTATAACCACCACCCCCAGGTCCGCTGTAGACACTTTGCTGTCCAGGCTTGCGGCAGAGGTCCGGTTGCAGGACATATCGACAGCAGGTGTCTCGGGCTCAGGAGCCGGGATAGTGCCGCATGATTGGAACTCCGTTGAGTACAGCAGTTCCCTCTCCATAGCCACTGGACTGCTCCCCAAACACCCGGATGCCAAGACCATAGTTCAGATAGGCGGTCAGAGTTCCTTCGTGATTGTTCTCGAGGATGGCCTACGCAAGCCATGGAAAGTGGTGTCCAATCCCCTTTGCGCAGCCGGCACCGGACGATTTCTGGAACAGCAAGCCTACCGGCTCGGCATCAGCCTGAAGGACCTGGCCGGCACCGCCCTCGAGTTTGAAGGTTCCGCTCCCAGGATTGCCGCCCGGTGCAGCGTCTTCGCAAAGACAGACCTGATCCATCTGCAGCAGAAAGGGGTCCCTCTGGGAGCCATGCTTTACGGACTATGCGGCAGCATCGCCCGCATGATCACTTCACTGAAGAGGGGAGCATTTGAAGAACCAATATTCCTTGTAGGCGGCGTAGCCGGTAACGGGGCCATCACAAGAGCATTGACCGAGGTCCTGTCTGCACGTAATGGCTACCAGATAGCTGTGAATGTCCCCGAACACCACTTCCATATCGAAGCTACCGGTTCGGCCCTGCTAGCCATGAACTCGGGGGTAGAAGCCCAGATCAGCCCTATGCCGGAGACCGAGCTCCGGCAGTTCTATTTCGAAAGACCCAGCCTTCGCAAGAACTCGGGCAGTTCCAAAATGTGGCAGCCACCGGAGATCACCGCTCCTTTCACCGGGTACCTCGGGGTTGATGTAGGCTCCACCAGTACCAAGGCCGTGATAATCAATGACACCGGCAGCGAAGTCATATCAAAGAGCTACCTGATGACCGCGGGCAAACCAGTAGACGCTGTCAAACAGGTGTTCAGGAACATTCTCGACCATGTAGCTCCCCACGCCAACATTGCGGGCGTAGGAGTGACCGGTTCAGGGCGATACCTTGTCGGCAGCTTCATAGGGGCCGACCTGATCAAGAATGAGATCACTGCCCAGACAAGGGCCGCGGCGGAACTCGATCCCGAAGCAGACATCATTGAGATAGGGGGGCAGGACTCCAAGCTCGTCATCAAACGAAACGGTGTTGTGATCGATTACCAGATGAACAAGGCCTGTGCCGCCGGTACAGGCAGTTTTATAGACGAACTGGCCGAACAATTGGAGGTTCGGGTCCACAACGGCGAATTTGCCCGCCTGGCCTTTCAGGCCCCTCACACTACAGACCTGGGTACCAGATGCGCCGCCTTCATGGAACAGGCGGTGGCCTCTGCTCAACAGGAGGGCGTCCCCGTAGAGATTATCGTCGCTAGCCTGGCCAACTCCATTACAGGCAACTACCTGTCCAATCTGGTGGAAAAGAGAAAGTTTGGCGAGAAAGTCATCCTGACCGGAGCGGTCTTCTACAACGAGGCCGTAGTGGCAGCCTTCGAGCAGGCACTGGAGGGAAGGACCATAATCCTGCCTCAACACAAAGAAGTCAGCGGCGCCATCGGTGCCGCACTGCTGGCCCGCGAGGAGAAAACAGGCGCCACCACCAAGTTCCGGGGTTTTCAAACGGTAATTGAAAGCAGCCACAACTTGACCACCTTCACCTGCAAGATTTGTGACAATAACTGCACCATAAGCAAGCTTGATATAGCCGGGGAGAAGGCTACCTTCTACGGCAGCAGGTGCGACAGGTATGACAGCATACTCAGTCACGAGAAGTTTGAAACGCCCTTCGACCACCGGGAGAAGATACTGTTCCAACACTACACAGCCAAAGACGGCACCCCGGTCGTGGGCATTCCTCGCAGTTTACTGGTGTACGACTATGCACCCCTTCTGCTCACTTTCCTGAATGAACTCGGTGCCAAGGCTGTACTTTCCAGCAAGACCAATAAGGAAATAATCGAGCGCTCCATCGAAATGAGCTATACGGATAGCTGCTTCCCCCTCAAACTGCTGTACGGCCATGTCGCCAACCTGCAGGACGTTGATTACGTCCTGTATCCCTGCGCCATCCGTTTGGGACCAAAGGAGGGGGACGAGAACCAGAAATACTCGTGTCCCCTGGTGCAGGCATCGCCCTACATCGTTGGCCAATCGCTGGACCTGGGAAAGCGAATTCTGATACCTTCCTTCGACTTCAGCCTGGGCGACGCCGACGTAGTCAAGAACCTGACCGAAACAGCAGTTAAGATGAAGTTCAGTAGAAAACGCGCCAAGCTGGCCGCTCTGGCCGCCATCAAGGCCCACTACGCATACCAGAAAGCCATCGCCGAGGAGGGGCGTAAGCTGCTGAAGCAGGTCCGGGACAACAACCAGATCGGTGTCGTCATCTTCTCGAGATCATATATGTCCCAGGATGCAGGTGCAAACCTGGGAATAGCCCAGGAACTGGCCAGACTGGGAGTGGTACCCATCCCCTTGGACTACCTGCCTCTCAATTCGGTCAATGCGCTGGATTACTCAGACCGGCCCTATTGGGCCTACGAGAGCCGGCAGATAGCCGCTGCGGATATCACCGCCGGCGATCCGATGCTGTTTGGCCTCATAGTGACGAATTTTGGCTGCGGCCCCAATTCCTTCATACTCAACCTGGTAACGGATATCATGGGCGATAAACCGTTGGGGCAGTTGGAGATTGACGAACACGCCGCCGAAGCCGGGATCATCACACGCCTGGAGGCTTTCGTCGACACTATCAAGGGGTTCGCCCGATCGCCAAAGCCGGTGCAAGTATCCAGCGCTGCCATAAGGCGGGAGGCTCCAGTGTCTTTCCATGCCAACAAGAAGGTGATCCTCATTCCCCCCATGGCCTCCCATGCCCATGTTTTGGCCGCCTCCATGGAGGCCTTCGGTGTCAGGGCCCAGGTGCTCCCTGAGGCCGACGAGAGAAATATCTACTACAGCAATAAGGTCAGTACCGGCAAGGAGTGCCTGCCCTACCGGGTAACCCTGGGCGGTTTCATGCGTTTCTTCTATGACGGTAGCAATGACGGGCTGAAACCGGACGAGGTTGAGGGGTTCCTGGCTTCAGCATACGGTCCCTGCCGCTTCGGCAAGTACGCAGTTGAGCAGACCAGGCTGCTCAAAGACATAGGCTTCGACTTGACGATCAGGACGACGGTATCTAACACAGCCTACAGTGACCTCAACCTGGGACAGGGCTTCGACAAGATTGCCTGGAAGGGCATCGTCGCCGTGGACCACCTTGAGCGACTTCTCTGGCGTACCCGCCCCTATGAAAAGACGCCCGGCGCTGCCGAGGAACGCTTCAACACCTATCTGTTCAAAGTATGCGAGAGGATACGTCGCAGAGAAGAATTTGACGATGTATTGGGAAGGGCCACGGAAGAGTTTAAGAACTCTATCGACCCCAACCTCCCCAGAAGACCTCTGGTGGGCGTGAACGGGGAGATATTCCTGCGCGCCAACAAGTTCAGCAACAGCAACCTGGTCAAGGAATGCGAGAGAGCCGGACTTGAAGTTATCGTGTCTCCCCTTAGCGAGTGGTTCAAGTATCTGACCCACCGCAAGATAGAAGACGGTATCAGGGACAGGCAGGTTAAGAAGACGATAATGGGATACTTGAGGCAAATGTGGCAAACCAGAGCGGAGAATGCAATTTCTGCATGCTTTGGTGACCTGCTCGATGTGAAAGAACCCTCCACCAAGGAAATACTGGCCATCTCCAGCCAGTTCCTCTCGCCCAAGTGTGGCAGCGAGGCTGTCATGAGCATAGGTGTAGGGGTTGACTGGATGATAAGTCCCAAGTTCTCCGGCGTGATCTCGGTGATGCCTCATGGGTGCATGCCGGGAGGGATTGTCGCCGCGATGTCGGAAAAGTTCAGCGCCGATTACGGCAAGCCTTGGATCAACTTGACCTATGATGGGTTCCTTGAGAGTAACAACGCAGCCAAGATAACCAACTTCGCTGAAGTGATCAAATTCTGCAGCAGTTCCGATAGCTGACCCCACCGTCACCCGCCCCAAACCGGGCCTCCCAAACAGCCGTGGCCGCGATTCAGCCCTGATTACGAAGACGATGCCTGACCATATAGGGGCAAGCTCAGCACACCGGCAATACTCTTGGCATCACAGATGGCACCGGACCGCACAAGGCCGGGCAGGTCCGCCCTGCGCACAGTTACCACCTCGATATCGTCGGTGTCTTCAGCGCGCAGTGGCCTCCACTCCAGTTCAGAGGCCAGGATAAGGTGCAGATATTCGGTACAGTAACCGGGGGCCGCGTAGAACCCTCCCAGCCTCTCCAGCCTGTTGGGATAGTAGCCGGTTTCCTCCTGCAGTTCCCTGCGGGCTGCTTCCTCCGGTGTCTCACCAGGATCGATACCCCCAGCAGGCAATTCAAGCAACTGGCGGTCCACAGCATAACGGTATTGCTTGACCAGAAGGATTTCATTAGCTGAAGCGGATGCCAATATGACCACGACGTCATCGTGTTCGACCACCTCGCGCGTGGTTCTCTTCCCGCCTGGCTTTTCTACCTGGTCGAGTCTTAGCCTGACGGCTCGACCAATGTAGACCTGCTCACTATTGACCAGGAATTCCGAAGCATCAGACACAGATTCTTCCTGCAGACACAAGAGCGCTCAACAGCGGTAGACAAGGGCCACTTCATCGCAATTAGGAAACTTGGGACAACGATAACATTCGGCCCAGACCTTGCGGGGGAGATGCATCGTATCGACCTGCTTGAAGAGCAGTTTTTCGAAAAAGGCCGGCTTGTAAGTGAGGCAGAACACCTCTTCGATATCGAGTTCTCTGGCCTCCCGCAGGCAAGCCTCTATGAGGCTTCGTCCTATCTGCCGCCCTTGCCAGTCTTCACTCACAGCCACCCCTCTGATCTCCGCCAGGTCCGACCAGTATATGTGAAGGGCGGCGCAAGCCACCACCCTGCCTCCATCCCTGACTACAAAATAGTCCCGTATGTTCTCGTATACCTCGCTGAGAGCACGGGGCAGCATCTCACCTTTGTCAGCGAAGTCATTCACAAGTTTATGGATATAGGGGGCATCTCCCATCTTGGCCTTTTCAACCTGAAGGCATTCCGAAGTCACTATATATTCCTCAATCTGAGCCGGCGCTCGAGTTCGGTATAGAAAGACCACCGCCCATAGACTCTCAGAAACCGAGCAACATGACTGCTCCGTCGCACTCTGATCCTGTCTCCATCCCGCAGGGCGAATTCCACCTGTCCATCGATGCTGATCATGGCCTGGTGACTTGTATGGATAGTCAGATCGATAACTGTTTCCGCAGGAAGCACCAGCGGATAAGGCATGGTCAAATGGGGCGAAATCGGATTGAGCAGCAAGTCATCCGACTGTGGATGCAGAATCGGCCCTCCTGCCGCCAGGGAATAGCCGGTACTTCCAGTAGCGGTGGCTACAATCAAGCCATCGACCTTGTAACTGCTAACGTATTCACCATCAATACGAGCATCCACCCGGACCAGCCTGGCAACTCCGCCACGGCCGATCACGGCATCATTCAAAGCAAAAAGAGGCTGGCCCGGCAACCCTGCCGAGTCTTCTCCTTCAGATAGCTTCTCCACCTGTAACATGGTCCGGTCGTCTGTCCAACTCTGTCCTGAGAGTATGCCGGGAAGCTTCTCCATGACATCCTCGGGCAACAGTTCGGTCATGAACCCGAGGTGGCCAAGGTTGATGCCTACGATAGGCACATTCCACATGCTCATGACACGCGAAACTCGCAGGATGGTCCCGTCACCACCCACACTAATGGCCAGATCAGTACCAGGAGCATGCTCCTTCAGGCCAGCTTCGTCCCAGGCTGACCATCTCCAAGCCCTGACATCGACCGTTTCCAGATAATTGCACAGGTCCTCGGCGAGTTGGGTCCCTGCGGTAATTTTTGGGTGAAAGATGATGCCTACGGTCTTCATGGACAGCTAGAGTTCCCCGTTCTTGAAGAAGTCCTCGAGATCGCCCATTATGCGCTTCACGTCCTCATCGCTTATTGGGTCTTCACCCGTTTCCGATTGCTCGCCAAACTGGCCGGAAGAGGAAATTCCCACTTCCCTACCGGCTTCCTCCCGAAGCTCCTCATATACCTTCCGCATCTCCCTTTCTGTCTGCTCTACCAGAGACTTCAATTCGGTCACGTCTATCTGAATGTTTTCCATCGCACTGATTTTCTCTACAATGCTTACCGAACACTTTGGATAATTGCTCCATGGGAAAGGCAGCCTGGCAATATAATAGGGCATCGGCGACCACAAACTTACAGCTTCAATGGTCCTCTCTCTGGCAAACCATAGCAAAGTCGAATGAATATTTCCGACCCCTTTGTACTCCGGATAAGCTTTCACGTCGTGGTCCTTCAAGAACTCCCTTAAATAGGGCCTGTTCACCACACCCAACACCATGGCCGGCTCGGTATGGTCTATGCCTGTTGCCCCGAAGGATCCCGCCAGGTATATACGCTTGACACCCAACTGCTCCACAACGTCCAGCACCGAGTTGACGTACTCGTACGTCATGCTAGTGGGCTGTTCGCTCTTCAGTAACACCAGGTCATGATCGCCTTGCTCGTTCTTCCAATAGTAGAACTCGTTTCTCATGAACTGGGCTGTCTCGATCAAACCGTCTTTGACGGAAATCCACGGTACGAGAGCAAAGTTATAAGGCAAGACCTGACCGAATTTCTTGGCTTCGAGTTTGTTCCTGAAATAGTCAATAACTCGAATGCCAACGTGCCCAGTATCCGGCCACGCGATAATCATCCTCGGGTTCTTGAGTTGCGGATACTCTTGAAGCTCGATCAGCTCTTTCGACAAAGGTCCCCCTTCTGTCTTCTTCCCTACGGACAAACAAAATCATTGTAAGTTACTTATGGTTGGCCGCGCAAGCATCAGCGCCGCATCAAGAACAACGTGTTTACAAGAATCGTACTGATTTTTACAAGGCCTGCACAAAAACTTACTTGCTCAAGTCACCGAACAACGGCGTCAGCCTGTACTCATTGACGTGCTGCCTCCGCACAACATATACTGCCTTAAACATGCCACACGTGTCCGTAAGAGAGAAACCGTAACACATGAGCAAGGCATTACGTAAGATCTTCTTCGAAGTCCCCCAGAGGTACGAATTGATCAACCATGTGATCACCTTCGGCATGGACATCATCTGGCGGCGCAAAGCGGCCCGGCTGGCCGCAAACTCCGGACCGCGTCGTTGCCTGGACATTTGTAGTGGTACCGGAGAGATGGCTGCCTATCTGACCAGGCAAACGCGAGGTACGAGCATGGTGGTGGCTGCAGACTTCTCTTTGCCCATGCTCAAGATCGCCATGCAGAAGCCTGAAGCCCAGTATATCGACTTCATCCTTGCAGATGCCAAGCATCTGCCCTTCAGAGAAGATGCGTTCGACATCGTGACCAGTTCCTACGCCACCCGAAACATGAACGTCAATCGCAGGCTCCTAATGGAGTCATTCTCCGAGTTCGCGAGAATCCTCAGGCCTGACGGGAGCTATGTAAGCGTGGAGACCAGCCAGCCCTCTTCTAGCCTGATACGCCGGCTTTATCACCTCTATGTCGGTATCAGCGTCAGACCGATAGGATCGCTGATTTCCCGCACCAAAGCGGGTTATGCCTACCTCGCCTACACCATACCCCGTTTCTACATTGCCGAGGACCTTGCAGTCATTCTGCGCGAATCAGGTTTCGGACGGGTTAGTTTCCAGCGATTGATGTTTGGTGCGGCAGCCATACACAAGGCCGACAAAGAGCCCTCAAGTTAGACCTGATCGAAGACCTTGCCGGGGTTGAGTATATTCTGGGGATCGAATACCTTCTTTATCCCTTGCATCAGCCGAAGCACTTCTGCGTCCGCAGCCAGGTGGAGATAACCCTTCTTCTCATAACCCAGACCATGCTCTCCAGAGATTACTCCACCCAGGGCAACGCCCAGCCGGTATATCTCTTCCATCACCACAGGCCGCTTACGGCGCCACTCTGATGGATC
>PUNJ01000037.1 GCA_003551705.1 Chloroflexota bacterium | reverse complement strand
GGTAGAGCAGCGGACTGAAAATCCGCGTGTCACCAGTTCGACTCTGGTCCTCGGCACCATTTTTTCCGGCGCAATTTCACACGGATCCCCCTCCGTACTTGCAAGATCAAGGATGTTCAAGTCCTTCTATATGGAATTCATGCAGTAAGTCGCTGAGATAGAAAAGAAATGTCCAAGAATGACCCGCATATTATCTGAACGAATCCCTGATCTTAAGAAAGAAAAGAATGTTGCGTCAATTACGGAGAGCAACTTGGAGGAATACGGCCAGATCACTGTCGAATTGTGAGACGTCTATTATGCCGTCGTTGACAAGAAAGCCGCTCTGCTGGAGTATCAGAAACGAAGAATTGGTGAAGAACGAAGAAGAACCCTCCTGAAGTACGGAACGGGCCTGGCAATATCTGTTGCGGCATATGTGGTGGCTCACCTCATCGCCACATACGCTCTGTGATGAACCGTCATAAGTACCTGGCTTACTCACACAACCCCGGCGGAAGCTCCTCTGAAGCCGCCGGCTGAGACCACCTCTCTCCTGACCCGGCCTTTGAGTGAGGTGGGTGCGGCACTCAGTCCTTGCCGCAGAAATCACGGTTGAAGATGTTGCTCAAAGGCGGTAAAATATAGCCCAGTGCCGGGAACGGATTCAGCTCCTCACGGGCATGAGTGCCAGGGAGCAAAACCGAGACCTAGCGGGAAGGTAGCGCGGAAGTAGTTCAGCGGTAGAACGCCTCCTTGCCAAGGAGGAGGTCGCGAGTTCGAATCTCGTCTTCCGCTCCAGCCGAAGTGGCGGAATAGGTAGACGCGACAGTCTCAAAAACTGTTGGGAGGCGACTCCCGTGTCGGTTCGATCCCGACCTTCGGCACCAGCACTTCCACCCCTAGAATCGACGCCCGTTTCTTGATCCACCAAAGCTTATCCGCGGCCAGTTTATGCTCAGCCGCCACCTGCCCAACTGGGCGAAGAAGCGCTTGATTACGCTCTCAACATTATTGTTCCTACCCGCATAGCCATACTTGGCCCCCCATAATAGAAGACCAATTCCTGTAGCATAAGCAGGGTCTTCGAACTGGCCCACGCCCTGCGGCAACCCCGTGGGCCGCCCTATGCGCACGCGCTGGCCCAGAATCCCCTCACCAAGCCTGTCAAGACCCGGTAAATTGGCTGTGCCGCCACACAGGACCAGCACCGTCGGCTCCCATGTCTCCCAATCAGCCCGGGGTAGGTCAGCAAAAATCAGGCTTATTATCTCCTCCAGCCGGGCACGGACTATGTGGGACAGGTCTTCATACCTGACCGTGCGCCGGCCCTCCGGCCCCCAGGGAATCTCCTTGGACTTGCTCTCATCCGGATAGATGCCCGCATGCTTGATCTTCAGCTCCTCTGCAACACTGAAGGGTACCTCAAGACCTATGGCCACGTCCTTGGTCACGTTATAGCCACCCAGGGAGATTGCCCGGCTGTGCCAGATAGCCCTTCGCTTGAACACCGTTATATCCGTGGTCCCAGCCCCGATGTCCGCCAAGACAACGCCGGCTTCCTTTTCCTCATCCTCCAGTACGGCTTCTCCCGAAGCCAGCGATTCCAGAATGAGGTCGGATACACTGATCCCAGCACCCTGCACGCACTTGGCCAGATTCTGGATAAAGGTCACCCCGGCCGTGACAATGTGGGTGTCGACTTCCAGCTTGTAACCATGTAGCCGCAAGGGACTGCCGATGACTTCTTCGCCGTCAAGGAAATATTGTCTCGGAATGGCATGAATGATTCGCTTCTCGGGAGGAATGGGGAGCGATTTCGACGAGGCCAGGACCCTGTCAACTTCCCGTTGCGTAATACGGTGGTCCCGACGATTAATAGCTACGGCCCCGCGGTTATTATAGGCACCGATATGGTGGCCGGTTATGCCTATGAAGGCCGATTTCACCTCCGTGCCGCTGCTTCGCTCCGCTTCAGCAACCGACTCCTTTATGGCGGCGGTCGGCTCCGCAATGTCGAGTACTATGGCCTTATGGACTCCGTGCGAAGGCACGACACCCTTGCCCAGGACCTCGACTATACGGCCGTCCCGCATTTTGGCAACCACCGTGCATATCTTGGAGGTGCCCACATCGATGGAAGTTAATATGCGCTCCATACCTACTCACTCCTCACATTTCTAATGATTTCCCTGAACGCCGGCCTCTTGCCATACATCAACATATAGATTCTAAATATCTTTGCAGCAGACCACAATATTAGGCCAACTGAGAAAAGGAGAATGATCAGACTTAGGGCGATTTCCCAGACGTGCATCGTTTCTCCGGGCAGTCGCATCATTGCCGTCATCGGAGAAGTCAACGGAAACAGAGTCAGGGCTCTGGTCAGCGCCGCCGCCGGGTTTTCCATTATATAGACCCAAACAAACAGGGGAACCGCCACCGGCAAGACAAATATTGTAGAGAGAGACTGCGCCTCTCTCGCTGTGGGGGTTATGGAACCCACGGTTGTATAGAGGCCTGCAAATAGTATGTATCCCAGCACAAAATAGACAACCGCCCAGGCCAGCAGGCTGGCGGGAAGTGTAATGCCTTCGAGCGCCGGAATGCTCATGGCTGCAGCCCGGGTAAGAAGAAATAGGCTCACCAGCCATACAGCCACCTGCAGCAGGCCGGCCGCCCCCAGTCCCAATATCTTGCCCGCCAGCAGTTGCCGGGTATTGACCGAGGAGACCAGAACTTCGAGTATGCGGTTCTCCTTTTCCTCGGTGACGCTCTGAAACAGGAAACCGGCCGAGAAAAACAGGGCGAAATAGAAGACCATGGCCAATATGAAAGGAAGAAGCATGTCCGCTATTTCATCCCTGGCAGGCACTACCTCGCCTTGCTCGTCCAGGTGATAGGACTCAAGGATCGCCGGACGGTTCACGCGTTCCATGATAGCAGGCTCGAGATCACCGGAAGCCAGATTCAAGCGCAGGAAGTCGACCATCTGGACTATGGCAGGGGAAGTTCTGGGCCCCGCTTCCTCGGCGTATCTGATTATGAGGCCGGTCTCGATGTAGTTGTCAGGAATCACAAAATACTCATCGATATCGCCCTGCAACAAGGCTGTCCTTGCCTGGGACTCGGTCTCATACGGGATAAACAACACCAGCCCCTGTTCCTGATGATCATCGAGCAAGCCGGTGGCATCCACGTAACCCATGTTCATCTCCTCCGGCAAAGCGGGTGCGGTACGGCTTTCAACAAGCTGGTAGATACCTAATGCCAGAAATGCCAGAAGGGGCAAAGCCAGAGTCGTCAGCAAGAAGGACTTCTTCTTCAGGGTTTGCAGGAATTCGTGGCGCAGGATTATCAGAGCCTTGCTCATCAACCCCCTTTGACCTGCTGTATGAATATCTCGTTCAGCGACGGCGTAGCTACTTCGAAGCGGTCCACCCTGGATCCCTGCTTCACCAGGGACTCGAGAACATCCTGGGTCGACACATTATTCTTCAACAATAGTTCGACGTAACGGCCCCGATCCTTCACATCGACCATTGCTTTGACCTCGTCAGGCAAGACATCGCACTCCAGCAGTATCGAGTTGCCCCGGTGATACCCTTTGACCTCAGCAAGGTTACCGTAGAGGACTACCCGTCCTTTGTGTATCATGATGACCCGGTCGCAGATCTCCTCCACCTGGTTCATGTCATGTGTGCTGAGAATAATAGCCTTGCCCTGCGCTTTCAATTCCAAGACCAGGTCCTTCAACATCTGGACATTGACCGGGTCCAATCCCGAGAAGGGTTCGTCCAGAACCAGTAATTCGGGGTCGTGCAGGATGGTAGCCACAATCTGGATAATCTGGCCCATGCCCCGGCTAAGCTCCTCTATCTTCTTGTCCTTGTGCGGGGCCATACCCACCCGATCGAGAAGCCTTACCGCCTCCTGGCCGGCCTTCGATGCCTTCATTCCCTTAAGGGTTCCCAGATACGTCAGCGATTCGAGGACGCTGATCTTGCGGTAGAGGCCTCGCTCCTCGGGCAGATAACCGATGAGGTCCTTGGTCTTGTCTTCAAGGGGTTCACCCAGGACGGTGATACGGCCCGAATCGGGCCTGATGATGTTCATGAGCATTCTGATGGTGGTGGTCTTGCCGGCGCCGTTGGGGCCCACCATGCCCAGTATTTCGCCCTTGACGAGATCGAAGGAAACATCTTGGACGACTGTGGTATCCTTGAAAGACTTGGTGATGCTGGATACCTCGGCTGCTTTCATGCCTGTCCTACCTGCCTTTTCGCCATAATGCATGGCTTGCCCGGGACTGCGTGGTCCAAGACCAGAAAAGAATCCCTTCTTATCAGTTGCGACTTTGCCGGGGACATCCCCTGTAATTTCGCCTGTAATTCTCGTACGAAAACTAGTGAAGCTCCTTTTCGAAGCCGTCTTCCGGGACTATTGAGGTCCAGAGTGGGAGTTGATTGCCGACCAGGATATCACGCATCTCCTGGGGCGATATATCAAATACAGCGGCCAGGTTGCGAATCGTCCGGAAGGTGGGTATAACTTTCTCGTTCTCGATGCGCGACAAAGTGGTGATGGTTAGACCCGCACGTTCCGCCACTTCGCGTTGGGTCAGCATGCGCTGTTGCCTTAAGTCACGTAGGCTCATGGCAACAATAGTACCATACAAAGTCAATAAGACTCAATTATCCCTTTGGCGTCCAAGATAAAGCTGCTATACTATTCTAACTGTTTATAGCATGAACCAGAGAGAAAGAGTGGTCTATGGATATCTACGAGAACCTTTTGAACCATTACCAGAAAATGGCAAAGGCCCTGGAAAATACCGACCAGGCTTCCAAGGTATTTCCTGCATCCGACAGCGCACGCAGGCAGGACCTGCTCAAGCATTTCCTTGCCAGTCATCTGCCTCCCCGCCTGCACGTCACCGGAGAGAGCCATATCTTTGATTCAGAGGGCAATGTCTCCGCTTCCATAGACCTGGCGGTAAGCTCAGACCTTGCCTTGCATTACCAACACCCACCCAAGAATTTCCATTGCTTGGAAGGCTGCCATGCCAGCATTGTCCTGGAGGAGAGGCTGGACGGTCACTCCTGTATCGATGCCCTGCAAAGGATAGCCTCCATCCCGGTAATGCCGGAGGTCCCCCCGGGACTGGGCATACTCTTTGCCGGCAAGGTGCAGAACAATATGATGGTCAGGGCTGTATTCGCCTTCGATGGTGCGGATCCGGAGGAGGTCTTGGACGAAATAGACCGTTTCTATTCAGAGAACCAGGTGGCGGATAGCGCCCGACCGAACCTGGTTATCGTCAACAATCGTTATGGCATCATGCGCACCGGCGAGCAGGGGGCTTTGACAGCAGACGGCTGTCAATTACAGCCCAACTCCTTCCTGCTCTTTGGATGTGTGCCTACGGAACCCAAGATCGGGGGATATTCTCTGCTGTACCTGCTATCCGAGATACAGCGGGCTGCTGCAGCAGCAACCAACTGCCATATCGATTACGGGGCCTATCTCGATCAGCTGCCGCTGTAGAAAACTAAGGAGGCCAGGGTCGGGCTGGATCAAACCGAGGCAGGTTTACGGAACGTATAACCTATGCCTACCTTAGTGACTATGTATTTCGGATTGTGGGGATCATCCCCGATCTTCTGGCGCAACCGGGCGATAGCCACCTGCAGAATATGGCGCTCGCCATGGTATTCCCATCCCCATATCTTCTCCAGCAACTGGTCCTGAGTCAGGATTCTACCAGCGTTACGGGCCAGCAGGGAGAGAAGCTTGTACTCGGTTGCCGTCAACTCTACCTCCCGTCCGGCTATGGTCACCCGGTGCTGCTCAAAATCTACGACCAGATCGTCATAGACAAAAGAGGGTTGAGGCATCTCCTCGGGAAACCTGGTACGCCGCAGCACGGCCCGCACCCGGGCCAGCAGAATATCCACGCTAAAGGGCTTGGTAACGTAGTCGTCGGCTCCGCACTCCAGGCCCTTGATCACATCCTCTTCGCGGTCCCGGGCGGTAAGCATTATGATGGGTACGTCCGAACCAGCCCTCAAGCGCCTGCAAGCCTCCAGACCATCGAGCCCAGGCATCATCACATCGAGTATAACAAGTGCAGGATCTTCTTTCTGGAAACAGTCAAGTCCGGCCACCCCGTCAGATGCCACGTGAACATGATATCCCCTGGCTTCCAGGTTGACGCGAACAAGTTTCTGCAGGCCAGCATCGTCATCTACCACCAGGATCTTTGTTTTTACCATCTACGTGATAATCGTGCCCGTTCCCAAGCAGAGTTCCGCAATTCACATGCCCAGCCATAGCCCGGCAATGTATGGAGTATATATGAAGCAAATCTCCAAATCAAGCACCTGCTGTGCTTGGGCCTGATCATGTCAACGGATTATGCCGGGAAAAGATGCGCCGGCAAGAGGATATAAGCTTGTCAGAGGAGTTTCTGCATGCTATCATAAACCAGGGTTTCCCTAACAAGGGTCTTCCCGGCTTGGGACTGGGTTGCAATGAGGCAGTTACTCCCAGGGGCTCCGGCAAGACCAGGGCTACCGACACCCAGGTGATGTTCGCATACCAAGGCGAAAGGAGGTAGAGGCGATGGAAGCCGGTGATAGTAGTACGTCCGGACCGGTTCCTGAACATATCACAATGTCCCTTTACCGTAGCTTGAGCCGGGAGTTGCGACATCCCGGGAACTCCACTCCATTCCCCGCGTGGCAGGAGGGGTTTGCGCGTTGACGTGATTCCTGGCTAAACAGGAGGTCAGTCATGCGCCAAGAACTCTTCAACCTGCTCCAGTCTAACGATCTAGAAGCCGCCAGGGTTTTGCTCAGCCGGTATCCCCCTGAGGATATTGCTCCTATGCTGCGGGAATTGCCCATGGAGGAGCGCGTCCGCGCTCTTCAGTTGCTGCCACCGGAAGCCGCCGTCGCCGTCTCTGAGATGCTCGGCCCCGATGCACCCGGCGGTCAGGCCATTGTCCCAGAACAGACCTCGGACGATTTCCGGCAAGCGGTCAAGCACCTCCTTGGAGAGCGACATTTCGATATGCTCCGTCGCATGCTCATAGATATGAACCGTGTGGACGTCGCTCATTTACTGGAAGACTCATCGCCCGAAGAGAGAGTGCTGCTCTTCCGTCTATTGCCAAAAGGCGCTGCCGTTGAAGTCTTCGAGCAAATGGACAGCGAAGAGCAGCAGCAACTCCTCAAGGGGTTCACTGATGATAAGACCACCGAACTGATCAGCGGCATGTCGCCGGACGATCGTACCAGGCTACTTGACGAGGTCCCTGCCGGCGTGGCCCGGCGCCTTATCCGGCTACTGTCTCCTGCACAACGGGAGTCGACCCTGGCACTGCTTGGATATCCGGAAAGCAGCGCCGGAAGGGTGATGACTCCAGACTTCGTTGATTTGAGGGCCAGTATGACTGTGGCCCAGTCCCTGGACCGCATCCAGAGAATAGCTCCTGACAAGGAAACGGTCTATTACGCCTACGTGACCGACGCGCAGCGGCACCTGGTTGGGGCGGCCTCGTTGAAGGACCTTGTCCTGGCCCGGAGGGAAGCGCTGGTCGGTGAAATCATGGAACCGGCTCCGAAGTCCGTTTCCACATATACCGATCAGGAAGAGGTGGCCAGGATACTGCGTGACTATGACCTGCTGGCTGTGCCGGTGGTAGATAGTGAAGACAGGCTGGTGGGAATCGTCACCTATGACGACGTGCTGGACATTGTTCAGGAGGAGGCAAGCGAGGACATCTACCGGTACGGTGCCGTCCCCATGACGGAGCGTGCCTATTTTCGCGCCAACCCCTTTGTCAGGACCTGGCGTCGGGCGCCATGGTTGATGATCCTGATTGGCGTCGGTTATGTCACCGGCACGCTGATCGCGGCGCAAGAAGAACTCCTGGTGCAAGCGGCCATACTGGCAGCCTTCATTCCTTTGCTCATCGATACAGGCGGCAATATCGGAGCCCAGTCCTCAACAGTTGTCATCCGGGGTCTGGCTACCGGAGAGATCAACCATGGGCGAGCAGCAAAGACCCTCGGGAGTGAAGCCTTTGTGGGGCTGCTGCTGGCTGCTATCCTGGGATTACTGACCTTCTGCCTGGGAATGGTGCTCAGTGAAGGGAATGTCCAGGTGGCAATTGTGGTGGGCGTCACCCTGGCGGCGATCGCTACCCTGGCTGCCCTGGTGGGCGGAGGACTGCCCTTCCTTTTCAGGCTGGTGCGCGTAGACCCCGCAGTTGCCTCAGCTCCGCTGGTAACCACTATCATGGACGTTTCAGGGGTGGTCCTCTACTTCGTCATAGCCAATGCACTCCTGCGGCTTTAGACTTGCCTACAAACGCCTTCGTCGTACCGATATGGGTCCGGCAGACTGCCATACTCATCGCAGCAGCACAAATCCGCCTAGAAAGGCAGCCACCACCCCGGCCAGGGTCAGGAAGACATACGCTGCAACGGTCCGGTAGTCACGATAGCGCAGGAGATATCCCGTATCTGCGGCAAAGGTGGAGTAGGTCGTGAATGAGCCACACAACCCAACAGCCAGAAAAACAGCCATGCGGTCCGCCAGGATATCGTCGCCGCTGGGAATGGAGGCGAATAGCCAGCCCAGCACGGTTCCCAGAGCGAAGGAACCCAGCAAGTTTACCGTCAGAGTTGTCACGGGCAGTGCCCGCAATCGCACCCTGTTGACTAGAAACAGCGCCAGCCAGTAGCGGAGAACGGCACCCGCAGCACCACCGGCGCCTACTATCAGGATGTCCAACGTGACTTTCCCCTCTTGCGCATTCCAACGCTGCTTCCCCATCGACGGCCGAGCCAGAGGCCGAAGAGGGCAAAGATAATCCCACCCAGAAGCGAGCCCAGCAGGTACATGGCCGAGTGAAAGCCCGGCGCCTTGTCAGCAAGAAAGACCAGGTCGGAGGCAAGGGTAGACATGGTAGTAAAACCTCCGCAGAAGCCAACCCCAAGCCCAGCTCGCAATGGTTCCGGCATCGTCCTGTATGCCAGCCAGCCGATGAGCAGTCCCAGGAGCAGGCTCCCAAGCAAGTTCTCAATAAGAGTGCCCACGGGAAAAGCGCTGGAGGTCGATATTTGATTAAGACCAAACCGCGCAATGGTACCGGCAAATCCACCAGCGGCAACTGTCGCACTGCTGACAATCGATAGCATCAAGCCTCTACAGCCGTCCAGGCTTGCTCATGAACAATCAAGCTCGGGCTCTCCACGAATTGTCCTTCATGAAGTTGTACTCCAAATCCCCGCCGGTGTCCAGGCACTAGCACCCAGACCCCGCCCATATTTTCCTTTGCTTTGCTGGTAGCTTGCATGCTCTCGTAATGAAAAGCGCCCCCCAAGCCCCAGTCTCGTCCAAGCCGGGTCAATCAGCGACGGCCCCATTGACAACGTGGGCGGTCTTTCTGGATGTGATGATGGCCTATGAAGACGGGTGCATGGTCTGCCAGCAATTGAAGTCAGACCCGGACCTCAACCTGACTGCCAAGGACTCAAGACACGATGCCCGGATCTGGGTCGAAAGTCAGATTGGCAAGGGCAGAGCCTTCTATCTTACACTGCCCGTACTTGGTCCCGATACAGACGAGACAGGGGGTGAAGTAGTTGGAGCCCTGCCCGTCGCTGTTATACCTGCCGGTTCAGTTTCTCCTCTAGCTCCTTCTGCTTGATGATAACCGTCAGGTCGCCGCGGGTCTTCTCCAAGATACCCCTGGTTACGTCGGTGGCCCGCCGCAGTCCGTATGTCAGTGCATCAGGGAAGTCCATGGTCACCAGCACCGTATATATCTCGTCCATTTCCGCCAGAATACTCTCACACCGGGACAGGTCGCCCCTGCGAATAGTATCCAGCAAATAGCGCCTCATCTCACCCACGGCCTCCGCAAGACCGTGCAGGTAGGCAGCGGAACCAACACCAAGCTCCTCCAAGCTGGGCAGTCCCTCGCCGACGGCCAGGGCCAGAGTGATGCAGCCCTCTGCATACTCCTTCTGGGAATCATGCATGAATCCGCTGTACAGCAACTGCCCGTGGTCGGCCAGGACCGCTGACGCATTTTGTAGAAGTGAGGAAGCGGTGCCCAGGGCTTCTCGTGTATTTTCGAATTCGCCTCTGTGCACGGCCCGGATGGCATTGGCGCTGTGGCGAATGGCCTCCCGGCACATGCGAAGAGCTTTCTCTCTTGCAGCGTCCTTTGCGGCGAAGTCATTACGTATTTTCTCTGCTATCTCATCCAGGTTTGCTGTCGTTCTTGGCAACTATTTCTCCATTCTCCCCACTCCGAGGTCAATCTTTCCGGCAAGCCTTCGAGCCGCCTCTTCAGTATCAGCCGCCTCAAGGATGGCACTGATAACTGCCACACCGGCTATATTCATACCCATAGCCAAATGCACATTGTTTTCATTGATACCGCCGATGCCGATCACAGGCACCCGCACCCCAGCCGCTATTTCGCCAAGCCGCTCAAGTCCCAACACCGCACGATCTTTCGTTTTTGTTGGAAAAACGGCTCCGGCGGCGATGTAGTCAGCACCGTGTTCCTGTGCTTTCTCAGCCTCAGCCAGAGACCCTGTTGAACACCCAACCAATCGATCAGAAGGCAGCAACCGCCGGGCTTCGCTGACAGGAAAATCGTCCTGGCCCAGATGCACCCCGTGAGCGTCTACAGCCAAAGCAAGGTCTACGTAGTCATTGACAATAAAGGGGACATTGTTCCGCTCGCATATGGCCTTCAGGCCGCGGGCTAGTTCGATTAAACCGCCTCTTCCGGAGAGCTTATCACGAAGTTGCAGCACTCTGACTCCGCCAGCGATGGCCTGTTCCGCTACCACCAGAGGATCGCGCCCATGCAGACAGGCGATATCCAGTACCAAATAGAGACCATTCATGCCCTTCCGGCGCTCATCCCGCCACAGAGCGAGAATGATTGCCTGTTCGAGTTCATAAGTTTCGAAACGGGCTTTCTCCAGTTGCTGCGGAGACGGCAAAGATGGTCCTCCAAGCCTGGCCAATTCTTCGAGTACCCGTAACGACTCCTGAACGCGCCGTCCATTAGCTTTGACAAGGGCCACGACATCTTCGTACTTTGTGCCTTCAGGCGATGGGGAAAACGCACCGGTGTCCGATTCCACATTGCGAGCCCGCAGAAGCTGGTCCTCCATGGACCGGAAACCCTTGAGAATGGTGTGCCTCAGCACCTTCAGTCGCCGGCTGAGAACAGGGGCATCGAGCAGGAAACGTGCAACGTCCTCCAACACCCGCAAACCTTCACCAGCACGGTCCAAGTTAGCATCGATTATGCGCAGCAACTAGACCTCGGACAGTCCCGGCTGCAGGTCCTTGACAGGACCGGGCAGTTCGCCCTCTCGGGCTGATTGAATCATCTCCTGTACCTGGGAAGGCACCTCCATGCCGAAGTCCTGGAATTTCCTTTCGGTCCACCGGCCAATATTTCGGGGATCCTTATAGTAATCAGGCCCGGCAGCATCAGGCGGACCCGATTGCTCATGTATGGCGGCCATGGACTTATGATAGGCGAAACTGGAGAAGATGCGCGTCATATCCCGTCCCCCGCATGTTGGGCACGCAGGCTCGACGGAATCGCCGATCTTTCTGACGAAAACGCTGGTCTTCTTGCGACAGGGGCCGCAAACGTATTCATAAACAGGCATCAGGTATCAGTCCTCCATGCCGGAATCGTCCCCACCACCAAAATGACTTTCCTGGAACTCTCCAGCCACCTTGCCCCAATCTTCGCCGCTCTGCAGCTTCTCAAGCACTTCACCGTATTCGGAATCCTTCTCCATGCTGGACCCCTCCATACGGCGAGACCACTCTACCAGAGCGCTGGGGTCGTTCGCCATCATACGATTGACCAGTTGCGAGTCGCCCAGTACACTCTCGTAAACATCCTGGTCGGTTTTCACCCTGGCAAAGGTCGAAAAAATGCGCACGGTGTCCGAGTTACCACACTTGCTACATACAACCTGCGCCGGCGGCGAGAAACTGCGTACGAACACAGATGTCTTGCGTTTACAACTCTTGCATCCAAACTCATATATGGGCATGGTATGTCAACCTCCCTGCTACTTGCCCTTCATTACCAGCCGGGCAGCGTTTCTGCCTGATATGAAAGCGCTGGGCACGCCACCACCGGGCAAACTCCACTGTCCCACCTGGTACAGATTTCGAATTATCGTCTTATGACTTTCCCTATGCTTTCCAGGATACGGATACCAGCCAAGAACGGCTCCCTGGCTATTTCCCGTTGCTTCCTCCAAAGCGGGAGGGCTCATGATATGTTTGCTTATTACATGCTTGGCCAAATTAGGAATCACGTTTGCCGCGGACTTTATCATAGCATCCGCCACTTCTTCTTGATGACTCGCCCAGTCATCAACAGCATTATAAGGCAATGCAGCCTTTATCTGGACCGCTGTTGTACTGCCCCAACTCCGCCATGGCTCGTTAATGGAAGGCAAATTGATATTAAGTGTGCATACAGACGGGTCCACCCCATAGAGCTCCTCAATGTCGTCCACCGGATTGTACACTATACTGGCTCCATCAAAACCCATGGCTTTTAGATTGAGACTGACGCCCAGGGACACGATGAATCCCGACCTGGATATGGGCCTAAGCTCCAGTTTCCGCTTGAACCTGGATTTCAGATGTTCCTCACCCACCAGGTTAACATATGTCCTCTTGGCATCGGCGTCCGATATTACGTACCTTGCCTCGATCTGCCGCCCATCATGTAGAGTGACACCCCAAGCCCGGTGGTCCTTCACCATGATCCTGTCCACCCTGGTTCCCAGGGCCAATTCGCCCTTGAACCGCCTGAGTCCATCAACCAGCACTTCTGCCAGACTCTGGGCGCCGCCCTTCGGATAATAGAAATCCTCCTTGGTGCCCAGTTCCGCCATTGACAGGCGAGCCATGACGCCCGGATCGAAATGGGTCAGCATGGAGAGGACTATAACCCGCAACGTCGGATCCCTGAAGAAGCCCTCCACTACCTCCTGCCTAGATTTTCTGCCGTATAGCCAGGTCCGCCTGTAACGAAGAAAAGAGAAGAGCTTGAAGGCTGTCCTTGAGCCCGGGTCCATGGCGTCAGGCAGTTTCTTCGATAGCGAGTTGGTTTCATCAGCTACGGCCCGGCATTCACCCATGAACTGCCGTATGGACGGCGTCTCCATGGGAAAGAGGCCTACCAGAGTGTCAGCCAGGTCCGAAGCAGAGCCCACACTCACATCGTAGTTGTTGCCGATGATACGAATGGCCGGGCGCAGGCGGACAAACTCTATGCAGTCCCTTAGGCCCAATTCGTCCAGTATCTCATAGATGCCCCCACCCAGCTCGCATCCGAGCAGGTAACTAAGGCCGACGTCGAAGGTGCAACCACGGTCTTCAAAGGAACTGCAATAACCTCCCGGCCTGCTTCCCTGCTCCAATACGAGAACACTCTTCTTGTTCTTGGCCAGCAGGGAGGCGGCGGTGAGCCCACCTATACCCGCACCTACTACAATAGCATCATAGCTTTCTCTTAACCCGGTCAAAGCTGGTCCTCGTTGCTGCCTATCGTCCGATTGTAACATAAGGCCAATTAACAGTAAATTTGCGACACATGTTCGTACCTGTCAACTTCCTGTTGGAGAGAGGGCCATGTAAGGGGCAAGCGTATCACGCACCTCAAGTCTGCCGGGGACTCATCATATCTTGGACATCCAGGTGAACGAACTCTATACCGCCGTCTATCTCAAAAATCCGGCCGGTTACCCAGTCGGATGCCGGGGATGCCAGATATAATGCCGCCAAGGCGATGTCCTGAGGGATTCCCATGCGACCACGCGGCGTGCCGGCTATGAGCTTGTCCTTCACCGGCTCCAGCAGGGGAGCACTGGCCTCCGTCAGGACGCCACCGGGTAAGATGCAGTTCACCCGTACATAAGGGGCGAGTTCCCAGGCCAGTGTCCTGGTAAGGGAATTAACTCCTGCTTTAGCGGCACCATAGGCCAGCATTCCGGGACAGGGTATGATCGAGTCGCGAGTAGAGATGTTCACTATGGCACCGGATTTCTGCTCGATCATCACCTTGGCCGTCGCCTTGCAGCAAAGAAACACGCTCAGGAGATTGATACGGAATATGGCCTCGAAGGCCCGCTGGCTCAATTGCATCGACGGCCGGTAGGAAGCACCACCCGCGTTATTGACCAAAATATCGATGCGAGCAAACTCGTGTACGGCAGCTTTCACCATATTTTCCACATGATCTCCATCTGTAACATCACACGTTACGGCTAGGGACCTCCTCCCCCTGTCCTTTATCTCAGCCGCCACAGCCTCGATCTCGCTGGTAGTTCGCGAGACACATACAACATCGGCCCCGGCATCGGCAAACGCCAGAGCTATTCCCTTTCCTATTCCCCTGCCAGCGCCAGTGACAACAGCCACCTTGCCATGGAGCGAAAACCTATCGAGAACCATGTGCATTCCTCCTACATTCTTCTGCCGGAAATATGCGCTGTTCTATCTGTACCGCATCCAGCCTGATTAAGATCTTTTGCCGTGTACGAATTCCGGCCGAGAACCTAAACCTGGACAGATGCGGAGCATTTGCCGGCAAGGCCCCTGTACCTTCAAGATTCGTTTACATGCTTCGTCGTGGCTGCGAGTAAGATTATCAAGCAATACTCTTGAGGTCAAACGTCGCTATCTGAAAGCCCGACATACTCCAAGGTACTAACACGCCCAGTCCATTGAGGCAGGCCCCAATACGGCTCTAACGCTAGCGCCTCCACGGCAGTACCCAGCAGTATAGTTGGCGTTTATTCGTATTGACTGGGATGGTAGAATATACTTTAAGGAGGTATTCTTGCCCCTCGTTATTTCCTTTGTCGGTCATTCCAATTCAGGTAAGACTACACTTCTCGAAAGAGTAATCAAAGAACTGAAGAGCAGGGGCTACAGGCTAGCCACTATTAAACATACCAGGCATACGTTCGATATTGACCAGGCTGGCAAAGACAGCTGGCGATTTGCTGAAGCCGGTAGTGATACAATTTTCTTGAGTTCGCCCCATAAACTGGCCCTCATTAAGCAATTGACACGCGAGACCGATCTCGAAGAACTAATAAATGTCGCCTGCAACGACACAGACTTCGTCCTTCTTGAGGGATACAAGGAGGGCAGGTTCCCTAAGATCGAGGTCCACCGTAAGGAATCGGGCAGCCTTGCCTGCTCTTCCCAGGAATTGCTCGCAGTCGTTACTGACGAACCTCTTAACATGGCTGTACCCGAGTTTTCTTTTGATCAGACGAAGGCCCTGGTCGATTTCATGTTGGAGAACGCTCTTTTGTGGCCTAGCGCTGACCGATTGGAACTGACTGTCAACAGTGTCCCGGTGTCAATCGATGAGCATGCCCAGCTTAGACTGCGCGATACCCTGCTGGACCTGGTTTATTCATTGCCGGGCATCGAAGAAGTTGAAAGTATGCATATTTCGCTACAGAGAGGCAGAGGTTGATCTACAGGTCCGAAGATTTCACTTTTGAACCACCCCCCCGTATTAAATGGGCGAGACGTATTCTGATTAAGCCATGTGCCAGTTACGCTTATCCTTATCCAGTTACCACTAGCAAGGATATCCTCCAGAGAGTCATATCCTCGATAAGGAAAGTCAGCGAGGCAGATATCATCCTCCTTGAAGGCAATCCCCTTCAGGAGCCGATGAAACCGCTCTACCGGGCCCTCAGCTATGACTTTCCAAGGGTCCTGACCTTGGACTGTAACGACAGCGTTCTGGTGGAAGTAGAGAACCCTTTGCCCCGGCCTTTTGCCATGTCCACGTTCTGGTTGCCAAACGTTCTGCTTTACTGCGATTATCTGATATCGGTCGCCCCTTTCAAGGTCTTCTCACGACAAGGCAATTTTTCCGTCAGAAACCTCTTGGGCCTCCTCCCGATCAGCAAATATAGAGGAGATAATGGGACTCCCTGGGAACCTCTCATTAACCTTGGGATGGACAAGGTCATCGCCGATCTCTATTTCACGCTACCCTTCGATCTGGGCATAATAGACGGCCGGCAAAAGTTCATGGGTATCAACGAGCCTGCCGAGGGGTCCGTCGAAGACTATGGTAAAATCTTTATAGGGGAACCGTACGCAGTTGATTGCGAGGCATCTCGAGAGGTAGGTGTTCTAACCGAATACCTGCAATGGATCGAAATAGCCCGCTCCCAGATGGAAGAGGCTGGCGAATACCAATAAGACCCCTGCCAGCGTTGATTCAATAACGTCTTCCTCAAGGCTGCTGGACAAACGGGGACATTTCCACATGTAAGCCGGGGGTTTTCCAGCCAGATAACACTGTAGTCCCCCCGGAACCGGTGCTACCATGACCGAGTTTTTTATCAACATCGGACTGTCCTTTATACCCCTTTTCGTTGCCATGGACGTGCCTGGCAATATCCCCTTCATCCTTGCCCTGACCAAGGACGAAGAAGAGCGAGAGAGAGCAAGAACTCTGCGCCTGGCTCTCATCACTGCCTTCGCTTTGGGACTGGGCTTTCTGGCACTCGGTTCTTTCATCTTTTCGGTACTTGGAATAGAGCCAGCTGACTTCCTGGTAGGCGGAGGCATCATCCTGCTCGTTCTGTCCATAAAGCATATCATAACCGGATCCGTAGTCGACGTTGGACCCGGCGATGTAATGGGTGTAGTCCCCATTGGTACGCCACTCGTAGCAGGTCCCGCCACCCTCACAACCATTCTTGTGCTTATAGAACTCTATGGCGTCTTTGTAGTGATCATAGCTTACCTCCTGAACCTTCTGATTGCCTGGGCCGGGTTCTCCCAGGCGAACCGAATTGCCCGTTTGCTGGGTACCCCCGGACTACATGCCTTGGGCAAGATAATAAGCCTCCTGCTGGCCGCAATAGCCATTAACATGATCCGCCGGGGCGTTACCGAAATCTGGTTCGAGTAAAACCGAATGAAAATTGCCAGAATATGACACTTGTCTCCAGCCTTGGGCCAGATTTGAAAAGTCAGGCCCACTCCTATAGAATTGCGTATCCAAAAGGAGGGACAACATGCAACTAGCCTTCTACTTCGATCAGACCCGTTGTACCGGTTGTTTCACCTGTGCCGTAGCCTGCAAGGACTGGCATGATATCCCAGCGGGGCCGGCTAATTGGGTCCGGGTATCCACCATCGAAAAAGGCAAGTACCCCAATCCCTTCGTTGCTTTCCTGGCCGCTCCCTGCTATCACTGCGCCGAGCCTGCCTGCGTGACCGCATGTCCGGTCGACGCCATAGTCAAGCGCCCCGAGGACGGTATAGTCATCGTCAATCGAGAGGCATGTCTGGGCAAGGACTCCTGCCAGTCATGCCTGGAAGCGTGCCCATACCAAGCCCCGCAGTTCGGTGCCGAAGAGGCTGCGACCATGCAGAAATGCGATTTCTGCCTCGAACGCTGGACGGAAGGCAAGAAACCGATTTGCGTCACCGGCTGCCCAATGCGTGCTCTGGATGCGGGACCTTTGGAGGAAATGGAGACCAAATACGGCAAGCTGCACCACGCCGTGGGGCTTGTTTATGACTCCAAAGTACAACCTGCAGTGATAACCAAACCCAAGTCCGTACCCCAGTCTGTAGAAGCATAGCCCGGTCCCCGGACAGGAGTCTGAAGCCTGGGCCCGGAGCAGTCACCCGGTTATGCATGTACTACTCAACCGGGCAGCGAACGCTGCGGTTTCGCTGCAGGAGGGGATATGAGCAATAACCAGCAAAAGCAGGACAAGGCGATTTCCAGGGCCATATACTCCACACACGCGAGCCACTGCGGTGGCGGTTGTCTCCTGAAGGTCCATGTCAAGGACGGGACTGTCTCTAGGATCGAGACAGACGACGGTGATGAACCGCAATTCAGAGCGTGTGCCCGTGGCCGCGCCTTCCGCCAAAGGCTGTATTCACCAGATCGGCTTCTCCATCCAGTAAAACGCGCCGGTGCCAGGGGCGACGGGCGATTTGAAAGGGTTAGCTGGGACGAAGCCCTCGATATCATGGCCGGACAACTGGTCCGTGTCAGGGACACTTATGGACCACAGTCCATACTCTTCAAATGGTCCGGGGGCGATACCTCTGTCTTGCATAACGCTACATGCCACTACCGGCTCCTGAACATGCTGGGCGGTTGCTCAGATGTGTGGGGTACCTTTTCCTTCGACGGCGGTCTATTTGCTGAGCTGGCCACCCTCGGCACCGTGGATACTGGAAATACCAGAGACGACTTCCTAAGCTCAAAGATGATCATAATGTGGGGCTGGGACCCGGCAAACACGGTGCAAAACACGAACACTGCCTGGTATCTGGCACAAGCGAGGGAGGCAGGCGCAAGAATCATCTCCGTTGATCCGCGTTACACCGACTCCGCGGCGACCTTCGCTCATGAATGGCATCCAATAGTGCCAGGCACAGACGCCGCTATGCTCATAGCCATGGCTTACGTTATGATAAGTGACGGTCTGCAGGACCAACAATTCCTGGATAACTATACCCTCGGCTTCGACCGTTTCAGGAAATACGTGCTCGGAAATGAGGACGGCATCGCCAAAACGCCTGCCTGGGCCGAGGCCATTACATCGGTGCCTGCTGCCGTTATCGCTGGACTGGCCAGAGAGTATGCCACCACCAAGCCCGCTGCCTTGATAACGGGTATTGGGCCGGGTAGAACGGCCTACGGGGAACAGTACCATCGCGCTGCCATAACCCTGGCGGCCATGACAGGGAATATCGGCCGGCCCGGCGGCACTTCCGGAGGCAGGTCATGGCCGACGGCAGGACCCACTTCTCACTTCAGCCTGGGACGCGGCTTGAAGTCTCCTCGCAATCCCGTGGAGATTGATGCCCCCACCCGGAAGAACTCCCTCCCCGGCCCCGGTATCGCCATGCGAAGAGGGCAAATCAACACGGCTAAAATGTCGGATGCCATAATCAGAGGCAAAGCCGGCGGCTATCCAACGGACTATAAGCTGCTCTACTTAGTGGATACTCACTACCCCAACCAGTATCTGAACCTGAACAAGGGTATCGAGGCACTGCAGAAACTGGAATTTATTGTTTGTTTCGAACAATTCATGACACCGGGAGCCCGGTTTGCCGACCTCGTGCTCCCGGCGGTCACCTCCCTGGAGAAAAACGACATTGCACTGGACGGCGCTACTCCCTTCTATGGTTACATGAACCAAGCCTGCGAACCGCTGGGCGAGGCCAGGTCCCACCTACATTTCTGCATGGAACTGGCGCAGCACATGGGTTTGGACGGATATAATGACAGGACCGAGGACGAATTGTTGCGGGAAATTGTCGGTGGGAGCCGGGATGTAAAGGACTACGATGCCTTCAAGCGCGATGGCATATACAAGCTCAGGCTTCCTGAGTCACATGTGGCCTTCAGCAAGCAGATAGAAGACCCGGCCAATAACCCATTCCCTACGCCCAGTGGCAAGATAGAGATATATTCCCAGCGATTGGCTGATATGCAGGAGCCGGAAATTCCGCCGGTACCCAAGTATTTGGAGGCCTGGGAGAGCCGCAACGATCCCCTGGCCCACATGTTCCCGCTGCAACTCATAACCACCCATACTAAAAGGCGCGCTCACTCCCAGTACGACAACGTACCCTGGCTGCAGGAGGTGACACCTCAAGCCATCTATATGAACGCGATCGACGCCCAGACCAGGGGCATCGCCGACGGGAACATGGTCAGTGTCTTCAATCGACGAGGGAGGATGATCATTCCTGCCAGAGTAACGAACCGCTTGATGCCCGGGGTTGTCGATATTCCCCAGGGTGCCTGGTTCAATCTCGACGAAAATGGGGTGGACAGGGGTGGATGCTGCAACATCCTGACTCGTGATGAACACTCCCCTGGAGGGGCCTTCTGTTCCAATACAACTCTGGTCCAAGTAGAGAAAGCCTAGTTCCCGCAGAAGCGGCGAATGAACTGTGGACCACCGCTAATCGGCACAAGGAGGAGACATGATGGCGGGCTTGGAGAAGACGGACTTGCCGCCCGTGAGCCAGATAGGCATTGTTGTCAGGGACTTGCAGAAGACGGCTGACTACTACACTTCCACTTTTGGCATTGGACCTTTTACCATGTTGGACGTGAACCTGGATGGTGTCATCCTGCGGGGAAAACCTGGCAATATGAAGATCAAGGTTGGGTTTGCGCAATCGGGTGCAATGCAGATAGAAATGATCCAGCCTCTTGAGGGAGATAACAACCTCTATGCAGAGTTCCTGGATGCCAAAGGAGAGGGGATTCATCACCTGGGCATACAGGTTGACGACTTCGAGGCTGCCTTGGCAGGCATGGCCGGGGCAGGTTTTCAGCCGGTCTTATACCGGAACCAGGATGGATTCGCCTTCGCTTACATGGACACGGACAAGGTGGGCGGTATCATGATCGAGCTAATCTGGTCCGGTCAGAATAGGGTTTCATCGAAGGCCATATAAAGCAAGGAGGCGCCGTCAGACGCCCTCTTACCTGAATTACTGTCAATTACCAAGCTAGATATGCCTGCCCGCTTCAGCGCCTTCAGCCACTGCCTCCAATGCCTTTCTCGGCTGTTTGGCATCACCAATTACGTAAACCTCAGCCACACTGCCATCCAGCTTGCTGCTCAATTCCTCAACCGAACTCGCCCCCAGGGCGACAACTATGGAGTCCATACCCCGGATCTCGCCCACTTGGTCCCCTTCCTTATAAATTATGGTCCAGTCGGGCTGCAGTTCCTTGATGGTATTCACTGTACGCACACCGTCTTCCAGCACCTCTTTGACCTTCGTGGAAGTGTGTATCTTGACACCGTTCTCTCGCAGCCTTTGCATGAGCAGGAACCGTCCCTCCGGTACCATGTCCATGCCCACGTTGTCCAGCATTTCCAGGACGGTTACGTCAGTACAGCCCACCGTGGGATTATCGCCTCGATCAGCCAGGAACTCGGCGACTTCCAGCCCAACCATGCCGCCACCCAGTACCAGCACTTTGCAGGAATCCACGACCACATTCCCTGACAGGATATCGTGCGCCGATACCACCTTGGACCCACTAATGCCAGGGATATTGGGAACCAGGGCCTCACCGCCCGTGGCTATAATCAGTGCATCGGGTTTTATCTCTCTTACAAGCTCCGGTGTGACCGCCGTATTTAGCCTGAGCTCGACTCCATTTCTCTCGGCCTGCATGGAGAGAAAGCACGTAGCCTTGGTAATCTCCTGTTTCATGGGCGGGACCGCAGCAAGGTTCAACTGACCTCCCAGTTTACCGCTCTTTTCAAACAGGGTTACCTGATGGCCACGCTGGCAGGCCACCCTGGCAGCCTCCAATCCGGCCGGCCCGCCGCCGGCTACCATGACCTTCTTGGCCTTGGCCGCCGGTTTGAGGACCATTTCTGCTTCGCGGCCTACGCTCGGGTTCATCACGCAAGTCATGGGCCTGCCGCCCTCCCTGCCAGCTATGCAGCCGAGGCCGCAACCAATGCAGGGGGTTATATCATCGAACCTGCCCTCAGCCGCCTTGTTGGGCAACTCGGGATCGGCCAATAGTGCTCTTCCCATGACAATGACATCGGCGTGATTACGCTGCAGTACGTGCTCCGCATATCTGGGATCGTTTATCCTGCCCACGGCAAGTACCGGTACATCCACAACCTCCTTGATTGCAGCCGCGTAGCGCACATTGAGGCCCCTGGGTGTCCCCGTCGGCGGCAGAATACGCCATGACATGAAGGGAAAGGTACCACTGGAGATGTGAAACGCGCTGACGCCTGCCCCGGCCAGGATGGGAGCAATGTAGAGCGTTTCGTCAATGTCGCGACCCCCGGGCGTCAATTCGTCACCGGAAAGTCGCATGATAATGGGAAATTCAGGACCGACTTTGGCACGAATGGCCTCTAAAACCTCTATGGGCAGCCGGAGCCTGTTCTCAATTGAGCCGCCATAAGCGTCACCTCTCCTGTTCCTAAGTGACGATAAGAATGAGCCTAGCAGCATATAGCTGTGCGCTGCATGAAGCTCGATCCCATCACAACCGGCCTCCTTGGCCCTTCGGGCGGCCTCGGCAAACTGGTCCACGATGCCCTTGATCTCGCCGATATCAAGTTCACGGCAAGACTGCTTGTGGCTGGGACACATGATAATCGAAGGTCCTACTGCCTGTACGCCATAGAGGAAGCAAACGGATTCAGGTCCCGGGTGTGATACCTGGGGGACCACTCTAGCCCCTTGGGCATGTATTGCATCAGCAAGCCCCTTCATGCTGGGAATCAGCTTGTCGTCCCAGAGCCCAATGGTATTTGGCACGTAGGGGAAGGTACCATCTATTGTGGTGACCTCAAGTATGATAAGTCCCGCACCACCCTTGGCACGAGCGACAAGATAATCTCTTATCTGGTCTGAGATTGAGCCATCTTCGTTCGTGTAATTCGTAGCCATCGGCGCCATGGCAATCCGGTTACGCATTTCCATGGAGCCGATTCTGATGGGGCTGAAAAGCTTCTCCAATGATTTCATAAACCTCCTTGGTAATCCCCCCGTTCCACCCCAAGCTCGTCGGAAGGTCCTGCCAGGACAAGCCCGAATGGCACCAGGTAGTTTAGGAATCTGGCACATCTAAACTTAGATTTTGTGAGCAACTTCCATGGCATTGGCCGTTGCTTTGCGTATCAATCCTAGTTCGCGACAATCGCCAGCCAGGTACACCTCGGGCACTTTCTCCTCGATTGCATGGTACAGGTCCAGATTCGGGGAGACTTCGCCCGCAATTACCACCGTATCGGACCTGACTGTCTCTCTTGCACCCTCTTTGTTCACTAACGTGACACCTTCAGGGGTTATTCCCTCACACTTCGCCTCCTTGTGTACAATCACTCCTGCCTGATCAAGATGTTTCAACATTTCACTACGGCGCTTGGAACCTATCTCGGGAGCAAGTTTTGCTTCATGAGTAAGCAGCGTAACCTTGCGGCCTCTTTCGCCAACGAATAGAGCCAACTCACTGGCCGCCAAGTCGCCGCCAATGACGGTTACATTCTTTCCTAGCGGCATCCAGTACCGCGTCAAACGGCGGATACGTGCAGGGGTCAGAAAACGCCGAATAATCGGCATACCCAGCCTCAACCCCAGTCTCTGCCAGATAGGCAGCTTTGCCGCCGCAGGACCTTGCAAGCGTCCGCCCAGCATCTGCTTGAAATCGGCAGCACTGAACACATTCCGTTGCTGGTCCCCTGGTATGCGGGGAGTGGTCAATTCAGGACCGACCGCCACTATGACAGCGTCAGGTTTTGCCTCCTCGACGATGGCAGGAGTGACCGCCGTACCCAGCCTGCGGGTAATGGGCAACTTTCTGACTGCGGTAGTTATGTAAGCCAGGAAGGGGTCATTGTCAGGATGCACCGTTGTGGCAAACATGAGGGAACCACCCAAAAGGGGCTGTCTGTCATATAGCCATACATGATGACCGCGCAGGGCGGCCACTCTGGCAGCTTCCATACCCGCTGGACCTGCGCCTACTACCATGACTTTTTTGGGCTTGGCCGTCTTGTCCATCTTATATTCATCTTCGCGTCCGGTAATGGCGTTGACGGCACAGCTCATCATCTCAAAATCATTCAATGAATCAAAGCAGTTTTGACAGGAAATGCACTGGCGTATATCCTCGAAGCTTCCCTCAGCCACCTTACGGGGAAGGTCGGGATCAGCCAGCATTGGTCTTCCCATCACTATCAGATCAGCTTCTTCCTTCTGAAGTATCTCTTCAGCGTACAAAGGGTCATGTATACGGCCGACCACCATTACCGGTACGTTTACGACCTTCTTGATAGCAGCCGCAGCGGGAACATTGAGCCCGTTGGGATGGCTTGAACCGGCGATGATTTCCGAGGTGTACCGGTCGATAACACCACCCGAGACATGAAAAGCGTCAACGCCCGCCTCAACCAATATCGGGGCCATCTTCTGCGAATCAACAACGTCGCGACCACCCGGCTCCCTTTCATCACCGGAGATACGAATGATAAGAGGAAAATCTTCACCCGCCTTGGCCTTCATCCTCCGGACAACTTCCAATACAAACTTCAGACGGCCTTCCAAGGTAGAACCATTGTAAGCATCGGTACGCTTGTTTCGAAGGGGCGAAAGAAAAGACCCGGCCAGCATGTAGCTGTGTGCTGCATGTAATTCCATGCCGTCATATCCGGCCTCCCTGGCCCTCCGGGCAGCCTCTCCGTATTGCTCGATGACCGTCTGAATTTCCTCCAGGCTCAATTCCCGGCAGACTTGCTGCGTCATGCAGGACTTGACCTCTGAAGGGCCTACGCTGGGAACCTTATAGTAGAATGGAGCCAGCGATTCCGGCCCAGGATGGGATATCTGTGGCACTGCTTTAGCACCATGAGCATGTATGGCCTTGGTCAATTCCTTATGGCCACTGATGAAGCTATCATCCCATAGGCCGACAGATAGCGGTTGATAACGGTGAGGTTTGTCTACAGTGCAGACCTCAACTGTAATGAGTCCGACCCCACCCCTGGAACGAGCTACGTAGTATTCCCTGAGCTTATCCGATACGCTCTCGTCCTGATTGGCATACTGCGTTGTCATGGGAGACATTACAGTACGATTCCGTAGCTCCATGTTGCCTATTCTCACAGGACTGAGTAACTTCTTGGCTGATGGCATGGGACACGAACCTCCTTCTTGCCCGGACCGCTATGCTGTACCGACACCGCCTCACCCCCGGAAGACGCTAGAGGAATAGTACGGATGCGGTCATGCAGATGTCAAGTTGACACGGCGTTCCTACCTTCCACATATCGCGGTTATGCAAGAGCTAATCATAACTGGTAGAATAGCGCAGAGCAACAACATGGCCAATTGGAACGATCGCTGGTTGCTTCGCCGGTATACGCTGAACATAGGCGTGTCATGATTGTGGCTGGCAAGGTTAGCGTCTCTCAAACCGGTTATTCCAATTTGTGACACAAGACGCCAAGTAACAGTTAATATTGTAGAAGCGGCAATTATGAGATGGTGCCAAGCTCAAACAAAAGAAGGAGCAGGTGAATGTATAGTGAAAGAGGGAGTATCGTCAGGCACTTGGTGGTACGCAACCGTAGTTACAGACGGTTCCACCAGGAGAGTCCTGTGGAGATAGAAGTCCTCCGAGACATGGTGGACCTTGCCAGATTATCGGCCTCCGCAGGCAATAGACAGCCTTTGAAATATATCCTCAGTTGCGAGCCCGAAAAGAATAATTCCATTTTTTCTCATCTATCTTGGGCAGCTTACCTGGAAGACTGGGCGGGACCCGAGGCGGGAGAAAGGCCATCGGCTTATATCATCATCCTTGGTGACAAAGAAATATCTCCCAGCTTCGCTTGTGATCACGGTATTGCCTGCCAGAGCATTCTCCTTGGCGCGGTGGAAGCCGGCCTTGGAGGCTGCGTTATGGCATCCATAGACAGGGAAGGCCTCCGTCGCGCTCTGCAGATCCCAGACCGTTTCGAAATACTCCTGGTCTTGGCGTTAGGTAAGCCCAAGGAAACCGTGGTTATCGATGCGGTCGAGCCGTCGCATGATGTGAAATATTGGCGAGATGAATCGGACGTACATCATGTGCCTAAACGCTCCTTGGAGGAAATCATTATTGGTTAGTCCCCTGTACCCCCTACAGACCGGCACCCTGTACCGGACTACACTTTGCGGTACCAGCTACTCCGTCACAGCGGAAAGCCTGTCTGGTCTTCACACCATATATGGAGCCCGGCAGGACCTTAACTGGGCACACGTGTTCATTCTTCCCGGCTGGATTGACGCCTGGTGCAGACATTTCACGAAACCTGCCGAGATCCGTCTCCTGGCCATCAGAGAAGACGAAGACATTATCGGCATCGCCCCTCTACGAATGTCAGGGGCTCATGCCCTTTTTCTGGGCGACGCGGATGTCTGTGATTATCTGGATTTCGTCATTGAGCCCGGCAAAGAAGGTATCTTCTTCGAGATCCTGGTCCAGTATCTCATGTCCACAGAAGTGAACAGCTTGCGTATGGAAAGCCTCCGGCCGGACTCAACCCTGATGCAAAACTTTGCCGGTATATGCAAGACACCCGGTGTGACCGGTTCTTGCCGGATCGATGACGTATCTCTCCCCCTTGATTTGCCGTCCTCGTGGGAAGAATACCTGGACGGTCTTGAACCAAAACAGTGTCGTGAGGTAAGAAGGAAGTTGCGGCGCATTAAGGAGGCAGGCAGCCTTGACTATCGCGTAGCGTCCAAAAGCGACGACCTGGCAGAAGCCCTTGATCTGTTTCTGGAATTGCACCGCCGGAGCCGCCCACAAAAGTACGCCTTCATGACAGCCCAAATGGAGTCCTTCTTCCGGAGTCTCACATGTAACATGTCCGAGATGGGCCTGGTGCGTTTTGGCCTGCTCAATCTAGACGAAGTGCCGGTAGCCGCGGTGATGTTTTTCGAATACGGGGATACCACCTACTTGTATAACAGCGGGTATGATCCTGGTTACAGCGCTCTCAGCGTTGGTCTGATTTCGAAGATACTGTGCATCAGGGAGAGTATTCTGGGCGGCAAGAAGGCGTTCGATTTCCTTAAGGGGGACGAGATATACAAATATAGGCTTGGCGCCATGGAGATTCCAATCTTCAGTTGCCACATAGGCCTGAGAGGCATCTGAATCATGCCCGACATGCAATTGCGAATAGCCATGATAAGCGCTCATAGCTGCCCCATGGGGGATCTGGGCAGCCGTGATACCGGTGGAATGAACGTGTATATCAGGGAGCTTGCAGCCCAGTTGGGCCGCCTTGGGCACACGATAGACGTTTATACACGCGCACATGACGCCCGCGACCCGGAAGTGGTCCATATTGGCGAAGGAGCCCGTCTCATCCACCTGAGAGCAGGAGAGGTGGGCGCCATACACAAGCTGGTGGTCTATTCGTACCTGGCCGATTTCACATGTGCACTGGAATCATTTCGCAAGGCGAATGACCTCGAGTATGATCTTGTCCACAGCCACTACTGGCTCTCGGGTTGGGCAGCACACCTTATTAGGCCCTGGTGGCGGGTGCCACACGTAACGATGTTCCACACCCTGGGCGCCGTCAAGAACGCCGTGGCTGCATGCGACGATGAGCCGGAACTGCGTACAGAGACAGAGCGGGGTTTAGCGAAGGAATGCAACCGCATAATAGCTGCAACGGCACGGGAGAAGCAGCAACTGGAAGATTACTACGAAGCATCACCCGGACGCATCAGTGTCATTCCCTGCGGGGTTAATCTGGACCTTTTCATGCCGGCAAACAAGCAGGCTGCCAAAACACAATTGGAGCTGAACGGGCGCCGCGTGGCCCTTTACGTGGGCCGTATCGAACGGCTTAAAGGTATAGACCATCTTTTCCAGGCGATCGCCCAGTTGCGGGGCAACCGGGATATTTGCCTGCTGGTTGTGGGTGGAGATGATCAAAGTCAGCCGGAAATGCAAAGATTGGGCAAGCTTTCGGAGCAATTGGGAATCGGGGACAGAGTACACTTCTGCGGCAGAGTCAAGCAGGAGGACTTACCGCAGTACTACGCAGTCGCTGACGTCTGTGTCGTGCCATCGTTATATGAGAGCTTCGGCCTGGTAGCCCTCGAGTCCCTGGCCTGCGGTACACCGGTGGTGGCCACCAGAGTGGGTGGAATGGAGGATATCATCGCCCCAGGGACCGGCTACATTGTGGGCCATGACCCGGCGGAGATTGCCGATGGCATCGACCGCATATTGTCGTCGCCTGGCTTTGAACCTTCGATTCGAGATTCGGTCACCAGGTTTGGATGGCCTAACGTCGCCAGGTCTGTGGAACAGCTATACACGCAGATGCTTTTCATCGGCCCGGCGAGTGGTTTGCCGGTGTAGGCACCCCGTCTCCTCTCAAATCCCTCTCAAACCACAAACTTGCCGAGACGATTTTGAAACCTGCCGAATCATATAGCCTTCGCGCGGACGTGTTCTGGCTATCGACCGTCAATTCAACGGACTTGACACCTCTCTTATTGAGATATCTGAGCCCGGCCAAGAGGAGATGTCGTCCGAGACCCTTATCCCGGAAACGCGGGCACACCCCTAGCATGTAGATCCGCCCTTTCTTGTCGGCGATTTCCTCAGTCACTTCGGTGGTCCAGCAATAGCCCATCACCTCCGCGCCTGATACGGCCAGTATCACATGCTCCGGAGAAGTGTCACTCATTTCCAGCCTGCGTGAAATGGTCATTACGGTATTCGGGTTATATCCCCAGCTTTCTTGAAAAGCGCAATTCTGAACTTGCATCAGGACTTCTTCCTGCCCTGGCTGCAAATGCTGCAACGTAATATTTACTGTATCGCCGAGAACAGAGACTTCGCTACCTGGTCCCAGTAGCATATCCAGATAGACACGGACGGGAGTGAAATCCAGGTTCTCCAGGAACATCCTGGCTCCGTGATTGGTATCGGCTACATTTGCCTGTGCCCACCCAATCTCAAGTTTCCTGGCAAAATCGAGGGCATGATTGAAAAGTCTGGTGCCCAGGCCCATTCTACGATGGGCCGGGTGCACAAGGCAGTCCAAAACGACCCTGGATACGCCCTCTTCCAGAGTAATATCAATATAGGCTAGTAGCCGCTGGCTACCGGCGGCTACCAGCAAATGTTCTTCGGGAACGAAACCGGGGCGATGTAGCTGTTCGAGCAGGAATCTCCGGCCCAGACACCTGCCTACTCTGTCGTGGTGCTCGGCTTCCTCCTGCAAACGTACATACTCGTCAAAATCACTATTATGATAGTTGCGGACTAAGTATATCGATTCGTTCATGATTAGACCTGTCAACGGCAAGGAATTGTAACAGCTTGCTCCATGCAATACAATTTGGCCAGAGATAATAAATGATGGATCAGGAGGCCTGCCACGGTGCGTTCTTATAAATTGTACAGCCCATCTCCCGGAGAAGGTTTAGAAACACCCAATGAACCATTTACGGTCGCGGCCTCGGAAGGACTGCCCCCCTCTCCTCCTGAACCGTTTTACGCCATGGTTATAAGCCCCCACCCCGACGATTCAGAGTTCGGGGCCGCTGGCACGGTAGCCAAATGGTCTCGTGAAGCCCGGCAGGTTGTCTATGTGGTCTGTACGAACGGCGACAAAGGAACGAGGGACCTGACTCTTGAGCCTCATGATCTGGCCCGGATCCGCGAGGAGGAGCAGCTGCAAGCCGCCCGGATGTTGGGTGTCAGGGAAGTGGTCTTTCTGGGCTATGCTGACCAGTCCCTGGAGGATACTCCCGATTTCCGAAAACTGCTTGTCCGCCTGATAAGGACCTACCGGCCCACTGTGGTAGTCACGGCAGACCCGTACCGGCGCTATTTATGGCATCGCGATCACCGCATAACCGGGACCGTGGTCCTCGACGCCATCTTCCCCTTTGCCAGAGACCATCTGGCCTACCCCGATCTGCTGGAGGAGGGGCTACAACCCCACAAAGTAGATGAGGCGCTGCTTTGGGCCTCTGAGGATCCCGACTTCTGCATTGATATCACCAAGACCTTCGAAGTCAAACTGGCTGCCTTGCGCTGCCATAAGAGCCAGGTGGGCAACCTTGATACAGAGTTTCACGGCTATCAAATGCAGCAGTGGTTGGAAGACCGGCACAGGCAAATGGCTAGCAACAAGGGCTTTGAATTCGGTGAAGCGTTTCACCGGGTAGAGTACCTGTGGTAGGGATTCCGTTCAATGCTCCAGCCAGAGGACATCACCACAGAGATCGGAAGCGTGCGATCTCGACAAGAAGTTAGCGAACTGCTCTTTCTCTTTGCCCAGAATGGTGCCTTCTCCATGCCCGGGGTGCACTACCGTGTCGTCGGGCAGGTCCATGATCTTCGACCGCAGCGAATCAATCAAAAGCCGCAGATCTGAAGGTGAACCAGTCTTGCCCGGCCCGCCGGGGAATAGGGTGTCGCCGGCGATCAAATGCCCTCCAGCCAGCAGACAAATGCTGCCCGGTGTGTGTCCCGGGGTATGAAGGACCCTGATATCGACCTTTCCCAACTCCAGTATATCGCCGTCTTCAAGCATGACTGCGGCGGGCACCGACAATGAAGGTGCATCCGAGGAATGCACGGCCACCGGCAATGACAAGGTCGTCGCTATATCCTTCAAAGCCAAAGTATGGTCTACATGTCCGTGGGTCATAACGATATACTTGGGCCTGGTGCCTTCAAGAGCAGCCATGAGCAACTCTGGTTCGCCCGGAGCGTCGATCAGAATGCTTTCATGTTCCTCTTCACAAATAATCACATAGGCGTTTGTGCCGAAAGGCGCGGTTTCCACTCGCTTTACCTGCATTTGTTATACCTTACCAGCAAGATTGGTCCTTTCATTTCCCGGCCAATATAAGGCCACCCCAAGTGTATGTCAAGCTCATGGCCATCTCAACCCAGGGAGCATGCAACATCTCAATAATTTCGGGAAATTCCGGACACCATGTCATGGCTGTGAAAGCAGACCCAGGCCGACCGGGAATTATGAGGTCTGAGAGCTATCAGATTCAACAGTGCTTGGGGCACATTTGGCAAAAGGCTTACCTTACCAATCTTGGGTCGCCAGGTGTGGGGAGCGGTAATCGCAGAGAATGGAAAGTACGCCTGTGGTTGTCACTGTAGTACGGGACAAACGTGAAAACTACGTGAGACGGAACACGACCAGAATTGATACGATGAAGAAATCGTTACGGTAAAATTGTATCCGGTGAAGAGATCCATAAATGCCAACCTATGGCCTGAATAAGGCCATAGTTATTTTGGGAACACTGCGGGGCTCCACGACTTCTTAGCCCTTTGCAGCTTCGTTCAGCTTCTTCATAAGGCGGGACTTGCGGCGCGCTGCCTTATTGGGATGTATGACACCCTTCTTGACCGCTCTGTCTAGAGCACTAGCAGCCAAAGTGACAGCTTCACTCGCCTGGTCCAATTCGTTCTTCTTTATGGTATCCAAGGCCCTGGTCGATGTCGTCTTGACGTAGCTGCGCACAGACTTGTTACGCAATCGCCTCTTTTCCACATTTGCTAGCTTAGCCAACCTGCCTCCTTATACCGGCAATCCCCAGTCTTGGGGATCCGGATTGCTTACCATTCTAACCTGTTTCGCCTGGTTTGCACAAATAACGAGCCATCCAGACTATTAGCCGGTGTCTCCCCGCATAACGTTTGTCACGCCGTTTATGGCTTCCAGCTTGTACAGCAGTCGTGAAAGCTGGCTTATGCTCCTCACCAGTAATGTAAGCACAACACAACTGCTGCTATCACTATTCTGTTCAGACCTTACCAGATTGATATTTACCCCTTCTTCGGCCACCGTGCTGCTAATATCGCGCAGCAGTCCCACCCTGTCCCATGCATCTATGCGGACCGTGACAGGATATAGGTGGTCAACCCGGCCCCAGTCAACACTTACCAGCCTCTCCTTTTGCTGGACGCGTGCAATGTTGGGACAGTCAGTGCGGTGTACAGTAACACCCCTGCTGCGAGTTATATAGCCAATGATCTCGTCTCCAGGCAAAGGCTTGCAACAATGCGCCAGTTGGGTCAAAAGATCACCTGTACCCAGTACTTTGATACTCAAGGGCGTTGCTGGCTTCGCCGGCACAGGACCGGTAACCTTGGGCTGCTCCTCCCGTGTGGCCAGCCTTGTAACGATCTGGCTGGCACTTATCTCACCATAGCCTATTGCAGCATAGAAATCATCCAGATCAGAGTAACCGAATAGAGCGGCAATCTCTTCCCGGTTGGTCAAGCTTAGGCCCAACCTGCGAGCTTCCTTCTCAAAGACCTCTTTGCCTTTCTCAATATTTTCGGACTTGGCCTGCTTCCTGAACCACTGTTGGATCCTGGTGCGAGCCCGTGAGGTATTGACGTAGCCCAGGTTTGGATTGAGCCAGTCCCGGCTGGGTCCCCTTTCCGCCTTAGTAGTCATGATAGATACTGTATCGCCATTTCGAAGCCGGTACACCAGCGGGACCAGTTTGCCATTGACCTTGGCCCCAATACAGCGATGTCCCAGGTCCGTGTGAATGTTATAGGCAAAGTCCAGCACAGTTGAGCCAGCGGGAAGATCCCTAATCTCACCTTTGGGTGTGTAAACAAAGACCTGGTCACGGAGGATATCAGTGCGCACGGAATCGAGAAACTCGCGAGTCCCGCTGATTTCTTCGTGCCACTCCAGCAATTGCCGCAGACCTGATATCCGCTGCTCGAATGGGTCTTGCTTAACGCCCTCCTTATAACGCCAGTGGGCAGCTACGCCGTATTCAGAGGAATAATGCATTTCCTGGGTCCGTATCTGGACCTCAATAGGAGTACCGTTGCAGATTATCGTCGTGTGAAGAGACCGGTAACCGTTTCGCTTGGGTGTAGCTATATAGTCATTGAATTCACCACTGAGCGGATGCCAGAGGCTGTGCACAGTTCCCAGCACGTGGTAACAGTCTTCCTCGTGCTCGGTGATTACGCGGATCGCGATTATATCATGGATATCGCCCAGGTCTTTGCCCTCAGCATTGTACTTCAACATCTTGCGATACAGGCTGAATATACTCTTTGCCCGGCCCGAGATGGTAGTCTTCAGTTTGGCCTTTTCAAGTTCGACACCCAGCTTATTACTGACCAGGTTAATGAGCTTCTCATACTCCAGTTGCTGCTTGTCAAGCAGGTGCCTCGTATGGCGGAACTTGACGGGGTCAAGATGCAGGAACGCCAGATCTTCCAACTGAGAACGTATCTTGACGATGCCAAGACGATGGGCCAATGGCGCATATACTTCCATGGTCTCTTTAGCTATAGCCCGCCTTTTCGCCGGAGGAAGGGCGTCCAGCGTACGCATATTATGCAGGCGATCGGCCAGCTTGATGAAGACCACTCTCAGGTCCTCCGCCATCGCGACCAGCATCTTCCTCATACTCTCCGACTGCAGGTCTACACCATCCGGTCTTTCCGATACCTGTGATGAAACGTACTCGAGTTTGGTTACCCCATCTACGAGTTTAGCTACCTCCGGCCCAAAGCTTTCGGATATTTGTTCCTGTGTCACATGGCAGTCTTCAGAGACGTCATGAAGCAAAGCAGCCGCCAGTGACGTAACATCCAGGCGAAGGTCAGTCAAAATCGAGGCAGCTTCCAAGGGATGCTGCAAATAGGGTTCTCCAGACTGCCGCACCTGGTCTTTGTGCGCCTCCAAAGCAAATTTGTGCGCTTCCTCCACAAGGGCCAGCTTCTCGCTCGGCAGATAGGTAGCCGCTTTCTCGAGTAATTCTGCGATTTCCATCGTCTTACGAGTATACTACCACAATAACCGGAGTCAAGTGACTTATGTTGACCGTAAGAAGAAATCGAAGGTATTATCAAGAAATGCAGCGCTTACGTGTCACCTTCTCCCGATCAAGCGAACTCAAGTTCACTTCTCACCTGGACATGATGAGAATGTGGGATCGTACCCTGCGACGGGCCGGTATACTTATCGCCCATTCTGAAGGATTTACTCCTCATCCCCGAATATCTATGGGCGCCCCGTTACCTGTCGGAGTAACCAGTGAGGCCGAATTGATGGACGTTCATTTGCGAAGAACGGTCTCCCCTCACTTCTTCATGAAATCCGTTACCGTCAACTTGCCTGCCGGTGTGGCTATACTAAAGGTAGAACAAGTAGCCTTGACCGGACCGTCTCTGCAGTCGCTATTGCGCTTCGCCGACTACCGGGTGGAGGTCGAAACCAGCTTAAGCCCGATAGATTTGGAAGCAGTGATAAACAAACTGCTGCAGGAGGAGTCCCTGCCTTGGCAACATATCAGAGACACGGGCCCGCGTTTCTATGACTTGCGAGCCCAGATTAAGAATATCGTCCACATAAGCCAGACAGCCTCCCTGGCCGTGATCGGCATGCGTTTACGCTGTGATCCTGGAGGCACAGGAAGGCCGGAACAGGTAATATCCGCTCTTGGTCTAGAGGGAAGTGCAAGAATTCACCGTACCGGACTGGTACTGGCTGGAGCATGATGAAACTCGTTCTGATAAGACACGGTGAAACCAGCTACAACCGTGATGGTATCATTCAGGGATCTCGCAGCGATATCATACTGAGCCAGGCAGGCCTTGACCAGGCTGAGCTTATAGCCCGAGCTCTTACCGGCCTGGGAGCCAGCGCGGTATACTCCAGTCCGCTCAAACGTGCCCTGGCCACAGCCGAGCCCATTTCACGCCACTGCGGCATCGACTTGTTCATCGTTCCGGAATTTGTGGAGATAGATGCCGGTGACCTGGAAGGCTTGACGGGAACCGAGACCATCCAGAAGCATGGAGACTTCTGGAATAAATGGGCCGCCGGCGACGTTACACTTTGCTTGCCCGGAGGGGAATCACTGGAGAAAGTGCAATCGCGGGCCTGGGCCCAGATCGAGGAGATCATGAAGAAGCACGGCGATCAAACGGTCATTGTCGTGTCACACCTGTTTGTTTGCCTTATGATCATCTGCAGGGCTCTCAGTATTGAAGCCGGACAGCTTATGCGTGTTAGGCAGGACCCCGGCTCCATCAGCATACTTGAACTGACTCCAAAGGAAAACCGGCTGATAACCTTTAACGATACCTGTCACTTGGAAATGGCCTAGACCGGCGGGCAGGATGCCCCAGGTCTATCTGCCGTATTGCTGGGATTTCGGACAAGATGAATACTTCAACGGATGTGTCCAGGGTTAACTCGGGCAGGACCGCAACCCGCAGGGAAGCAACACTGGGAAAGCTGAAACGAGGTGGGCTCATCGCTGCAGGTACCTCTTGCGTGGGGCTTGGCCTTCTGGGCGTATTCCTGCCCTTGCTACCTACCACGCCCTTTCTGCTTCTAGCTGCTGCCTGCTATGCTCGCAGCTCTGACAGGTTCCATAGATGGTTGCTGACGAATCGAGTATTTGGACGCTATTTGGACAATTATATTGAGAAACGGGAAGTCCCCTTGAGATTAAAACTTTTCACCCTTCTTTTGCTTTGGGCGACCATTTCGTATTCGGCCCTGGTGGTAATTGACAACGTCCCGGTCAGGGCTGTCCTGTTTCTCATCGCCATGAGTGTCAGTATACACGTCCTTCTCTTGAGAACATCCAGGTAAAGGATACACCATCGTTCGAGGTCTCCATTTGGAACGGGGACCGCCTGCAGTCCCATATCTATGTCTTACTAGGCCATTCACGATGTGAGTTCCCGGCCCTGGCGTGCCGCTGTAATGATATGAGTTGCGAAGACTTCGGCACAGTCCAAATGCAGGCCGAAACGTGTATTCTCCAACTGAAGGCTCACTGTGGGCCCGTACAACCTTGCCTGGCAGTACAGGCACTCAACCGGCTCCTGGCTATGAACAGGAGCCGGGACAAAATTCAAATATAACAGGTCACCGAAGTAGTCACCCGGACCAAGCTCTTCACCGTTTATCCCTGCCATAACATCCACCTCCTCCCCTTTTGATTATACGACGTAACGCTGCCAACCAGACGCCGGTCCGGCCCGGCAGCACGCTCATTTTGGCGTTATTCCTGCGATCTGTGAATAATGTTACCCGCGCAGACTTGGGGGCTGGGTTGCATGTCAACGCAGCATGGATGGACAACGCTCTTCCCGAAAGTGCCCCCAGCATGCCGTGACAGCGAGGGCCAACACCAGATATGCTTGCCCAGGAGACTACCCTCCGGCCCTCCATCTTGGAGAAAGACAGGTTTCGCTGGAGTACGTAGTAGGAGGCGTTGTCACAGAACCATGAACCGGAATGGCGCAAGAAACTTCGGCGTGGCTTGCACTGTCATTCCAGCAGACATGTCGCCAAGCGGCACCGAGTGGGGTGGTTCCGCCCTCCGGAGCAGCATCTTTTAGCATACACCGGATGGACCGCCGGAGGGCGGTCTCTCCGGGCTAGTCCATACGGACGACCGATTTGGCCCATTCCCACGTGTGCTCATAAAGGTGGAGGCCGCTGCTGAGGCACAGCAATTCGCCGTCCTCAACCCCAATCTCCTCCGCCATGTACTCCTTCAAGAGCTGTATGGCCGCCAGATTTGAGGGGAAGCCGCCCCACAGGTCCCATGAGCGGAAGTAAACCACGAAATGCAATCTGCCATAGCGCACCCTGGTATGAATCCCTCTCAGGCAAGGGGGATCCTCCAGAAATATGGAATCGCGGCTGCCAACAGCCATGTAGGCCTGGTTTGTATTGGCGCCCTCCTCCTTGTACATCCTGATAACCTCGGGTATCTGGGACTCCAGGTCCTCGCCATATGTGTATTCCTCGTGCTCTTCCTTATGAGAGGTCATCAGGTAGGGCAGATACGCCTCTACATACTCGATGGTGGTGGGCGGGGCTATGCCCCGGGGCGTATCCGGTACCAGCGGTCTGATATAGGGCTGGTGTATCTGTATAACCGCCAGGTCAAGCTCCTTGCGTTTCTGCCCCTCGAAGCTCCCGCGGTCGATAATGTACTCGTAACCGTCTTCCATCACGGCTCGCAGTGCTCGGAACCATGCCTCTTGAATATCCCTGGCGTCAAGCATCGTCATTTTCATGATTGCAGACCTTCTATCGATTCGTATTTGACACTATTGCATCCCGGTGGAACCAAAACCGCCGTCTCTGCGAGAGGTATCCTCGAGTCTGGAGAATACCCTGACTTCGACGTCCACAACAGGAATAATGACAAGCTGGGCTATGCGCTCGCCCGGCTTAACTGAAAAGGGTTTTGAACTGAGGTTCTTGATCTCCACCATCACCTCTCCGCGGTAATCAGAATCTATCCAGCCGGCGCCTACCTCAATGTTCATTTTTGTCGATAGCCCTGAGCGAGAACCAATGCGGCCTACGGTGCCGGCGGGCACCTCGATGGCAATACCGGTCGGTACCAGAGCTCTGCCCACATCTACGCAGCCATCGGGCTGGCTGCGACAGGGCGGTACTTCTACGTCCTCTGCCGAATAGAGGTCCAGCCCGGCGCTCCCCGGTGTCATCCTGGCGGGCGGTTTTGCTTCTGGGCGAACCAGCTTAACTCTCAACTCACCCATGCCTCTGCCTAAGCCAAAATGGTCGAATCACTACTGTTGCCCCACCCCCGGGCCCATCTGGCCTTGATATCTTGACCGGGCTCCGGCGTAGGACAGGTCCGCCGGCGTGCTCAGTTCGTGGAACATGATCTGGCATATCGCCTCACCAGGATAAACCGATACTGGCATCTCTCCAACATTGCTGACTTCCAATATGAGCTTCCCCTTCCATCCGGGGTCTATCTTGCCTGCTGTGTGAGGCAATACACCCACCCGTGCCAGGCTGCTTCTTCCCTGCAGCTCCCCACAAAGGTCGGAGGGTATCTCCACCCACTCAATAGTGGAGCAGATGACAACCCTTCCAGGATGCAGTATCAGAGGGACATCGGGAGACAGCCGCACAGGATCCGTTACGCTGGATAAGTAGTTGAGGTCCTCTTTGACCAGCCGATAGTCTATATAGGCGCATTTCGACGGGTTGAAGAATGCTATGTTACTGTCCAGGGTCAGATCGACGGATGCCCCGCCGAAGCTCGACCTGCGCGGCAGGGGCTTGATCACAATGCTTCCTTCCTTGAGCCGTCGCCAGATGTCCACATTTGAAAGCATTTCACTCCTTGGTGAGACGGAAAAAGCGCGGGGCGGATGCGCACCATTACCAAGATTATATTCGTTGGATACGAGTTAACACAACCCGGCGGAGAGGAACTCGGCGCACCTCGTCACGATTTCGGCGGTTATATAATTGTTTAGGATATTTGGTCCTGATTCAAAACCTTTTTAAAACAATGCATAAGCCGCACGGTCACAGTCATGTAGGGCGCATATCGCCGCGCCGCCTGGTGCTGGCCATCATCATCAGCGCCGGTATCATGGTGGCCGAGCTGATCGCCGGCCTGATAGCCAACAGCTTGGCACTTCTGAGCGATGCCGGGCATGCCTTCACAGATGTGCTGGCACTGTCCCTGAGTTGGTACGGTATCAGACAGGCCAGCCGTCCCGCCGATGCCCGGATGACCTATGGCTACCATCGCATCGGCATCATGGTCGCCCTCATAAATGCCGCGCTTATTGCCCTGATTGCGATCGTGATCCTGTATGAAGCCTATCACCGGCTGCGTGATCCCAGGGAAGTAGACAGCCTGATCATGTTCGCTACAGCATCGGCTGGTCTTCTGGCCAACATGGTAGTCATCTTCTGGTTGCGGGCCCAGGCCAGGCACAGCCTCAACATAAGAAGCGCCTTCTTTCACGCTGCCGGTGATGCCCTGGCCTCAGTCGGTGTTATAACCGGAGGCCTTATCATATTCTTCACAGACGCCTTCTGGCTGGACCCCGTTATCAGCCTGATCATCGTGGTGATAATCCTGGCTGCTGCCTGGCACATAGCCAGGGAGGCCATAGATGTCATGCTCGAAGCCACCCCCAAGCACCTTGACCTTGACGAGCTTGTAAAAACGATTCTGAACTTGAGCCGGGCGCAAAATGTGCATGATCTGCACGTATGGAGCCTGACCCCGCAACTGCACGCGTTAAGCTGCCACCTGCTGGTGGACGATGCCTTGCTTAGCCAACATAGTCAGGTATTAATGGACCTTCAGGATAATCTGATGAAGCGCTACAATATCTGTCATATGACCGTGCAGCTTGAGTGCGCCGGCTGCGAGCCGCATGCACTCTATTGCGAGCTTGGGTACCCTCCTCAGCCCAGGAAACCGAGCAGGAAGCGCAGGCATTAGGAGCAAGACACGGGAATGAGTGACGATCATCCTGATCAGGGCGAGTCGCAGGCAGGAACGAATGCGCTGGACAAAGAGGTTATCGTCGAGACATATCGCGCCTCCGGGCCAGGCGGGCAGAGGCGGGACAAAAAGGATACAGCAGTACGTATCACTCATGTACCCACTGGCATCACCGTTGTGGCTTCGGAAAGGCGTTCTCAGGCCCTCAACCGGGAAATAGCCTTTCAGAGGTTGAGGGAGAAGCTTCAAGAAATGGCACGTCCTGAAAGGCCGCGCATTGAGACGGAGCCGCCACCGGCTGCAAAGATTAAGCGATTGAAGGCAAAGCGCAGGCGCGCTCAGAGGAAGCTGGAAAGGGGCACTCCGGAACCCGTCGACGATGATGGGCATTAGTATTCGGTGGTGCGATACGGAGTGCCCGATCCCACCAGGCTACGGCTGCCCGACCCTAGTTCATGCTCGACACGGAAACCGGGTTACCGAAGAACACCTTGGTATGCGGCCAGGGAATCTCTATGCCCTCGCTGTCAAAGGTCCGTTTGATTCGCAAGCGCAGTTCTCCCATTACCGCCCACTGGCGCACCGGTTTGGTGTCCCCGAGGACCTTGATGTCTATACCAGAATCACCCAGGTTGTCTACTCTTAAGACTGCAGGGACAGATATGAAGTCATCCTTCCACAGTGGATCCTCGGCCATCTCCTGGCAGACGCGATTGATCACGGGAATCACCCTGTCCAGGTTCTCTCCATGGGCAACCGATACGTCCAAGTTAACCCGTCCGAATTTTCTGGTCAGGTTGGTGGCGATTTCCACCTTCCCATTGGGCACGGAATGCACTCTGGCATCTATGTCCCTGAGAATCGTACGCCTCAGGCCGATCTCCTCCACGGTCCCGGTAGTATCCGCAATGGTTACAACGTCGCCCACCCTGTACTGGTCCTCAAACAGGATGAAGAAACCGGTGATGAAGTCCCTGACCAGATTCTGTGCTGCAAAGGCGATGGCCAGACCGCCGACGCCGATGGCAGCTATCAGCGTTGTTATGTTGACGCCGAATTCCGGAAGAATGGTCAAGACAGCCACAATAAATAGAACGATCCCTGCCATGGTGACCAGGATGGCCGCCAGGGTCTCCGTTCTCTTCTTGATCTCGGCCTCCAGTTCGCCAACCATTCGCCGCGACACCACTCGCTTGACAAGATTGGGTATCAGGAACCCAAGAAGAATATAGAGAATGACGGCCACCGCAATGATGGCGACCACCCGAATACCGGTTTCCATGAACCAATCCCACATTTGTTACCTCCTTTGGGTTGTTCCTTTCACATTTGCTCCACTCGGATACCATCCCGACGGCTGGCTGCTACACTGGCCGGTGCCCAAGGTCAGTTCCTTAAATCTTTCTCCATCCTGGCTGCACAGGCCGCCCGCCCCATTGTAACACCATTTGAGACATGCATGAACCTGCTCAAAATACCAGGGAGGGGCCTGTCTCACATCTCGAGACCACCGCCGTTCTGGACCTGGCAATCAACCCAAGGCGGGGTTGGAGATGCCTGCAGCCGGACCTTCTGTGCTGCGATGCCCGCAACAGCCCTCTTTCCGTCGATGACCCCTTCGTGATAACGCAGCACGCGAAAGTCACAAAACATGTGCAGCAGTTCATTGTGTCTGAGCAGGTGGTCTGGGTTACGCGGCCTGCCAAACTGGGCCTGATCGACGATGTAGGTTTCATACACTACCATGCCCCCGGTTCTTACCCAGTTCTTCATCTGGGGAATCAGGGATCTCTGGAGGTAGTTGAAACAGATGACAAGGTCGTACGTCTCCTCATCAAAGTAAGGTATTTTCTCCAGGTCATCCACCCAGGCCTTGATGGACACACCTTCCTGTCCAGCGCGGGCCAGGGCCTCTTGCACCGCCTCCGCCGAGCAGTCTACGCCCTCCACATCAAAACCGATATGGGCCAGATAAATGGCGTTTCTCCCCCTGCCCATGGCAACGTCAAGAGCACGGCCACGCGGCAGAAGACCGGTGTTCTCCACCAGAAACCCGGCGGGCCGTAGATGTTGAGGTTCAGAGCCATAATTCCTGTACATGGTCACGCTTGCCATTCTAGCCCCAGACAGGCTCCCTGCACGATATCGGGGTGCCGGCAGGCTAGTGCCGGAAATGTACAAAGATGCGCCCGAAGTTCTTGTCGTCCTTCTCGATCCTGTGGTACTGGTTCCTTATCTCCGGCTGCGTGAGGAATCGCAGCACCCGTTTCTTTAGCTGGCCTGAACCCTTGCCCGGTATAATCTCAACTAGACGAATGCGCTTCTCGACCGCTTCAGCTATTACCCGATTGAGCTCGGTATCGATTGCATACCCTCTATTATAGATCTCGTGCAAGTCCAGCACTATCTTCGCCAAGGCTTTCTACCTTTCAACCTGTCGATGTCGCGGCTATCCAGAAACGTTACGTCAATCGCACACAAACACGACCACGCTCAAGGTCGCCTGATTTGATCAAGCCAGCGATTAAGCTCATTGTAGAACTTCATCGATTTTTCATCCGTCTTGGGTACTTCAGCAAGACGAGCTTCTGAAGTGTGAAATAGCTGCTCCTCCCCGCACGGCTGCACCGGTAAGATGGTGTCGCTTTCACCATCCCACGTCCTGTTCACCGGCAGACCCAGTTTCTCCAGCGCCGGATCCAACGTGGCATCGACCAAGACAAGTCGACCAGCGATATCGACCCGGCAGGCAAGGTGATAGCTCGTGGGCAATTCCTCCGCCAAAAGCCGAATGGATGGCGGATAGTCCACTCCAGCATCGCTCCATCTGAAAGGGTAGACCGCGTAGAGAACCATCAAGGCCAGTCTTTCGTACATATGGCCGAGCAGCAGGTGCTTGGGCATACAGGAGCCTTTGCCATGCTCCAGTATTCCGGTGTAATGCTCAGCGCTATTCAATCCAGGGACGACCGCGTACGGTATGTTCCTGACCTCTTCGTAAACATGAATCCTGGCCTGCAGGGGTCCCTTTCCTTCGGTCCATTGTGTGAATGTCTGCTCGACTATGGAAGGCATATGCTTTGTTTCGGCACAGTGCTCAAGACAACCTGGATAGCCGGATGCGCACGTCCACAACCATGCATCCCTTTCCAGCTTCCAGTACCTTGACGGGATTTAGGTCAAGTTCCAATATCTCTGGGACATCCTCCACCAGCGCGGATATTCTCAACAACAGGTCTTCAAGAGCTTCGATATCAGACCTCTTGGAACCGCGCCAGCCTTCCAGCAGTTGACACGACTTCACAGATCGGACCATGTCTTTGGCTGCTATATCAGTCAGCGGGTGTATCTGGAACGTAACATCTTTGAACAGTTCCGTGTATATGCCGCCTGTTCCGAAAAGGACCAGCGGCCCGAAAGAAGGGTCCTGGGTTATACCGACTATCACCTCGACCCCAGTAGCCACCATCTTTTGTACGGATACGCCCTGCATCTCTGCTGCGAGCCCCAAGGCGGCCAGATTTGCCCTTATCCCGTTAAAAGCCTCCTCGACCTCCCTGGTAGATCTCAGATCAAGCACAACGCCGCCGTAATCGGTCTTGTGGGTAATGGACTCCGACAGCAGTTTCACAGCTACGGGAAAACCTATCTCACTGGCCGCCCGGGATGCTTCGGAGGCGGTGGCGGCCGTCCTGGCTGGTGCCAGTCGCAGACCGTAGCAGGCCAACAAGGTCCCGGCATCCAGACTGTCCATCCACACCGGCCTTTCCTCGGCACCCTCCAGGGCCTTGTCTATCAAGGCCCGACCGGCCTCCCGGTCGATATCCGGAAGTTCAGGGATCGTGCCCTTGGGTCGTCTGAGCCATTCACTATACTCACAGGCGCCGGCGAGGGCATCGGCGGTGGACTCCGGAAAGGTATAGCTGGGTACATAACCATCTCTTTCCGAACCCAGGTCGGCTGGTGCTCCCTTGGAACTCATGAAGGAGGCGACCAGTGGTTTACCCCTCTCTCTGAACAACGGCGCCACTTCTCTTATGGCTCCGGCCACTGCTTCGGGTTGAATGACTATGGGTGGTATGAATATGACGATGGCGATGTCTACATGATCGTCGGCGGCCAGGACTTCCAGCGAGCGCCGGTATTGCTCGGCCGTCGCTTCGGCCGTCATATCCACCGGGTTCGCCGTGCTGGCCTGCTCAGGAAGGAATTCGCGCATGGCTGCCACAGTCTCGTCCGATAACGGCGGCACCTCCAGACCCCTGGCGGCGCAGACGTCCGCGGTCATGATGCCCGGTCCGCCACCGTTGGTCAGAATGGCCACCCTCCTGCCCGGGGGTAGTGGCTGGTTCTGAAGCAGGTTGCTTACATCGAAAAGCTCCTCAAGCGTATTCACACGCACCACACCCGCCTGCTTGAACAGGGCTTCCGAAGCGGCCTCACCGGTCACCAGCGCCCCAGTGTGTGAGGCAGCAGCCCGTGAACCTGCGGTCGTCCGCCCGCTCTTCACCGCTACAATGGGTTTGGATTGAGATACCTGCCGGGCCACACGGCCGAATTTGCGAGGATTGCCGAAGGATTCCAGGTAAAGCAGGATCACCTTCGTAGCCGGGTCTTCTTCCCAGTACTGCAGCAAATCGTTGCTGGACACGTCAGCCCTGTTGCCTATGCTTATGAAAGCGGACAGGCCGATGTTGAGGGTCCGAGCATACTCGAGAATGGCCAGTCCCAGAGCGCCGCTCTGGCTGGCAAAGGCCAGGCTCCCTGAGGGGGGAAATACGGAAGAAAAAGTCGCATTCAGACTGACATCGGGTTCGGTGTTGATAATGCCCATACAGTTTGGGCCCACTATTCTCATCCCATAGCTGCGAGCTGTATCCAAGACCATGTCCTGTCTTTCCTTGCCTTCAGCACCAATCTCAGCAAAGCCTGCGGAAATGACTACAAGGGCCCGCACGCCCTTCCGGCCGCATTGCTGGACCACGTCATGGACCAGCGGAGCAGGGACAATGATCACGGCCATGTCAACGTCGCCAGGCACGTCCAGCACGGAGGGGGAGGTCCTCACAGAAGCAACCACGTCCGTCCTGGGATTTACCGGGTACACTATGCCTCCGAAACCTTGCTGCAAAATATTTCGAAACAGCTTGTTGCCAATAGTGCCCTGCCTGTTGGAGGCACCGATGACCGCTATTGACCGGGGCCGCAAGAAGGCCCGGAGGGAGGCAATAGTGGCGATCTTCTCGCGCTCGGCAGACCGCTCCTCCACACCTGCAGTCTCCCCAATAGGCATGACTATCCGGTAGATACCGGATTCCAGTTCCTGTTCCATGTGAAAGCCGCTCGATTTCAGCATCTTCAGGACCTGCTCGTTATCAGCCAGTATCTCCGCTTCGAACCGGTGGATTCCCATCTTCATGGAAAGGTAGGCCAGTTGCTCAAGCAGGTGAGTACCTATTCCCCTGCCCTGATGAGCATCCTCAACCAGCAGCGTGACGGTTGCAGCGTTACCCACCGGCAACCGGTGACCGCGCCCGACACCGACGACGCGCTCTTCCTGTTCCTCAACAATGGTGGCTACAAGGGCGAAGTCGTTGTAATGGTCGACGTTGGCAAAAGATCTGATTTCTTCCCTTGTCATGTGCTCGATGTAGCGGCGGAACCGGAAGTAGATGGTCTGAGGGCTGAGCCGGTAAAAGAGGGCATGCAGCTTCGCCTCATCATCCGGCTGGAGACTGCGTATTTGAACAGTCGATCCATCTCTTAGAATAACAGTGGTCCGGTAATCCTGAATACTATCCAAGGTTTGTTTCACGTTTACTCGCCTGTACATCAGGGATATCCTGCTGGATTATTCGCAAAAAGTTGGAGGAGGAGGTGACAGTCTTTCTTCAGCGCGACTGTCCGTACTTCATGATACATTGCGGTCTTGCCATAGATCAAGAGGCGATTATATAGCGCAAGCCAATGAGGTACGCAGCCGGGGACTGAGATGGGGATTAGCCACGGGCCAGGGTTTGGAGCCGGTTCATCAACTCCGACTGTTTGAAGGGTTTGGTCATGAAGGCATCAGCCCCGTATTCCAGTCCTTTCACTCGGGTCCAGTCCTCTGACATGGCCGTCAGAATGACAACGGGTACGGATGAAACGGAGCGAATCTGTTGAAGAACTTCCAATCCACAAATATCAGGCAGACCAAGGTCCAGTATCACCACATCCGGATCCTCGCTGTTCACCATTTCCACTCCCCTTCTTCCCTGATGTGTGAACAGCAACGTGGTACCAGGCCAACGCAACTGGAAAACGAGAGAAAGGCTTTCAATGATTTCCATCTCGTCCTCAATCATCAGTACCTTCACAACGTCCCCCCGGCTGTTGTCTGTACATGCATCATCATTGCAGACTATAGTTACAGGCTCATTCATTCCAGACCGCCATTTGCATTTCCTGATCCACATGTTGACACGAATCTATGAGCTGGCACAATTGGCCTTCGGCTCTTGACTTGTGTCTTTCGAATCTTCTGCAAGAACCTTTTGGCTCATCCAATTGCTGGCCATGTAAGACCCCTTTGCAGGTAGTGCTTGTTATATGGTAGCGTCATCCCATGCTTTCGCCGTTCCCGCTATTCTACTTTGCCGTCATTGACCGGCTCCTTCGGCGCATCCGGGCTTTCCTGCTCAGCTTTGCTGGCATGCGAGCCGGAGCCACTGTTTTAGATATATGCTGCGCTACCGGCGGACAGTTAGCGTTCTTTGCGAAACATGGAATGCACGCTGCCGGGATAGACATCAACGCCCAGATGCTGCGCATAGCCCGCAGTCGCGTTCAACCAGGAGCAGTCAGCAACACATTGGTCTGCCGAGCAAATGCCGGGCACCTTCCCTTCAGAGACGAGAGTTTTGATTTTGTTTCAATCTGCCTGGCACTGCACGAAAAACCACCATGGCTGCAGGAGCAACTTGTTCTTGAAGCCAGGCGTGTTACCCGTGAAGATGGTTTCCTGGTCTTGATGGACTATTCTGCTCCGATGCCCAAAACGTGGACGGCAGGGCTGGCGGTCACCATAGAGTTTCTCGCGGGCAGGCAACACTTCCTTTGTTTCCGGGACTATCAACGCAAAGGCGGACTCAAGTTCATACTGGATATGGGAAACCTTCACGAGATCAAGCAGGAACTGGTCCTCGGCAATGCCCTAACCCTGGTACTGGCAAAGCCCATGCCCATTGGTCCTGGGAGAGTTTAGTGGTATCCATGGGCGGCAGATAGAGAACCTTGATGTGGACGGCAAATAACTCGGCCATAAATGAGCCACCTGCAGAGGGATGGAAAAAATTGCATACCTGGGCGGGAAAGGCTCCGGCACCATTGGAGTTCTACCTCTCGGGCAAATCTATGACGAACCTGCCATCCCGGTAGAGTACCTGGTCGTCTACTCGTATTTCGCCGCCCTGCCGCAAATCACATATCATATCCCAGTGAACAGCCGATTCATTCTTGCTGCCGGTCTCCGGATAGCCGGCGCCAAGCGCTAGGTGGAAGCTCCCGTTTATTTTTTCATCGAACAGTATTTCCCGCGTGAACCGGTCTATACCCGGATTGGTACCTAGGGCAAATTCGCCCACCCGGCGAGCCCCCTCATCCGTTTCGAGCACACTTAGCAGGAACTCCTCATTCTTGTCGGCAGATGCCCGGATAACCCTGCCTTTTTCGAACCAGAGACGAATACCGGTAACCTCACGTCCACTATAGATGGCCGGGTAGGAAAAATGGACCTCGCCTTCTACACTGTCCTCAATGGGGCCTGTATAGATCTCCCCATCCGGCAGGTTATGATGCCCATCACAGTTCTCAAATGTCCGGCCGGCGATACTGAACCTGATCTCCGTACCAGGTGCGGTTACATGTACACGATCTTTGCCCCGAAACCAGTTGATGATAGCCTGCTGCCAGGTCGAAAACCGTTGCCAGTAGCCCACCGGGTCCTGCAGGTCAGGCAGGCACGAGCGAAAGACGAAGTCTTCATATTCCGTTATACTCATCTCGGCATCCTGGGCATGGGCATTGGTTGGGTACAGGACCACAACCCATCGCAACTCTCGGGCCGCCGATCTCCTCATGAAGGTCTTCATGAGTCCGGTTCGCGCCTGCCGGCGAATCAACATTCGTTGAGGATCGACGTTGCTCAACGACTTGGTATTATCCTCGGAGATAACGGCAATGCGCGCGTCAAAGGTCTCAACTATCAGCTTTGCCGGTTCCGGAATATGGCGCAGTTGCTCTTCGGAGGCAAGTTTGTAGAATAACTCGTCCGTTCCAGGCAGATCAACATCCAGAAGTGGGTGACCGCCAGCTCTAAGCACGCGTGCATAAGCCGCCCTCATTAGGGGTGCCGCTGTTACGCTTCCATCAATGACCACCTTGTGGCCTGGCTTGATTGCCAGAGAATAGTCCACAAGAACTTCGGCCAGCTTCTCTGTTCGAGGATCTGTCATTTGGTCCCTCCCTGCAACTGCTTCTATGATAGCTGCTGGACGAGAACCATAACAAGCCTGCGGTGCCTTCATCGTCTCTGAGGTTAATCAGGTGAGGGGTGTGCATGGACCACCGGCCTGACCGGACTAGCCGTCAAATGAACACCAGCCCAGAAAGGGAGGGCTTCACTGGAGCAATGAATGGGGAGGAAGCAGTATTCTGTTTCTTTCCTGGTTACCTGTTCTCGAGTTCTTCCAGCGAAGTCTTGAGTTTGACACGGTCTTCGGTGGCTTCCGAGACGTCATCCGGGGAGATGAAGAGGTCGCTTTCTCCCCTTCTACGCACAATGAACATCTTCAGTTCACCGGTACTCAGGTTGCGCGCCAAGTGTCCGACGGGTCCAAGGCCCCGTCCTTCTTTGTCCTCAACTTGTGCTCCGAAACGTATGTCCATAACACCTCTTGAAAAAATACCTACCGCAAAACGAAATCACCTTCCGGTTCGTCAACATAGTCCAGTTCCCGGTCTCCGATGCTACTAGCGCTAGCCGAGTCCAGAAAGAGATTTATGCCTTCCCGTTGCGTAATAACGTCACCCTCTCTAGCCACGTCCACGTTCATGATCACAGTAGGTTCCCCATTGTCACTGCTAATACGGACCATGCGAAAACCCAGCCCTGCTTCAGACCAGTTCTTGGCCAGTTTCTCTTTGACAGACTGAGCAGTATGAGGATCCATATCCATATTATCCAATCCTCCGGCTCGCATGTAAACCTCAACCAGCTTCTGTTTCAATAGCTCCGCTGCCTTCTTTGTCACAACTACCATGCCTGCGCGCCCCCTGCTATAGAGTCCTGACCAGGAGTTTCCTTTCCTGGTTCTTCCACCACCAGCAAAACTACTGTTATTACAATGGTTTACTTCTAAGTTATCATAAACTTTGCCGCGCCATTATCAAATAGCCCGTTATCGGTATTTCCTCGTGAAATAAGTGGTTATCAAGAGCAAGCAGGTTCAAAGAAGTCACTCTTGAATGGTACAGTTAGTAACGGAATATGGCAACCATGTCCGACTTGTCCGGCATCCCTGCTCCAGAAACGGCGTAAACACTACCGTTGTGAAGGATTGTCTGTATGGCAGCCAGGTCCAGCAAATCCCTATGGACGGGCATAGCTTCGCCGTGGACCTCTACTGAGGCTGTATCCGGGTCATAAGTGCCCCATCGCTCTACTTCCAGAGCCACAAAGAGTTCATCAATGCGGCCACCATGAGCCGCTATCACTATCTCCGCGAGGTCCGTGGAAGTCCTCCCAGTCCCAGCCAGGTCCCAGTAACGCTCCATGGCCCACTGGCGCGCCTGCTGGAAATGCGTCTCCACCAAAGGCCAGGACCGTTTCTGTAACTCCGGGGTACCTATACCATCGGGATTACCCGGCACCCACCTCTCCAGCAAGCCCGGATAGTCATTGACCTTGGCATAAAGGGGATATAGGTAGTCCACGCACGCCAGTATTAGAGGCGCCTTTTCATCTTTCAGGCGTTGGCGTACCCCGGCATCAACTAGCGTAAAGAAACGCATGATGTCAGGCTTGCGATCGTCTATGCCGACTCCATGGCCGTGAAATGCCGCTGCCTGTTCCGCCCCCCGATACCCGACTGGCTGAGGTGTGTGAAATTGCGTTTGACGCTCCGGATCGTCATACTTCAGGGCTTCCTCCAAGCTCAAGGGCACATCATCCTCAAGCTTGACTTCAGTAACACTAAAACGCGTTGCCTGGAGCAAACGGACGTGCTTCATACTCAATGCCAGCACATAGTACTGGCCGTTGGTAAAAATGGGCAAAAGTGGCTTCAAGTGAAAGTAACCATCTGTAGTCAGCGACAGCTCATCAATGACCAACGGCAACCGGTAATAGCTGAAGAACCCTTCAGCTATGAAAACGGCAAGACTGTCCGACTGGTGCAGCCAGAAAAGGTCGTCCCTGACCAGCGATTCAGCCGGACCGAGCATCTCCCTGACCTGGGTCGTACGCAATCCTCTATCGACAAGGTGTTTCTCTGCTTCCCGTAGGAGGTTCTTTAACCTGGTCGGGTCCTGCCGCGACTCAGCTCCTGTACGATGCGTGGGCATGTAGATGGAGGTGCAAAGCCCAGTGCCTTTCTCAACCAGCGTTCTTAATTCTTCAATCGAAAAGGTCTTCATCTTCATCCTCCTGGTGTGATTCAGGCATAGCAACAACCTGCAAGGAAACCTCCCCCATATTCCGACTCAGCTGTAACGTAAGGGTAGGTCTCACCCGTATCGGTAATATGTCCTCCCAGATACAATACCTGCTCGGCACGGCTACCATAGCGATAAACAGTCACGCCTTTGCACCCCAATTGGTGTGCAAGGTTGTAGACATGCCTGATGTCGGCAGGCGTCGCGTCGGACGGTAGGTTGACTGTCTTGGCTACAGCATTATCCACGTACTTCTGGAACACAGCCTGCATCCTGATGTGCCAATCACGTGCTATATCAAAATCGGTTACAAAAACACGTTGCACATCCTCGGGAATTCCATCGATATCTTTTACCGTACCACGTCTGGCTACCTCTTCCATGAGATCCCTGGAGAAGAACCCACGCTCACAGGCGGTCTGCTGAAAACGGGGATTGATCTCGATCAATGTGGTGCCATCCATGACCTTGCGTGAGAATACCAGGGCGAAAAGGGGTTCAATGCCACTCGAACACCTGGCCAGAATACTTATGGTGCCTGTAGGAGCTATGGCCAGAAGCGAAGCATTCCTCATTCCGGGCGCCGAACCTATATCATAACTACTGCCCAAGAAATTCGGGAATACGCCTCGCTCAGTAGCCAGCTCAGTCGATGCACGCCTAGCCTCCTCGAGCATGAAAGACATTATGCGGTCAGCCATTTCAAGGCCGGCTTCCGAACCGTAAGCTATGCCCATTTCAACCAAGGCATCCGCAAAACCCATGACTCCGAGGCCGATCTTCCTGTTCGCTCGCGTGGCCTCTCCTATGCTGGGTATTGGATAGTTGTTTATTTCAATCAGGTTGTCAAGGAATCTGACACCGAGATGTATAGTCTTCTTGAACCGGTCCCAGTCCATAGTACGGTCGTGCGTCATCCTGCCCAGATTTATAGACCCAAGACAACAACTCTCGTATGGCAGGAGTGGCAACTCACCACAGGGATTGGTTGCCTCCAATCTGCCAAGATTTGGCGTCGGGTTGTGCCTGTTCAAGGCGTCGAGAAAAATCAAGCCTGGTTCCCCAGTGTGCCAGGTATTGGTCACAATTAGATTCATGAGTTCCTCTGCATTAATGCTGCCCCATTCCAGCCCGTTCCTGGGATTGATGAGCGGCAGGACTTGCTTTCTGGACACTGCCTCCACAAACTCGTCACTCACTCCGACAGAAAGATTGAAGTTGGGAAGCAGGCTCTCGTCCTGTTTGGCCAGCACAAACTCTTTAATGTCCGGATGGTCTGCATTGAGGATACCCATGTTTGCTCCACGACGCCTGCCGCCTTGTTTCATAACACCTGTTGCAAGATCGAAAACTCTCAAGAATGAGACAGGGCCGGATGCGACACCCATGGTGCTACGGACCAGGTCCCCCCGCGGCCTGATCCGGCTGAACGAAAACCCTGTTCCACCCCCCGATTTGTGGATGATGGCTGCATCCTTGATGGACTCGAAGATGGCATCTATATCGTCTTCTATGGGGAGCACGAAGCAAGCGGAGAGCTGGCCAATGCTCGTGCCTGCATTCATCAAAGTGGGCGAATTTGGAAGAAAATGAAAATCGCGCATCATCCGGAAGAAGTCGTCTTCAAACCGGGCAACGTCTGCTTCAGAGTCGAATTTCGCCTCGGCGGAGGCAACCGCCTTGGCCACACGCTGCAGCATCTGCGCCGGAGTCTCGGCGATGTTGCCTGCCTCATCCCTCAACAAATATCGCCTATCCAGCACCTTCAGTGCATTTGGGGTCAGGTTCAAATCGTCCTGGACCCCTATCATGTCCTTGACTTGTCTGATCTCTTTCTGTTGTTCACGAAACAGCCGGTAAGTCTTGGCAGCTGCTGGGTAACCTTCAGTTTTGAGGACGTGCACGATGGCTTCCTGAACATCGCCAATCCCCGGTTGCGAGTCAAGAAATCTCTCTGACAAAATGCCGGCAACCTGTCGAGTCAAGCTTGCTGCCAGTTCTTCCCCGGAAATACGATTTGCTTTAAGGGCGCGTCTTATGGACCTTTCAACATTGCTAGAGTCGAACGGCACAAGGTTCCCTTCCCGATCTCGAATCTTGTCCACCCTAAGATCCTTCATGGTTCGTCCAAATTCGCGAGGGGTTCATGAATGAGCAGGCCTTTGCCAAATCTTGGGCAGTTTGCTGTTCCCGGAACAAGCAAAAGCTGCCAGTGCCAGTTCTACCGCCCGTTCACATCCTCACCCTACTGGCATTGGCAGCTTTGGAGCTATTGAGGTCCGAAACATCTTGTACTAGAGAGGGGGCTATTCCACCCTGGACACGCGTTCCGGAAATTCGATGTCGGCAATCTCGATGTTGATCTCCCTTGCGACAAGACCAGTGTAGTCCCACAGGGCCTGAGCGACCTTCTTGCGGACATCGATGACGATCTGTGGGATGCTAAAGCCGTAGATGACCCTGAGAGTAAGATCTATAATGGCCTCTTTCTTACCAGCCTCGACTTCGACCCCCTTGGACCTGCCCTCCGCGCCAAATCGCTCCGAAATACTTCTCGTTATCGAACTTCTCCCCAAACTGGAGACCCCTTCCACCTGGCTAGCCGCTATACTGGCAATGGAGGCGATTACGTCATCCTCTATATGAGTCTCGCCGCCGACCTCCATCTCACCAGCTTTGCTAATCTCTTCCAGCCTCTGCTTCATTTCAGTTTCTTCAAACCGCACTTCGGATCTTTGTTGAGCCATTTCCCTCCTCCTTCTACGTTTTCTGAGCCTCCTGACCCAGCGAGCAGTGCCTGGCTCGGTCGGAGAACCAAATGCCAACAGGGATACTATGAAAACCAACTCCAGGTTAAACCACCACATAGCCCTGTCCGCTAATATAAATGTTAGCCGATCTTGCGTGACGAAATCATAAAATCGGTGTACAAATGGTTACAAAACGGTGACATCTTCGTGTTGCCATGTAAATGGTCTCACCGCCGTTATGATTCAGAGAACTCCAAGCCCACAACTCGGATGTTTATCTCTTTGGCAAAAAGTCCCGTGTACTCGAGCACGCGCGAGGCCATCTTCTTTCTCGCTGCCACGATTATGTCCGGTATACTGTAGCCATATTTCACATGCAGATCGAGTTCGATTATGGCCTCTTTGGCACCCGCTTCGATCTGGACGCCTTCAGCCCTCTTCTCTGTTCCGCCAACCGCCTCTGATATGGTACGGCGTATGGAACTCTTGCCCAACTTTGCTACGCCTTCTATTTCTCGGGCTGCCGATCCCGCAATGGCGCCTATTACCTTTTCATCTATCCGCGTTCTTCCGTCGATCGTGACCTCGCCGGTCTTCTGGATCTCCTCCAATCTGGTCTGCATTTCCCGCTCTTTGATCTGCTGCTCACTAATTTTCTCCGCCATGAATAGCCTCCTTCTTCGCCTGGCAACGTGCACGAATCACCGGTGTTGGGTGATAAGACTGCCACGCCCAGTCATTTGTGAAATAGGAAACGAATTCCCAGACACAGGAATAATACTCCTCAGGCCGACCTGAACGGTATACCCACATGGCGGTATTATGATATGGGAAAAGTGTTATTCCTTCATCAGGCTACCGGCTGTCGAACCTGACCGGTCAAGGCTGCCTGCCTCAGCCAGATCTTGCAGGTTGCAACGATGTTCCAGGATGTATCTCCATATGTCCCCCACCTCCTCCAACCTTGCCGGTACCGTCAGCAATGTGAAGTCCGTGGGATATACGGTATCCAGGTCTTCCCAGCGTAAGGGCATGGAGACAGCCCCGTCAGGGGCAGGTCGGGGCGAATATACCGAAGCCAGCGTCTTGCCACGAACATTCTGATTGTAGTCAAAGAAAACCTTGCCGGTGCGCTTCACCACGGACCATTCCATGGTGATTTCTTGTGGGTATAGCCCTACGAGTGCCCGTCCAATGTTCTCCGCAACAGACCGGACCGCATCAAAATCAAACCTCCTGACTATGGGCACGTATATGTGGAGCCCGGTGCGCCCCGAAGTTTTCACGAATGAAGACATCCTTAACGAGTCGAGTATCTGTCTCAGCCGGTGGGCAGCTTCGCAGGTCCGGGCATAAGCAATGCGGTTCAACTGGGGTTCATCCCCCTCAGCCTCTTCTCCGGAATAGATATACGGGTCCAGGTCAAACACGATGAAATCTGGGTAGTTGAGAATATCATTTGCTTCGGCATCCTTACCAAGGACCATCTCAACATCAGCTCCAGACTTAATACGCGAGTACCACGTGTGAAATTCCAGGTTGGCAATTTGTCCCAACCAGAGCAGCGTGGCCAGGTTGTTGCAGAGAAGATAGTCCCGGAATTCGGCCTTGCTTTCTGAGTAGACAGCCACAGTATTTACAAACTCCGGTATGCTGTGGTTCCAATGTTTTTGGTAGAAGTGCTCACCGTGCATACCATCTGGATAGCGAGTCAGCGTCAAAGGGCGATCACGAAGGTGATGCAGAAGACATCCAGACGTGCGGGTCAAATAGACCAGCAAGTCTCGCTTGGTAAGAGGTCGAGGTCCATGCCTGGCTGGCCAGAACTCCTTGTCGAGATTGCTCAGGGATATCTGGCAACCCTCAACTTCCAACAAGAGATTCCGTCTAGGTTCTGCAAGCTGATCCAGAATAGACGCAACTTGAGTGTCGTCGGGATTCATTCCGCCTCCTTAGAAAAATCTCGCTGCAGATACTGGAGATGAAGGTGTTTCGAAGCGGACCTCGCTTGCTTGTTTGTCATCTCGAACACGCAGGAAAACGGGGGCGCGCAGGTATCCGGCACGTGTCCACTGATTGTATTTGACTTCCACGACTATTTCAGGGCGCACCCAGGTCTTATCTCCCGGTACCGGGGGAACTCGCCCGAAAGGCGGTTGTGGTTCAATAAGGGTATCAAGCCGTTTTCGGAGACCTGCCAGTGTACAGTCGTCAAAGCCGCTACCCACACTGCCCGCATATCGCAAGTGTCCGGTATCGTCGTGGTACCCAAGCAGCAATGCCCCGAAGGTATGAGCACGCGTACCCAGGCCGTGGGTGAACCCGCCTACGACAAAATCTTCACTAAGCGTGGATTTAAGCTTGGTCCATTTTCTGGACCTTCGCCCGCTCTCGTATACACTGTCCTGCTTCTTGACTATTATGCCCTCCAGCCCAAAGTGCCTGAAACTGTCAAATACCGCCCTGGGATCTCCTGTAAACTGTTCGACCAACCTTACCCGCTCCGTTGGCGCTAACACTTCCTCCAGTATCTCTCGCCTCTCCTGTAGCTGGACACCAGTAAGATCGTAGCCATCAAGGTAGAGGATATCGAAAACATAGTAGACTATGGCCGCAGAGACCTCTTCGCTGCCTGTTGCAGCAAGTCCGGCGCTTCTCTGCAAGAGCTGGAAGTCGGGCACACCTTCTTCATCCAGGGCCACCATTTCCCCATCCAGCACCATTTGAGAAACGGGCTGCTGGTGAAGGTGCTCAACTACATGGGGGTAATCGCCGGTTGTGTCCAAACCTCGCCGGGATAGCAACTTGACCTTTCCTTGCCGGATGCAAGCCAGAGTGCGATAACCGTCAAGTTTGGGTTCTATGGCCCAACCTGGCCCCGAGGGCGGTGTCTCGACCAGTGTTGCCCGCATCGGCGCAACAGTCCCAGGAAAGGCAGCTTGCCGCACGCCTTTCATCTCACCAAGGCCGACATGTTTGGGATTTGAGGACCCCTTAGCCTTGAGATCATTAGTATCCATCCCGGACACCACAGAGGTATTTTCGTAAGGAGCATCTTCTCCTGCCCGGGCAAAATCGTCATGGTGTTTTATGAGAAGCCAGTTTGCCTCACCCCTTGTCCGCATTTGGACCAGAGTCCAGGAACCCTTTAGTCTCGAGCCGCGCAGATAGAAGGACAGTTTGCCTTCTGCCAGCCCACGCCTCATCCTCTCCTCGGCTTCGTCCCGGTCTTCAGAAAAGAGTTCGCCCTTCTCTTCCGGAAAATAGGTACCCCGATCCCAGACAATGACTGAGCCCGCCCCATATTCACCAAGTGGTATTACACCCTCGAAGGAGCCATACTCCAAGGGATGGTCCTCCACCATCACGGCCAATCGTTTGACCTTTGGGTCGCGTGATGGACCGCTGGGAACGGCCCAAGATTTGAGAACACCATCCACCTCAAGCCGGAAGTCAAAGTGGAGGCGGCGTGCTGCATGTTTGTGGACTACGAACATCAGCGGGCCTTGGTCACTCCCGGAACCTTCAGGAACTGGTTCGGGAGTACGATCGAAGTCACGCCTGGCGCGGTACTGCTCTGTACCTGAGGTACGCTCTTGACCCATAGATCACTTCCCTTACTCGAAGCAATTTACTTCGCCGGCGTGGTTTCCCTATCAGCAGCCCGTTTCTCGGCTTCCTCTATGCTGCGCCGCAAGGCATTCATGAGGTCTGGGATCTCAACCTTTTCCGGCGGCGGCACCTTGAACTCCTCGCCCTTGAGCTTGGCTTCGATCACCTGGTGCAGGGCAAAACTATACTCATCCCTGTGATCTTCGGGACGAAAACTTGTGGCCATGGCGTTTACAAGCGAGGCGGCTAATTCCAATTCCTCCGTGCCGGCCTCTTGTGCTGCCTCGGTTAATTCAACTTTTGAGCGTAACTCATCTATGTAATGTAGTGTGTGTAAATACAAGGTCCCGTTTGCCGGCCTGAGACAGGTCAAGTGCTCCCGCCTCTGGAAGGTCACCTTAGCGATACCAACCCGCGCGGTATTCAGCAGCGCCTGTCTCAGAAGTGAGAACGGCTTAATTCCCAGCTTCTCCGGTTCCAAGTAGTGGGTATCGTAGTAGTATATAGGGTCTATCTCGTCAAACTTTACGAACCCCTTGATGTCGATGGCATGGGTCGAAGGCAGACTCACTTTTTCAAAATCTTCGTCTGTCATAACCACGTACCTATCTCGCGTATACTCATACCCACGCACGGTCTCTCTAACCGTGAAATACTCGTCATCCACGGGACAATACCAGACTTGCCGGGGCCGGGTATGACATTTGGCATGCAGAATGCGAAAGCTGGGCGTGCTTCTTTGCGTGGCCGTGTACATCCTCACCGGGATTACCACCATTCCAAAGCTAATAGCCCCTTTCCAGAACGCCCTCGGCATGACAGATACATTCCCCCTTCAGTCCCTTAGTCCCCAATTGAATTCCAGATGGCAAGGCCGCCGATAACGATGAGGTATAGACCAACGATTATGGCCAGAAATCTGGGCCAGATTATGACTACGATGCCCACGACCACACTTATTATTCCTGCAACAAAACCACTTACCTGGATATCCATTTTGTCCTCCTCCTGCACCGGGGATGTCTGTCTGATCACCTACCCATTTCCTTTTCAGCCTGGGCTATGCGTTGTTTGGCACTTACTACCGTGTCCGGATTCAACGAGATGGAATCTATCCCTTCTTTCACCAAGAAGACCGCAAACTCGGGGAAATCACTGGGTGCCTGTCCGCATATCCCAACCTTGCGCCCGTACCGGCGCGCTTCCTTTATCAAATGACTGACGGTCCTTCTGATCGCTTCATGATTTTCGTCGAAAAGCCCGGCAAGTTGTGCTGAATCTCTGTCCACTCCCAGTACCAACTGTGTAAGATCGTTGGAACCAATGGAAAGGCCGTCAAACTTGGTCGCGAACTGGTCCGCCAGTGTTATATTAGACGGGACTTCTGCCATTACGTATACTTCCAGACCCTTATCACCCTTTCTTAGACCATTTTCTTCCAAGACTTCAAAGACCTTGTCGGCCTCCTCCGGTGACCTGCAAAAAGGAATCATGATCAGTATGTTGCTAAGACCGATCTCTTCACGAGCCCTCTTTATTGCCCTGCATTCCAGGGCAAAGCCTTCCTTGTAGAGATCGCTGTAATAACGAGAGGCCCCACGGAAGCCCAGCATGGGGTTTTCCTCTTTGGGTTCGAACTCCTCTCCGCCAATAAGATTTGCATACTCATTGGTCTTGAAATCACTCATACGAACGATAACTGGATATGGATATTGGGCAGCCGCGATCTTGGCTATGCCGTCGGAAAGAAGGTGCACAAAATACTCTGACTTGTCCTCATAGCTCTTGCTTAACTCTCGAATCGCCTCCACCGCTTCACGGTCCTTAAGGTCAGGGTACCGTATAAGCGCCATTGGATGGACTTTGATGATGTTATTGATTATGAACTCCATGCGGGCCAAACCTATACCTTCTGCAGGCAGGCGCCACCAACCAAAGGCTCCTGCCGGACTGGCTATGTTCAGCATTATCTTGGTCCGTGTTTCCGGCAAGTCTGTCAGGTCCACGTCTGTTTCCTGATAGGGCAGAATCCCATCATAGACATGACCTACATCATCTTCAGCACACGAAAGGGTTATTTCCTGACCATCTTGAATAACCTCGACGGCATTACCTGTGCCCACCACGGCAGGTATTCCCAGTTCTCGGCTAACGATGGCCGCATGAGAGGTACGCCCGCCCAAGTCGGTGATAATGCCCGCTGCACGTTTCATGATCGGGACCCAGTCAGGGTCCGTCATCTTGGTCACCAAGATCGCTCCATCCTGAAAGCGGTTGATTTCCTTGACATTCTCTATAACATTGGCCTTCGCGGCGGTGATGGCGCTGCCAATGCTCAAGCCCTCTACCAGGATTGTCCCGCGTTCTTTCAACGCGTAGGTCTTGAGAGAGGTCAAACCCTTGCGAGACTGGACAGTCTCAGGCCGAGCCTGCACTATAAACAACTCTCCAGTTTCACCGTCCTTGGTCCACTCGATATCCATCGGCCTGCTGAAGTGCTCCTCTATGTCAAAGGCCCATTGGCTCAACTGCATTACCTCGTCATCTTCCAGAGAAAAGACCAGGCTCTCCCGCTCCGGCGTATCAACTCTTACCGTCCTGGCACCATCAGCTTCGGCATATATCAGCTTAGTTTCCTTTGTGCCCAAGGTCTTGCCCAATATGGGTTTAATGCTCCTGTTGCCAAGCAATGGTTTGAAGACCACGAACTCATCAGGGTTGACAACTCCCTGGACTACGCTTTCGCCCAAACCCCAAGAGGAATTGATGACAATGACCCGAGGGAAGCCTGTATCAGGGTCTATGGTGAATATCACTCCGGAACTGGCTATGTCGGAGCGAACCATTTTTTGGACACCGACAGACAGAGCAATCGCCAGGTGATCAAACCCCTTATCGGTACGATACGCTATAGCTCGATCGGTGAAGAGGGAGGCATAACATTTTCGACAAGCCTCCAGTAGTTCTTGTTCCCCCATCACGTTCAAATAGGTCTCTTGCTGTCCGGCGAAGCTTGCATCGGGCAAGTCTTCCGCCGTAGCACTGCTTCTGACAGCTACACTAACCTCATCGACATCATACTGCCTGCTCAACTCACGGTACGCACGGCGAATCTCTTCCGCTGTCTCGTGGGGAAATTCGGACTGCAGGAAGAGTTGTCGTATCGCTCTGCCTACAGAAGCTAATTGCTGCTTGCCCCGCTCCAGGTCCTCAAGAAGCGCTTCCATGCGCGATTTCAGGTTGTTGGCCTCCACGAACTCTCTGTAAGCACTAGCCGTGGTGGCAAAGCCGTCAGGCACTTGGATGCCCTTGTTTTTCAAGCTTCGAATCATCTCACCCAGAGCTGCGTTCTTGCCCCCGACATCGGGCACGTCCTTTACTGCCAGTTTTTCGAACCATTTAATGCTCGCTGCTCTTGTTTGCATATACCTCTCGCTTTCCACTGAACACGTTAGCTCCGGCGGAAGCCTATAACTTGGATGATTGGATGGTAGCCTAACGGCGCCTGCCAACAAATACCGTGGAATTGGTATTTGGACACGTAAAAAGAGCTATCTGCAAGAAGCTTGGAAAATACTAAGCGCTGACGGGTCTTATTATCAGCACCGGCCGCGCCGCGTTCCTCACCACATGGTCGGCAACACTGCCATAGAACGCCCGGCCGACACCGGTACGACCGTGAGTGGTCATCGCTATCAGGTCGATAGACATAGTCTCGACAAACTCGACGATAACCTCCTCCGGAATTCCACGCACCGTACTTACCTCCACTTCGAGACCTCGCTTGCCTAGCTGCGCAGCTTTCTGGGCCAGGTCCTCCCTCGCTTCTTCTTCTTCATGCCTTGATGCTTCTATCGCTGTGGCAGTTCCCTCAGTCTCCGTTTCAACCGTTATCCCGGGCAAATAGGTAATACCCCGAAAGAGTACGATCTTACTGCCAAACCGGGCAGCTATTTCACTTGCGTAGGGTAATACTTGTTCTGATAGTTTGGATCCGTCGAGACAGACCATTATGGTCTCAAACAATCGTCCTCCTTTCTATAGCCAGCCAAGACGAACTTGCTACAGGTAAGTGCGCAGACTCTGACTACGACTGGGATGCCGCAATTTCCGGAGAGCCTCTCGCTCTATCTGCCGTGCCCTCTCTCTCGTTATGCCAAACTCATCGCCTATCTCTTCAAGAGTTCGACTGTGGCCGTCAACAAGTCCGAACCTGAGTTCGATAATCTTGGATTCACGGGGCGGCAGCGACGACACAGCATTTCTGACCACTTCCCTTAGAGTGGCTTCGGCCACTTCATCTTCAGGCGAGAGTCTTGTCCTGTCCTCAATAAGGTCTTCCAGCTTGCTGCCCTCACCGTCCTTGCCGACGATGGTCTCAAGAGATACGGGCTCGCCGATACTGGCTTTCATGGCCCAGTCCACTTTATCGGATGGAACTCCCATTTCCGAAGCAAGCTCTTCCGTGGTCGGCCGGCGACCGAATTCCTGGCCCAAAACCTGTGTAGCGCGTGCCAGCTTGGTCATGATCTCAGCCATGTGTACAGGCAATCTCACTACTCGTGATTGCTGGGCTATGGCCCGATTTATCGACTGGCGTATCCACCAAGTGGCATAAGTACTGAATTTGTAACCCCGCCGATGGTCGAATTTACTTACTGCATGGATCAGCCCCATATTTCCTTCCTGGATGAGATCAAGAAACGAGACACCATAGGACCTGTATCTTTTCTTGACCATGCTGATGACCAAACGAAGGTTTGCCTCAACCAGATGGTTGGACGCCCGATGGGCTCGTTCTCTGACCCGATCGAAATGCAGCCAAAGCTCGCCAGCCGTGTTCTGCAATACCTGGTCCATGGTTTCAGTATGCAGCAATTCGGAGAAATCTCTTACGCACCTGCATTCGCCCGCTCCAGGGAGCAAACTCCACGGCAGTAACCGGCTGGCTAGGGATAATCTCACCAGGGCGTTGACGGCATCCTCTTCGCTCAAACCTGTAATCTCGGCAAGACGACCTGACATCTGTGGATCGATCAGCCCATCAATGGCCTGACGAAAGGCCGGATCGCTGGTCTTGTTGATAATGTTTTCCTGAGCAGACAGCTCGATGTCGCGACACAAGGCATCAAAGAGCGATGGTTCCCGGCAGAAGTCTTCAGCTATGCTTCTTACGAGGTAACCACCTGCTGCGGGGATGCCGTGAAGGTCGCCCCATGTCCGTTCGTGCTGCTCCAAATACTTGCCTTCCTCAATCTGGATGCCGAGCCATTTTTCTTCCTCGGCAGTGAGTAGGGGAGTCCGTCCCGATTCGGCAAAATAGAGCCCAACGAGGTCGTCAAGGGTCTCTGAGCCCGTCTTGCCATCGCTCTCTGTTGGTTCGTCGGCCTCTTCAACACTGTCGGGAGCCTCCACCTCTTCATCCAATGCAAGGACTTCTTCGTTCTTAATGCTGCTTGAAATCATTCCACACCTCACATCCTGGTCCAGAAGCACAACTTCCGTGCTAGCTCATTGGCTATACCGGGTAGATTATTGCCCAACTGCTAGTGCATATCCTATCGGACGAATATCTTCGTTGGAATACCACAACGTAGTTATTCAAGATAAGAATTGTAGTTATGCTGGCACAGCCATATGCGCATAACCAAATAGATACCAAGCCATGCCCTGACTCGCCTCGCAGATGTAGGAAAAGTTCTTAAACAAAACAAAGGCTGCTTCTCTGTTTATTGGTCGACCAGACCTTTGCACGGTATAATGGCTTCAGCGCTGCTTGCGGTTGTGTATTATGTCCAAACTGGTCTATATTGCAGGCCCCTTGTTCTCCAAGGCGGAACAAGCCTTCTTGGAAAGTATGGTGGAAACTCTGGCCGTCGCCGCTGGACTTGACCCGGTGAATGACTTCTTCCTGCCTCACCGAGACACGCCTGAGTTAGATGGAGATTCATCGCGTCATGAAGTCTTCGACGCGGATATGGCAAGCGTAGACTCAGCCGCCGTAGTTGTGGCCATGCTGGATGGACAGGACGTAGACAGTGGAACCAGCGTTGAATTAGGATACGCCTTTGCCAAGAGCAAGAAGCTGTTCGGATTGATCACAGATATGCGTGCTCAACCACTTCCGGGCAGCGATCTGCACCGGCCCAACCTGATGGTCTGGGGCGTCTGCGAAGCAGGCCTGTCATTATTCAGTGACCTTACCTCCCTGGCACATGAATTTGCTCAATTCGTTCGCCGATACAATGGGAACAAACCTTGAAATCAAAATGAGCGTGCAACTTTCCTGCTGGGACTTCGCTTAAATGACCAAGTATGTCCATGGATATACCACGCGTGAAAACCAAAGGCTGCACGACCAGTCATACATCCTGGAAGAACTCCTGCATGGAGGTACCGCTTATCCACCCGGGAGCAGAGTCCTCGAAGCAGGTTGCGGTGTGGGTGCCCAAACTATCGTGCTGTCCAGAAGAAATCCCGGCACTCAGATTACTTCGATAGACTTCTGTGCTGACTCGGTTGCGAAGGCCCGGATACTGGCAAGAGAGAACGGCCTCACTAACGTGCATTTCCTCGAATGTGACATCTTGAACCTGCCGTTTGCAGCCGGTGAGTTCGATCATGTCTTCGTTTGTTTTGTACTGGAACACATAGACAGCCCAATCCAGGCCCTGGCATCCCTGAAGAAGGTCCTAAGAGTGGGGGGCACCCTGACCGTCATTGAAGGCGACCATGCTTCAGCGTTCTGGCACCCTGAAACACCGGCATCCCTTAAGGTGTGGAGAAGCCTGGTCCAAGCCCAGGCTGAACTAGGGCATGATCCTCTCATAGGCCGCCGGCTTTACTCCCTGTTGAACACGGCCGGTTATCACGTTGAGTATGTTGCGCCAAGATGGATCTACGCAGATGGCGGAGATCCCAAACTCTTGGACGGCTTGGTCAACAAGATTATGGTACCCATGGTAGAGACCGCCAAAGACCGGGCAATGGACTTGGGCCTGGTCGACCCCGAAACGTGGCGGCAGGGGATTGGAGACCTCGCTCTAACGGGAATTCCGCCTGATGGAAGCTATTTCTATACCTGGTTCAAGGCCAGGGCCTTGAAGGCAGGGGACTAGTTTCCGCAGTTGCAGTAATCTTCTTCCACCAACCGTTGCCACTGGCCGGCATTGCATGGCAATGACCGGAAGCCCCTGTCCGGCAGAGGCTTCCGGCTAAATCATACCATGGCCTGATTTCAGACCTTCACACTTGCTACACTACTTGAAGTTTTCGGGTAGGAACCAGCCGCCGCCGTCTACTTCAAACCAGTCATCTTGATCGTGCACGTATTCAATTATACGGTAAGTCCTGTGCATGACGTTAGTATCTTCGCATGCCTTCCAAGGTTCGCCCCAGCCGTCCACATCCATCTCAAGCTCTTGCAGAGCCTGGTTCAGGGCCTCGCTGTCCACATTTTCCGGCCCGACCTTATCTGCTGCAAGTTTGACGGTCTCATATAGCATCCAGGCAAATAGATAGCCCGAAGGATAGCTTGTACACATCTTCAAATTTGCTGCCTCAGCAGGGGCCCGGTAAGTTTGCAGACAATGTTCCACATCATCCATAAACTCCGTGCCGTCAGTCCACAGCATCTGAGCGTGAATGGCCCTGATTCCATCGATCTTGTCCAGCGGCACAGATCCCCTGACCAAGCTCCAGAAGCCCATCAGCGATATGGTGCTACCGAGGTATCCTCCTTCATATCCCCTGGCCACGGCTTCATTCAGGAAGCTCGCCAGCGAAGGCCCGACCAGGTTAAGAAAGATGACATCGGAGCCTCGCAGTCTGTTGATCTCGTTGGACCAGGTTGTGGTCCCCAAGGGGGCGGACTGCCAGTTGAATTCCACCTGCCCTTTGTAGGTGGTCTCTGCAAGGTTCTTCATAACGTTTCCAATTTCCGTATCAGAAACCATACCCCTTAAACCCACGTAGCCCAATTTCATGGGCCGGTCTTCTCCGTTTTCTTCCCAGTCCCGTACCAACCATTCTATGGATGCCTCACCTTCAGTTATGTAGTCAACACTGAAGCTGTACATGTAGTCTTCACCCATGGTACTTTGCATGGCGTTGAAACAGAAAGACGCGAGACCGTCCCTTTGGTGATTGTCCACCAACATCGGGGTATACATTGCGTTGAAATTGAGAATAATGTCCGAACCTTGGCCCTTCAGCCATAGATATCCAGGCACAACCCTGGAATATTCGAGACGGCTATCGTAAGTGATCACCCTTAGGTCAACGCCAGGAATAGGGTCATGCTCTTTCGCATGTCGCAGAAAGTCTCGCATACCCTTATCAACGCGAATGCAAGTCTCGGCACCGGGTCCGGTAAAGTCTCCCAGGAAGCCGATGGTCACCCGGGCGTCGGCATCAGCATCGTCCCCACATCCCACCACAACAGGTAGCGCAACTAGAGTCAGGGCCATAAATATCAGGCCAATGACCTTGGCAGCTCTTCGGGGCATGTCAACTCTCCTTTCATTTCATTTCTCTTAGGTCCACATCAGACTTCTCGAATAGGTCCTCCTGTGCATGGAAATTGTTTATGTGCCAGTTGTCGAGATTACGGCCCTTATATGGTTTTCACCATATATAAGGCCTGGGGTGACAAATGTCAATACACTCGAGTACGCATTTCGTCTGCGTGTGTCCAAACACGGCAAAGAAACACCCTCTCCTGACTCCGGGAGAGGGTGTTCCGATTCAGACCGGCCAGGCGCCGGCTTCGCAAAGTCTCAAGCCTAGACGGGCATGGCTACCTTTTCACGAGTACGCAGCCTCCGGTCGGGATGAGGTCCTTCAATCTCATGCCGGTAGTCGGCCCCGAAACGGCCTATATGTTCCTCAATTACCTGCTGGCTGAAAGCCCCTTCTCTGTTAACCGTTTTCTGGAAACTGGGATACAGGGCATCTTCCGGGAGTTCTTGTACAGGCATAAAGTCAGTCTTGTGTGAGGTCAAGTCGATCTGCGTGCCCAGTATCTGTCGCACATAGTCACGATTAGATTGAAAGACGGTTAGTTCCGGAAATTGCGACGGCAGGATGTCTGCCGGGTCTCTTTTTTCGTGTTTCTTCATCAACTCGGCAGCAATGTGAAGATGAGTTATCTCATCCTCCAAGTGTCTTCGCCACATATCCTTGAACCGCGGGTCTGTTTCCGTTTCCATGCATGAGTAGTACATGTAACACTCGTTGTATTCATGGAGGAGCAACATCTCAAACCATGACGTAGTAGGGTCTGCAAGCGATTCATAATGACTGACATGCTGCTCTTCTACCTGGCCAATCTCCAGGTAGAGACCCCTTGCCAGCGGGCTTTCTGCGCGATTACCGATATTCATGTACAGATTCATGGTCTGTTGCTCGCCCGAGATGATGGTCAGTACATGCAGCTTCGTCAGTATGTTTGCAGTCTTATTATCATAGGGCATGCGTATCAGGTCCATGGGGTGACGGTGCTCCAGCGCTGTCGGCCTTCCAGGCATAATCTCGGTCAATTCACGGACGTTAGCCTCAGCCTGCCTTCCTTCGGTCATCTCCATCAAATTGGCATAGCGGTAAAGATGGTCAAAGTCCTCCAGCAGAGCAAAGTCGAGTGCGGCTTTCACGTTTGGGTCCGGTTCCGTTCTCGCCAGATAGGCAGTGAGGTCCACCGCTACCTGCTCGTAGCCAATGGTAACCTCGAGGCTGGTCTCATCGTGAGGCACCAGCCAGTTGATCATCTTCTGCTGTTGCTGTTCTATGTGCCGGCTTAGGGCAATAACCCTTTTGATGTCCAAGTCACTGGTGTGTCTGGCCGCTTGATGCTTGAATATTACGGCCTCAACTTCGATCCCGTTCATCAGGATGATCCGGGACCTCGTGTAGGGGTGAATTTCTCGCTTATTGTAGGGGGTAACATTCACTTTGGGCCAGGCGCTAACTTGCTGTTCAATTGGCCTGCCCTTCTCTGATAGCGGATTAATAGTCATCTTAACTGTCTCCTTCTTCCTATTCCGGCAGTATAACCGCGCATAGCATGCAATTGTCTGATTACATAAAGGTTAGCACCGCGCATACCATTTGCGGTTGTCCTTCGGTATCGAAGGAGTTGCCAGAAGGTGAGAGCAAAGCTTAAAGGGATATGCCTCTGCCTAGAGCCTTTCAACCAGTTTTCGCTCGAAGTAATAATTCCGTACCAGGTGTGCCACTCTCATGCCCGAACTGACCGCCTGATGAGTACCAACCAGAGCGCTACCACCTGCGTCATGCCCGACAAAAAAGAGTCCGGGCAGCGGGGACCTGGCCTTGGGCTTGTTCTTACCGCAGTATCCTACTGTCACGGCAAGGCCTACCGCTTCCCCGCCTAGCCCGGGTAATACCTGGTCCCTGCTCATGGCCGCTACATGGGCCGGACCCACGTAACCCTCCCTGGTCTCCACGAACCGGGCAGCATCGGGAAGCATTTCCTCAAATTGTTCATCCACCTTCTTCTGCAGTGCGCGGATCTCCCTGGCTGCAGGATCCGGAGAACACCAGGTACCTATGAGCAGCATCTGCTTGCCTGGAGGCGCCATTTCAGGATCGAAGTGAGCAGGCACGGTGCCATAGACCGAAATGACATCGGGGAACTTGCCGGCATGCATATCGTCGAGGCGTGCGGCATCGATGTAGCTGTCCTCAGAAGTGGCTATATACACCCCGTGCTCCAGTACAGGCTTGCTCATGACATATCTCTGACAGGTGAAACCTAGGCTGGGCACTATTTCCTTAACATAATTCACGTAGAACTTATCAAAGTATTCTTCGCCCAGCAGCTTGAGGACAGTGGGCTGGACTCCAGCATTGCTGACAATGATGGGGGCTTTGAAAACCTTGCCATTGCAAGTTACACCTGCTGCTCTTCCACCCTCGACAAGGATGCGTTCAACTCGACTCCGCAGTTGTACATCGCCGCCATGCGCTTTGATGAAATTGACCAGGTCCATAATCAGCCGCCCGTAACCACCCTTGGGATAGCTCTTGGTGGTCCCTGCGAAAATCTGCATTATTCTGGCCATTTCAGATGCCGCTACAAGTTCATACAGGTTGGTGGCCATGAGGTTGGCGTGAACAGCGAAGAAGCCGCGAAGAGCTGGGGGAACGTTAGTGTGACTGTCGACCCAGTCCTTGATGGGCACGTCATCGAGCGGATCCAGTTCCTGAGGTGACATCAGCGCCAGTTCGGCCAGGATTTGCAGTGATGTCTGGCGTTCCTCTGCGTTCAACTGCCAGGCATTGAACATGTTTTCGGTCGGGTCGGCGATCTCGGACTTGGGTGAATCGACGGCGGTAACCCATTTCCCGCTGGGTCGTCTATACATGAGGGCTGCAGAACCTGGCATGAGCTTGAGATTGGACTCGATCCCCAGCTCCGCAAAGGCTTCAACGAAGGGTCCTCGCTCCAGGGGTATGCCGAAGGTGGGCCACCACTCGCCCTTGAAACCGTTCTTGGTGAATGGCATTTGCTTCCCGCCGGGCCGGTTGTTCTTGTCCAAAACGAGGACCTTCACGCCCCATTTCGAGAGCAGTGCTCCGCACACGATGCCCCCGTACCCCGCCCCGATGATTATCGCATCATACTTGGGTGCCATATGACCTCCTTTAACCGGTGCCAAAGCTATCCCAGAACGCTACAAGCGTTGGACGTGAGTGGGATCCGCCTAGGTAGCCCTGGGGACATTATTCCGACCAATGCAGCCTGGAAGGCCCTTTCTCGACCGCATCGAGACTCGCATACGAATGCTACCAAAATCATAGTACCAGCCTGTCACTGCTGTCAACCATGGGCGAGTATGGAGGAGGACTGGCCTGCCGGTCTGTTTCCCCTTTTTGCGGCCCTTGCGGATATCCGATATAATGTGGTCAGCGTCCAGGCCTTGAGTATGCTCGGGACGCCCAAACGGGGGGAGATATGACACAAAAGGCCGAAGCCAAAACCGGCAAGGTCTTCATGCCTGCCAAGATCGGCAGCCTGCAACTTCGTAATCGTATCATCAGGGCAGGCTGTTTTGAAGGCATGTGTCCTGAAGGTTGCGTATCCAATGAACTCATAGAGCACCACCGGGCGGTAGCAGCAGGTGGCACTGCTATGACCACGGTGGCCTACTGCTCCGTAGCCAGGGATGGCCGGGCCTATGGTCACGAACTCTGGATGCGACAGGAAGTGCTGCCAGACCTCAAGAGACTCACTGACGCCATCCATGCAGAGGGCGGTGCAGCCTCCGTCCAGCTAGGACACTGCGGCTTCTTCGCCTCAAGATCTGCCATCGGCCATCAACCCATAGGAGCCTCGCGCAAGTTTTGCACGTACCGGATGTCCTTTCCCAGGCCGATGAATGAACAGGATATCGTCGAAGTCAGAGAACAGTTCGGCCAGTCGGCCAAGATGGCCATCCAGGCAGGTTTCGACGCCATAGAAATCCATGCAGGACATGGCTACCTGCTCAGCCAGTTCCTCTCACCATACACCAATAAACGCAAGGACCAGTACGGCGGTTCATTAGAGAACCGGATAAGATTCCCTAAATCCGTCGTCCAGCATGTTCGCGAAGCCGTTGGTCCAGACTTCCCGATCTTCGTCAAAATGAACACCACCGATGGAATAAAGAATGCCCTCGAGATTGAGGATGCTGTCGTTGTTGCCAAAGCCTTCGAGGAGGCCGGAGCCAGCGCCCTGATACCCAGTTGCGGTTTTACCGCAAAGACACCCTTCATGATGCTAAGGGGCAACCGGCCCATCAAGATGATGGCCTTCAACCAGAAAAACCCCTTACAGATAATCGGGCTTATCCTCTTCGGCAGCTTCCTGGTCCAGTATTATGAATATCAGGACATGTTTCTCCTGGATAGAGCCAGGCAGATACTATCAGCCGTCAACATACCCGTGGTCCTGCTTGGCGGTATCTGCTCATTGGATAACATGCAGACGGCCATGAATGAGGGCTTCGAATTTGTCCAGGTCGGCAGAGCGATCATAAAGGACCCGGATATCGTTAATAAAATGCAGCGGGGTGAGGTGACACAATCAGACTGCGACCACTGCAACCGCTGTGTGGCCGCTATGGACAAAGACGGTGTCAGGTGCGTCTGTAATACAGACGGTCCTCTCAAGAAGAAGAAATAGCCGGCGTCCCACCTGGAAGGGCTTGAAGTGAGCACCAGCTACTGTACGAAGGCTGCTTCCTGCCGGCATACTTGGAACTTGTCCCAGGAAGTCCGATTTCTTTCCCTCCGCAGGAAGTCTTGTTATACTCCCCTCATGAGGCCCAATACTGGGCGCATAAGCCAAATCGACTGCGAAGCACACACCACCACGAATACCTCAAGCTGTGGCATGAGGGCTCGGGGAAAGGCCGTCTTTGTCACTGCAAGGGAAAGTCGATACCTGCTCGGTCCCCGAGTCTTCAGGACCATAAAGGCCCTCGAGTCCGTTGCTGCCCAGGTATGCGTAGATTGCGGTGGGGCATGCTGTCGAAGAATCGCCTGCGGCTTCTATCATCCGGAATTTGAACGCTGCCCCATCTATGCCTACCGGCCGGCCAAGTGCCGCCTGTATTTCTGCGAGAAAGTACTGGAAAGTCCTCTTCTTACAGAATCACAACGGCAAATCCTCGATGGGCCTGCAGGGGACCTGGCTGATTACCTGCACTATAACTCAGGACTGGAGTCAGGGCGGCAATCGCCTGTGGTCAGAATACTGGAGAAGGACTGGCTGGATGCATTAGGACTGCAGATCGAGATAAGCGCCATTCTGAGCAGCCTGTCAAGAAACCATATCAGTGCGGAACGCGCCAGAGGCAAGTTGATGCATCTGGTAAGGACGTTCAGGTGCAACAGCCGCGGCGCGCAAGCATGACTTCCATTATCACGACCGTTGCCGGACCATATTGACTTACCGGCCCAGCAATAGTAAATTCCTCCTCAAGCATGGAAAAGAGGAGACTGGTAAAGGATGAAATGGATCAGGCGTCATCTGAATACGAGGCCCTGAAACAGCGTATTGCCGACCTAGAATTATGCGTAGCAGGAACGCAGGAAGACCTGGCCATTCTGGCTCAGATAGCCGTAGATTTTGTGCAGTTGCCCCCTACCAGTAATATCTACCAATTTATCACCCAACGGCTCAAAGATGTATCCGGAGGATACATAGTGGGTGTTTCTTCGTTTAGCGAAACCAGTCAATCCTTCTGCCTTCAGGGACTGCTGGGCGTTGATCAGCATTCAGACACGCTCAGGACCATCTTGGGCAGGGAACCGCTGGGACTAAGCGTCCCTATCTGCGACGAAGCACGTTCAGGGCTGAGCAGCGGCCGGGTCGAACACTTGCCGGGCGGTCTGTTTCAGCTTTTTTCGGGCAGCCTGCCTCAGCAGACGTGCATGGAGATGGAAAGCGTATTGCAGCTAGGAAATACGTACGCCATGGGATTCGCCTGCAACGGCAGCGTGTTCGGAAGCGCATTCGTTCTTACGAAGAAGGGCACGGAACTCATGAACAAAGGCATGGTAGAAGTATTCATGAGCCAAGCCGCTGTAGCTCTTCAACGTCGCCAGGCCGAAGAAGCTCTACGTGCTGTTCAAACGAATATGGAGAAGACAATCGAGACCCGCACGGCCCAGCTCAAAGAGCTCAATCGTGAACTAAGGAATGAGATCCGGGCCAGAAAGAGGACAGAGGAAGAACTTAGGAAATCGGAGGCCAATTACGCGGCATTGGTCGAACAAGCCAGGGACGGTCTGTTGATAGTGCAGGACGGGGTCTACAGGTTTGTAAACAATGCTTTTGCTCAAATTTCAGGCTATTCAACGGAAGAGATCACCGGCCTCGCTAATTTTACAGGACTCGTGGCCCCTGACAGCAGAGAACTGATAGCCACGCTTTACGAGACAAGGATGTCGGGACAGAGGGTGCCGCCTGTCTTCGAAACACAGTTACTGTGCAAAGATGAGAGCATTAAGGAGGTTGAGGTCTCCGCTGGCCTGATTAACTACGATGACCGACCGGCCATATTGGGTCTGGTACGCGATGTCACCGAGAGACACCAGGCTGAAGAGCTTCTAAGAACGTCATTTCTGAGTTCTCCCATAGGCATGTATATAGTCCAAGACGGTAAATTGCGCGCCGTCAATTCCAGCCTGGAGAGGTTTCTGGGTCTGAGACAACATGAATTGCTGGGCAAGGACCCGACCAGATTCGTGATGGCAAGCGACAGGAAGGGGGTCAGGGATGCGGCGATAAGCATGCTGAAAGGCCAAGCATCGTCGCCGTACGAATTCAGGTACCTGACCGCGGACGGTTCCTTCAGGTGGGCTATGGGAACGGTAACGTCAATAGTGTATCAGGGCAGAAGAGCTGCACTCGGCAACCTCATCGATGTGCATGAACTCAAGAAAGCTGAGGAGGCCCTGCAGGAAAGCGAGAGACGATACCGCTTGCTGGCTGATAATGTTGGCGACGTACTATGGGTGATTGATTTGGAAACCCTGCGCCCCACTTACCTGAGTCCATCCATTACACGGCTTCTCGGCTACAGCGTTGAAGAAGCCATGGACCGCACCATGGAAGAGAGCCTGACCCCTGCCTCTGTCCAGATGGCTCGGGCAGGCCTTGCTGGCACGGATCTCGCCAACTATCCAGGGCATCTCAAGGGCCGGATCATTGAGTTGGAAATGAACCACAAAGACGGACACACCGTCTGGGCAGAGGTCCGGGTATCGTTCTTGCGCGACAGCGAAGGCCGGACTGCGGGCATGGTGGGCGTAGCTCGGGACATAACCCAGCGAAAACAAGCAGAGGGTCTCTTGAGCACAGCCTTCACCAGTTCACCAATAGGCCTTTACATCTTGCAGGATGGCAAGTTCCGTTTCATCAACGCGAGTTTCGAAAGACTACTGGGCTATCGCCATGGTTCTCTTATCGGCATGGAGTCCATGAGCGTTGTCTACCCCGATGATCGAACTCTGGTCAAGAAAAACGCCGTCAGAATGCTGAAGGGCAAGAGAGCCGCACCGTACGAATTTCGATATGTCACTAAGAGCGGCAAGGTCAAATGGGTGATGGAAACGGTCACCTCCATCCTATACCAGGGCAGAAGAGCCACCCTTGGAAACTTCATGGACGTAACCGAACTCAAGCACACGGAAAAGGCCTTGGAGGAACAGGAGCGATGGTTTCGGAGCATCTATGCGGAGTCTCCCATAGGGATTCAGATACGAGATGCCCGAGGCAAGCTCATAGGCGCCAATAAGGCTTGTTTCAGCATGTTCGGCCTCTCGGAAGCAGAAGACGGTGTAGTCCTGGGCAAGTGGTACGGACTCTTTGAAGACCCGAATATCCCGCAACAGGTCAAGAACAAGCTTCAACGAGGCGAGATAGCCAGGTCGGAACTGATCATTGAGAGCAGGCGGATTACCGGGACGGAAGATCGGGCTACGGGGTTATATATAGATGCCCTGATAACGCCACTAACCTTGCATGAAGGCGGGCCCCTGAAGGGCTATCTTGTACAGCTACAGGACATCACAGAGCGCAAACGATCAGAAGCTGAACGAAAGGAACTTGAGCAGAAAGCACATCTTGCCAGCAGGCTTGCTACCGTAGGCATGATGGCAGCTGGCATCGCTCACGAGATCAATAATCCTCTGACGGGAGTAGTAGGGTTTACCCAATTGCTGATGCAGCGAGAACTCCCGGATGATGTTCGTACCGAGGTTGAAATTATCAATGAGAGTGCGCAAAGGGTGGCCGGCATTGTCAGAGGTCTGCTGACTTTCGCCAGGCAACAGAAGCCCGAACGTCGTCAGGTAGACATCAATGACATCATTAAGACAAACCTGAATCTGCGTGCCTACGAAATGGAAACCAACAAGATAGAAGTCGAGAAACATCTGGCTCCCGATCTTCCGAGCACCATGGCCGATAGCAGCCAGCTACAGCAACTGTTTCTAAACATCCTGATTAACGCTGAAACGGAGATGAAGCTCGCTCATGGCAAGGGACGCCTCTCAATCAAGACCGGATGCAAGAAAGGCATGATCAAGGTCACCGTAGAGGATGATGGGCCGGGTATTCCCCAGGAAAACCTGTACCGGATTTTCGACCCATTTTTCACAACAAGGGAGGTTGGCCAGGGCACCGGTCTCGGCCTGAGCATCTGCCACACCATAGTGACACAACACAGCGGCAGGATCTATGCGGACAGTCAACCAGGCAAAGGAACGACTTTCGTCGTAGAACTGCCAGTCTGCTCACTTGCCGAAGAGGTAGATAATATCGAGACCCACCCTGCCGGTGCTGAATCGGTGGAACCTGCCAGAGTCCTGGTGGTTGATGACGAGCCGTCTGTGTTGCAGTTCCTGAGTCGCGCTCTGGCTATTGACGGACACAAGGTTGATACAGCAGCCACAGCCTGGGAAGCTATTATGCGCCTCGAAGAATGCCCTTACTCCCTTGTTATGCTCGATATCAAGTTGCCGGATATAGGTGGTGCCGAGCTTCACGAAAGGATCAGGAACATACGCCCGGATATGCCTCAGATAGTCTTTATCACCGGGGATGTGATGGGCACCGATACCAGAGATTTCCTGGCAAAGATCGGCGTACCTCATATTACCAAGCCATTCGATGCAATCTCACTCAGAAAGGAAGTCAATAGGGCGCTGGCGGGAAAGAGACCGGACCCCAATGATGGGAAAGCAGCCCTCTCTTGACCTGAAACTTGAGCCTTTTGTATCACTTTTTTGAACTTCTAGTAGCTGACAAATAAACTGATCAGCAAATAAGATTATCGATAATGATTCACTCTTTTAGCATATCAGGGCAACGGCAAAGAAGTGTCCGTGCCATGGAGGTCTCTTGTGCCTACCATACTACTTATCGACGATGAACCCGTGATACAGAAACTTGTTACGGCTGACCTGGTGTCAAGAGGTTATGACGTAGTCGTCGCCAAGGACGGCGAACAGGCTCTGGCATCTGCCAGCCAGGAACTTCCTGATCTTGTCCTGTTGGATGTAAAGATCCCAAAGATCTGTGGATGGGATATTCTTGCTGCCATCAAAGCCAACCAAGAACTGCGCCACACTCAAGTCCTGATCATGACGGGAGCGATACTTCCCGGCGACGAAGAGAAGGCACGAAACATGGGCGCGCTAGGCTGTCTGGCGAAACCATTCACACCAAGAGAGTTGCTGGCCGAGATCAAGAAGGCCCTGGGCGAGGGCAACTAGAAACCTGGCCCCTCTTATTGCATGGACACAAGCAGCCAGTGTCAGAACATCGTGGACAAACTACAGTCCCTCGCCAGGCCTGATGCCGTGGCCGACGAGATATTATCCTACCGCCGCGCCCCCTGAATCATCCTTTCAGCAGCAACTGGGGTTGTAGCGTTTTGCTTGATTCGTTTTGTAGTGTATTGTCTATTGGGCCTGGCTTACTGGCAGTTATATTCTTAGTCGAGAGGAAGAGCGAGTTTCAGATGCAGTAATAGAGGGCTGTGAAGAGACGAACCAGAGCTTGTCTGTCCAATCGGCTTGTCGTATCATAGCAAGGTGACAGCAGCCGGAAGATTCCGTATGCCCCGGGCATGGAAAATCCTCTTGCCTCTGCTGTTGCTGGCGTTTGTAGCCGGTGCGCTGGCCGGCATCTCCGCCTGGCCCCCTAATGGAACCACCCATCGCATCGGGGTCCTGCTGCCTCTGTCCGGGCCGGATTCCCTGGAATCGCAGGAGGTCCTGGACTGGATGCTTTCCGGGCTCAATTCCTCCGGGGGCATAGGAGGCACGCCTGTAGAGCTGGTATATAAGGACACCTACGGTCAGGATATCATTGCCGTTGCACGGGAGTTCACCTCTGACCCCACGATTCGGGTCGTCATCGGCCCCCAGAAGAGCAGCGAGATGCATATGGTGGCCCCTCTATTCATCGAAAGCAAGAAGCTGCTCATCAGCCCCATGGCGACAGCGGGAGATATCATGCGGGCTTACGGAAAAAGGGACTTCATCTGGCGGACCTGCCAGTCAGATATCGCCCAGGTGAGGTCGATACTGTTCGAACTGGCCACGCGGGATGTAAGCCGGATATCCCTGGTGTACAGCGATTATAGCTATGGCAGGACCTTCCTGGAATGGACGGGGTTCTTCTGCACCGAGCTGGGGATCGACCTGCTGGATGCAATCGGTCTGGACGGTTCATCCGACCTGGAAGATGTTCTGGAAGGAGCGCTGGACGGCGCTCCGGAGTACGTCCTGGCGGCGGTCTATTCCGTGGAGGCTGTGGCGCTCAAGGGGCTGCTGGACGAAAGGGACACCGGGACCAGGCTGTTCCTGACGGACGCGGCAGCGACCCCATATCTGATAGAGACGCTTGGCCCCGCGGCGGAGGGTATCGAGTTGATTTCTCCGGCTGCGGACCCCGGCAGCGACTTCGAGGAAGCCTACTACAGTGAATACGGGTATTACCCCTGGGACTACGCCGCCGCGACGGGGGATGCCTTCCTGCTGGCTGTGTACGCTCTGGCCCGGCAGGAGTCGCGAAATGGAATACGATTCGTCTGCCAGCGGGAGCCGCTGGAGGAATCATTCAAGAGGGTAATAAGCGGAACGGGGGTCACGTTGGGGTGGGATGAATATGCTGAGGCGGTCGACCTGATCCTGAAGGGAGACCTACCGGATATCGAAGGGGCCTCCGGTCCTCTCAGGTTCGACAGGGAATTCGGGGTGGACCCGACGGTAAGCTTCTACTCCCTGAATCGCGTGGAGACCATTGATGGCATGATGGACTTCGTCACTGTCAGGAGGTTCAGTTCCATTGAATCGCAAGGGGTCGGCCTGCTGGACGATGACATGTCGGTAGCCAGCACGAGGGCAAGCCTGGCACACGTTGACTTGAGAAAGACCTTGGTGGATTTCCAGCCGGGGGAGCGGGATAACCTGAAGGCGGTGATCATGTCCACGAGCGCCGGCTGGGACGACTACCGGCACCAGGCCGATGCCCTGGCGGTGTACGGCATGTTGAGGGCAAATGGCGTCGCTGATGAGGACATCATCCTGTTTTCCGTTGACGATGTCCCCTGGCTGGCGGATAACCTGCGTGAAGGGGATGTGCGGCATGAGGTTGAAGGCGCCAACCTTCGAGAGGGCGCCACTATCGACTATTCCGGGGATGCGGTCACGCTGGACACCTTCAGGAATGTCCTGCTGGGGCACCGGTCGCCGGCAACACCGGTGGTACTGGACAGCAACGAAAGGACCAATGTACTGGTATACATAGCCGGACACGGAATGCCGCGGGCGCTCAACTTTCACAACAGAGACCAGCTCGCCGCCGGGAGCCTGGCGGAGATCATTGACGAGATGTCTTCGGCTGACAGGTTCCGGCAGATGCTGGTGATAGTGGAGGCCTGTTATGGTGAAAGCCTGGCCATGGATATCGATACCCCGGGCGTCTTGTACCTGACCGGCGCTTCACGTATGGAGTCATCCTTTGGCACGAATTATGATATCGGCATCCGGCAATGGCTGGCTGACGAATTCACGGTGCAGTTGATCGGGGCCATGAAGGAACCACACATAACGCTGGAGGACCTCTACCTGACCGTTTACCGTCGTGTCGCTGGTTCCCACGTGAGGCTGGTTAACCATGCTGATTTCGGTGATCTGAGGACACCGGTGAGCGAGTTTGTAAACCCTTGATTTCTGCTCGTCTCCCCTCTTGTCGCCGGACCTGCTGCAACAGGCCTAGCCCGCCATATCCACGCCGAAGAGTTTAACGAATCTATCGCTCG
>PUNJ01000154.1 GCA_003551705.1 Chloroflexota bacterium | reverse complement strand
GTCTCTGGAACATCCTGGTCGGGCTGGTCCTCGCAGTGCAAGCGGTCCTGATCGCTGTGCTCACCAATGACTTCTCCCTCCCAGTCACAGCCACGTTCATGGTAGGTCCGCCGGGGACCGCTCCAGAGCTTCACCAACTGTTCAATATCGCCACCGGTTGGGGTGTGTTCGCCTTTCTCTCCATCTCAGCCGCCGCTCTGTTGATAATCGCCTCGCCGCCCGTCTTTCCGTGGTACAAGCGCAACCTGCTCGAGAACCGCAACTACGGGCGCTGGATCGAATACTTCTTCAGTTCATCGATCATGATCGTGTTGATAGCTCAGATTACCGGTATCAGCGACATTGCCGCCCTGCTGGCCATATTTGGCATCAACGCCTGTATGATACTGTTCGGGGCACTCCAGGAGAAATATGAACAACCGGGTAAGCCTAGCTGGCTGCCGTTCTGGTTCGGCAGTTTCGGGGGCATCGTCCCATGGATAGCAATCGTGGTCTACGTGTGGGCTCCAGGGCTCACGGTATCTCCGCCCGGCTTTGTATACGGGATCATCGTCTCCCTGTTTGTCTTCTTTAACTGTTTTGCTGTCAACATGGTACTGCAGTACAAGAAGGTGGGTCCCTGGCAAGACTACCTGTATGGTGAGAAGGCGTATATAGTTCTCAGTCTCACTGCCAAGGCATTGCTTGCTTGGCAGGTGTTCTTTCCCGTGCTGGCTTCAAACAGTGGTTGAGAAGATGTGGCGGTCTGACTTGTTTGTTATGTGACGGCCTGATTCTGGCAGCCGTTATGTCGTTTCAGCCTCTCCGGACCAGCGGCAACCGGCTGCTACAGCAAGGAGGTGGGATGCCCAGCCCTAGAGAGTTCTTCACCAATATGTCAGCTCCTATGCCGCTCCGCAGGAAGCTGTATCTGGTGTTTCGCAACAACACGGCAAAGATCGTGAGGCGACAGAGTTGCTGTGGTAGACACGGCCAACCCGGCTGCTGACAGGTAGCAGAATATGCACCTCGTGAAGGACCGAAGAATCAAGGCCATGGTTGATGAGTTGCCTGCCTCCCTACAGCCGGTTGCGGGTTCACAAGGTGATCGACCGTACACCCAAACCTGGCTGTGGCAAAGATTACCACACTGGAGCATGCCGGCACCAAATACGCTTTGGACGTTTCGTCAGCAATTACCCTTTCCGGAATGCTCTACGGTGTCAATGTCATGGCGAAAGGTATAATAAAGATGAAGATAAATGTTGTCACAGATAGTACCTCCGATATCCCTGAAGGCCGGGCAAGAGAGCTTGGAATCACCGTGGTGCCAGTATACTTGCGTTTCGGTGACACGCAATACAGGGACGGAGTTGATATCCCGAACGCCGATTTCTACTCTATGCTGGCGTCTTCACCAGTACATCCAACAACGTCACAGCCTAGCCCGGAAGACTTTGCGACTGTCTACCGGGAGAACTGCGATGCCGGATTCGGTATAGTGTCCATCCACATCTCATCAAGGATAAGCGGCACCCATGACTCGGCCATGATTGCGAAGAGCATGCTGGCAGACCAGTCCAACATCGAAGTCATAGACTCCAGGTTCAACTCGGCCGGCCTGGGGCTGGTAGTCATGGCGGCGGCCAGACTGGCGCAGTCCGGTGCCGGCCTCTCTGAGGTAGTCGATGAGGCGAACAGGGCCATCAAAGCCGTCAGCATGTTCGGCATGTTTGCGACGACGAAGTACCTTGCCCGAAGCGGCAGGGTAAACAAGACAGTAGCCACTGCGTCAAGCATTCTGAATGTCATGCCCCTCCTTACCTTTCGTGACGGAGACATCGTCCGCGCCGGACTTGTGCGCACGGTCGACAAAGGTATGGAAAGGATTTGCGATTTCGTCAGGAATGCCGGGCCGATAAGCGAGTTGATCATAGTCCATAGCCAAGTGACTGACCAGGCAAACAGGCTGAAACAGCGTTTGGGCAGGTTACTCGAAGTCAATAGAATGTCCATAGCTGAATTGGGAGCCAGCCTGGGAGTCCATGGCGGGCCAGGAGTGCTGTTGACGGCTATCAGAAGGACCAAGGTCGCAGAATGAGTATGGAGGCACGGGTATGGAAACACAACAGCTGATTCTTCTCCTCATCAACATCCTGGGAGGCGCAGCCGTTATCGGGAGCTACTACCTCGGGATCAGGGCGCAACCGGGCGGGGCGAACGCCCTCTGGGGTGGTGTGCCGCAAGGGATCAGGCCCGTATACGGTATCTCTATGGTCCTGGCTGCTCTGGGGTATTTCGCCTTCATATACCTCATTCTGTTCAGACTTGTCTCGAGCGAAGCTAGCATAGCAGAAAACCTGGGTTTCGGCCTGTTCTACGTCATATTCCTGGGCATTTTGATACCCTCGGCCTTCTGGATGCCGCTCACCAATGCATATCTCCGCAAGCCGAGTACGGGCATGTGGATCGCTCTGCGCACGGTGCTGGCGGTTGTCGGTATAGCTTCGATTGCTCTTGTCTGGGCTCTTCTCAGTGTGGAGAATCAGGCATCCGGTATTGCTTATTGGCTTGCGGTTGTCGGCAGTGCGTACTTTGCTTTTCACACCGCGGTTCTGGATGCCATAGTTTGGCCGGCATTGTTCAAAAGGCGAATCTGAGGGAGCATGGCGTCCATCCAAACGCGGAGCGAAAGTACTCCATGCCTTTCTCAAGGTTCGCCACCGTAATGGATATTTCGAATACTTGTGCTTCGCCATCCACGAACCGGAAATCGCGCTTGTTTGTTGGCATTCCACCTCCTATGTGTAATCTGACTTCGCGATGGAATCGGGACTCAGTGATCACTCCTCCAACATCGCACGCATGTCGCCATCGCTGAGCCCTGCCTCTCGGGCATACTGCACAACGCCCCCAGGACGGTTTGCTAGTAAATCACCCCCTGGCCCCGCAGGCCCTCGATCTCCGTCGCCGAATAACCCGCCTCGGCCATCACCTCATCTGTATCCCGGCCCAGAAGACCTCCTATTCTGCGCACCGTCCCAGGTGTGTCGGACATCTTGATGCCAAAGCCCAACTGTTTTACTTTGCCGAACCTCGGGTGATCGATCTCAAGGACCATCTGGCGGTGCAACACGTGCGGGTCGGCAAAGAGTTCGTCCAGCTCCAGCACCTTCCCCACGGGCACATCAGCTTTGGCCAGCAGATCAAACCACTCGTCCCGCGTCCTGGTTGCGAATATCCTCTTCAACTCGTCCAGCAAGGCATCTTCGCTCCCAGGATCATACTGTTGCGGGACAAAGTCCTCCCGGCCCAGTGCCAGGCACATGTTCTTCCAGAACTTCGGCTCAAGAGGACAGATCGTCAGCCATTTGTCATCTGCTGTCTTGTAAGCGCAATAATAAGGCCGGTTCCCGCTGAGGGCCATCCGGCCCCGGCGTGGAACGGCCTTCGTATAGAAGTGATCCGTCGCCTCCGGGATGCCGGCCAGCAAGGAAACGACTCCGTCAGTCATGGACACATCCACCATCTGGCCCCGACCGGTACGTTCCCGGGCGCTGAGGGCCAGCAGGATACCGATCACAGCATTCTGGAACGCAATAGCCAGGTCCGCCACGATGTTGACGGCGAACACGGGGGCCTCATCAGAGCTGGTCCCGATGAGATCCTGCACTCCTCCCATGCTGACATAATTGGCATCGTGACCGGGCAGACCGCTATAGGGCCCGGTCTGGCCATAACCGGACACAGCACAGTAGATGAGCCTGGGATTGATGCTGCTGAGTTTCTCATACCCGCAATTCATCCGGTCCATGACTCCGGGCCGAAAGCCCTCCAGGACCACGTCCGCCGTCTGCACCAGCTTGTGGAACACCATCTGTCCAGCCTCGCTCCTGAGACTCAGAGACAAGAGCCTCTTGTTGCGACCGGGCGCTGTCATGGCGGCCAGGCGTTCCGCCTCAACCGGATCATCAGGTCCGTAGACAATGCCGTCGCCCACACCCCGGTTGCCGCCACCCGGCGGCAACTCAATCTTTATGACGTCCGCCCCCATGTCACCGAGCACCATGGTGGCCAGGCTGGCCGGTCCATTTCCGGTAACATCCAGTATCTTGACTCCGCTAAGTGCTGATGCCAGGGTTCACCTCCTCACGTTAGTCGAGCGAGTAACCTTATTGACCCCCCTCAGCCGGGCCATCCGGCTGCCCCCAACTGAAGCTCCTGTCCATCAGGAAATGACCAAGAGAAGCCAAAATGTACCGTCTGCCGCCGACTTGACCGCTCTAACATTAGTGGATTTGAGGCGTGGGGTCAAGGAAGTGAAAAGATGTCCAGGCACGGAGCAGGGTCATCGTCTGACCTCATCGAGGCCGGTTGACGTTGCCCGGGCAAGATAGTAGACTTGCGAGCATCGTATGCCAACCTACCAGATGCTTCCGGTAAACTTTGCCGGAGAGCGAATTTCACTCCCCGGAAGACGACAAGGACCTGATCGTCAGAGTGGCCGGGTATAGCGCCTGCTTCATTGACCTGAGCAAAGGGATGCAGGACCGCATCATTGAGCGGACCCAGCACACATCTTGGTGCCACGAGGGGGGAACCGGGCATGATTCACCTGCCGATGCCAAGAGAGAGCCCGCGCCTACTGGCCCTCCACCTCCAGGAAGCCGATGAAGCGGGACGGCTTGTGGGCCCCGATGGACAGTTGTTCCAGCGTGCCGAGGCCTACCTGGTCTCCCATCCTGGCACAGCATACGTGCTGGATATGCTGCATGCGGTAGTCGGTATGGTCGACATCAGCGATATTCCATGTCTCTCCGCTTATGGACAGTTCGCCTTTCCACATACCGTGGCCCCACTCCGGGTGCATGTAGCCTAATCCCAGCTGATGCATGCGGTGCAATGGTTCCAGGGCTATGACATGGCTGGCACCGTTCTCCTCCACCATGGTGATCTCGCTACTCTTGATCAGGCGCTTGCCGGGTATCCACTGGGTCTTCTGGGCTACAGAGGCCGTCTCTCTGAGCGAATTATCGGGTGCATCCGGGATATCATCCATGATCTGGAAGGCCGGTACCAGGTAGCCGCTGGCCTGGGTCTGGTTGCCTTCCTCATCCTCAAAGGCGCAGTAGTGAGTGCAGAAGCTATCGAAGTGTACCGGTGCCCACAGAAAGAAGACCTGGGGTATATAGTGTGCCCCAATCCCGGCGTCGCGTTCTCCGACCGGCCGGACTCCCCACGAGCGATCTCTCGTGCCCAGCACCCGTTGAGGGTCGATCTCAAGGCGCCTGCCCTTGACCTCGATCCATCCCTGCCAGCGACCGAACTGGGTAAACCGCGTAGTATCCATGACGATGCGCTCCTGGCGGCGCATTATGCTGCGCGGCTCTTCGATTGGGGCGGTCCGGGCAGTGAAAATCAGATCACAGGATATCCCTGTTTCATTGGGCTCCAGGACAGCCCGCAACATCTTCATCGGCGCCAGCACTTCCAGGTTTAAGGGGCCCACCACCGTACTGTTCCGTGCCAGGGGCGCCAGCCGAGAGGCATGGAAGCTGGATTGGACGCCCTCGATTACGACCGTGAACGAAGCGTCCATGACGCGGCGGTTCGGGTACAGACCGAGAGCCAAGGCGAAGATGAGTCCGTTCTCTTCTGAGATCCCGTTGAACCAGTAACGGTCGTAGAAATTGAAGTCGGTCGTAGCCGGTTGCGCTACCGGCTCTGGCGTCTGATGGATGGGGTAGTCGTCGAAATTCGATAGCATCATACCTCCGTTCAGACTTGGACGTCGGTTGGCCTCTTCGTGACCCTTTTTCTATGCACAGCCCCAACTGCCGTAAGCTAGTTGCTATCGGGCCATGGAGCCGCTACCTTCAGGCTTCGTATCCAACCATGACCCGGATTAGCATCAAGTCTAATTCGCCGAATGCCATGCGTCAACCGGCCTCTTGAATGTCGACGAGTATCAGATCACCTCTTCCTCTTTTAGACGGCCAATATCCTCCCAGGTGTAGCCCAGAACTTCGACAGTATCTCTTCTGTATGCTGACCAAATTCGGGGGCCTCTCTTCTAATAGAGCAGGGTGTCTCACTATATCCAACTGGGAAGCCAGCCACGCGTACCTTCCCCCAGACCGGGTGTTCATATGAAGTGACGTAGTCGTTAACGACTGCCTGGGGATCATCAGCGAACTCCGGTACGGTATTGATTCTGCCAAAAATCAGACCATGCTCTCGGAATATCGCCACCCACTCCTCACTGGATTTCGTAGCCATCCGGTCATCAAGAACGGCGATGAGTTCTGCCGCATTGCTGCCTCTAGCATTCATGGAGTTGAAACGCGGGTCCTGTTCCAGATGGTGGAGGCCGGTGGCACGACACAGGGACGGCCAGTACTTGTCCGGCGGAAGGAGTACAATTGCTATCCAGCGACCGTCAGCACACTTGTATTGGTTGAAGAGGGGATTCAACTGGTTCTTTCGATCCACAAACGCGGTTGGCCTTTCCCAGAGGGTGTAGAATGTCAAGGGATATGCCATCAGATAACTGATGCCCCCCAATATTGAGGCGTCCACCTTCTGGCCACGGCCCGACTTATCCCTGGCAATCAAGGCAGCCAGTACGCCATAGGCGGCGCTGAAAGCACCCATCTGGTCCGCGTAGCCGCCCTGGGGCCAATTGAACTCGCGGTCCGGTTCTGTAATGAGCGACCAGAACCCCGATCTGGCCAGAGCAGCCGGGTCAAATCCAGGGTCATCCTTGTCTGGGCCCTTCGGTCCCCAGCCAGAGATCTGGGCGTAGACGAGACCCGGATTGAGCCACTATCCCCCTTGGGTTCTCCCAGGTACCATGCTCAGACGGTGATCTCCCACCGGCACGCGATCTCGTCCCGGCTGGCTCGAGGTGGTAACGTCAGGGGTGTTGCCTTGGCGGTAGGCAACAGTAATTGGAAGTAGTTATTCATGCAAAATTCTTCAACCGTATGACACACATGCATAATCCTGCCAGGGTCCACTTTCTCGAGGTACTCCAGGTTCAGACAGCGTCGGGCCGTCCATATGACGTGATTCCTGTTTATGATTTCGAACGAACCGATAGGCTGGAAGCCCATCGACCCCTCGAGAATCAGGTGGGCAACCTTGCAGAGGTCGACTGCATCTTTCACCTGGATATTTGCCAGTGCCGCCATCCTGGGCCAAGCCACCTTGGCCTGCTCAAGCCAGAACTCCAGCTCCCACTTGTCTGCCTCTTCCTTCCCCAGCCTCGCCTCTAGAGTCTTGTGCCAGAGTTCCTCCCATTTCAAGGCTGTGCCCTGCCACTCCTTGGCGAGCTTCACGAGGAATCCCTTAGAGAAATCAGAAAGCTGTAAATCATCCTTGATGGGGCCGCTATAGTCATTTAACTCCGTCATCTTGTCTCCTTTCAGCAGTCCAGGTCCTGGTAGAGTTACTACCGGAGTCCATTTCAACGGAGATATCTCGGACACAAGCATAACTCAACTTCGCTCAGCATTTCCAGCTTGCTCTCTGTTACATTGACAGGCTAGGGACCCAATACGAGCCTCTGTGCGACCACGACCGGGGACCAGGTGGCCCTGCATTCCAACACAAGCCGGATAATGGCAGAGGGCCAGGAATCTCCTCGTAGGGCGGCCTCGACCATCTCCGATCTTACGGGCTGGCGTTTCTCCCTGGGCTTCAAACAGTAGACTTGCTCCCGCCGGCAAGCCGGCCTTCCGGTAGCCATCAGTGCATCTTCTGGTGACAAGTATGCACCATGCCCCCTCAACCGGCCCAGATTCGAGATAACAAAGTTGTTAACAAACAACACGTGCCGGTCCGCAGGTGGTACTTGAGGTGCGTTAACGAGGCCCCGGAGGACTTCCTTCATGAGGTTGTACTTAACCTGCCCGGCAACGCCTCCAAGTTCAGTCCCGTCCCCATTTTTCGGTGCTGCGCCTGGTTGACGCAAAGCCTGGCACGGTCTACTCTGGCGGCGCTGACAAGGTGCCCGTTGCGGCTTCCCGACGGGCGATGTGGCAATGTTTGTTGGATAGAAAGGAGAGAAGAATGAGACTGCTGACAGCCCTGGTACTTGCACTTGTTCTGGCATTGGGTTTGGGGTTATCCTCCGCTCCGGCCCAGGCTGCGGACATCACCATCGGCACTGTGACCAGCCTGGATGATAGTGGGGTGGGCAGCCTGCGCTACTATATTGAGGAGACGGACTGCGACATCATTGATTTTGACCCTACTCTGCACGGGGACACCATGATCCTGGCCAGCCAGCTTGACATCAGGCGGGACGTGACTATCCAGGGTCCCGGGCCTGACCTGTTGACCATCCGTGCCGGCGGTGCCTTCGGTGTTCTGCATGTCAGCACCGGTTGGTGGACGGTAAGCCTCAGCGGACTTACCATCGAGGGAGGCAGTTCCTACCTCGGCGGGGGCATCAATAACTACGGCACGTTGACGGTCAGCAACTGCATCATTTCCGGCAACTCCGCCGCCTACGGTGGCGGCATCCGTAACTGGCACGCCGATTTGACCGTTGAGAACAGCACCATTTCCGGCAACAGCGTCACCCATTCGCGTCTTCACGTCGGTGGCGGCATCTATAGCGAGGGTGGCACATTGACGGTGATCAACAGCACCATCTCGGGCAACTCGGCCGGCGCTTTCTCTGGCGGTGGCATCTACAGCCGCGGGACGCTGACCGTTGAGAACAGCACCATCTCCGGCAACTCCGCCGGGCAACAAGGGGGCGGCATAGCGATCATTGGCACTGGCGCAGTTACCAATAGTACGATCTCCGGCAACTCGGCCGCCGGAGGCGGCGGCATCTATAATGGGGGCGCCCTGACAGTTACCAGCAGCACCGTCGCCGGCAACACTGCCGGAGATGGAGCGGGCATATTCAACGCAAATCACGGTTCGTTGACGGTAAGGAACAGCATCGCGGCCAGTAGCTGCTCGGGCGAAAACTATTCCGGAGGAGGAGAATTGACCGCGCTGGGCGAGAATCTGGC
>PUNJ01000103.1 GCA_003551705.1 Chloroflexota bacterium | reverse complement strand
CCGGCAGTATGACGGAGAAGCCCTGCCACTTTCGTATCGCTGTCATTGCGATCCCCGACAACTGTCGGGCAGAAGCAATCTCTGCCAGCCTTGGAACAGGCTGCACAATCTCGACCAGCCCCCGCAGGGGGCGACACTTGGTTAGCCCCGGGCGTCAGCCCGGGGTTCAAGGTAGCATAATATAATCAACAAGCCCCCGCAGGGGGCGACACATCGCTTAACAACTTAACTCCGTCCCCTAGATTATCCATCAGGCATTCTTCCCCGTCTTCAAACGATAGGCTGATGGCCTGGTTGGCAGATTCATTTCTCTGACTCGACTGTGACCTCTATGCGCCGCAACACTTCTTGAGCTTCTTCCCGCTTCCGCAGGGACACGGATCGTTTCGGCCTATTGTTTCTTCTGCTCGATATGGCTCGGGCGGATTGAGTAGCCGCTCGACATCGGTAATATCTTCCGGTTTGTCAGGTTCAATCCCAGCGATCACCTGCCATCCATTTTCGTTGCAGATGGCCACGATTTCTTCGGCCCTCTCCTGTGTGGCAACTCTGACTATCGCTGGATGTTTTTTGGTGCCAAGCTTCGCCATCTTTCGTGCCTCCTGTCTTTTCTGCCAACGACTTGTTAGCCTAGATTTCCTTTTTCAAAGGATTCCGAAGCAAATTACTCGTTCGCTATGCCTGATTCAAATGCCGAACATTGTCGTTGGTTGGGATGGAATATTCCGTGGTCCGACCCCGGTTTTCCTAAAATATTGCCCGGCTAATTGCAAGTTTATATTCGTCTGATTGAAAGTTTAGCTTCGTCCAATTGAAAGTATTGTTGCGGTCTATTTGGACAATGCTCCGGACCCCGCCCGGCAGGTGAAGCATTCAGGGGATTTGCACATATGCACGGACCGACCCTATCTTTGCCGTTTTTACGGATCACCGATTACTGATAACTGATTACAGGCCTTTCAAAAGGTATCATTGCTAAAGTTTGACCCCGAATTACGGACAGCCCGGGAAGGCGTCAACATACTGGATCCTGTAGTCGGGGAAGTGATCGACCACCTGCACCCTCCAGTCGGGAAGGGAGTCCACTATCTGCCACATCCCGGGCTTGGTGGGCAGGGATTTGACGATCTGGACCCGGATGTCGGGGAAAGCCGTGACCACCTGGACCCTGGCGTCGGGTAAGGTCTCAACAAACTGGATCCTCCCGAAGAGTTCGTGCCGGGAGGGTACCCTCCTCCTTTGCGTCGCCCCGGCTCCCGGGAGGAGCAGACCCGCCGAGACAATAAGAGCCAGGAGATACCGGGCAGGCCGCTGTTTCATCTCAAACCTCACCACTGGCGGATGATTATCCGGCCGCATCGGCCGCGGCGGATTGTGTGAACCGGCGGGGGCATCCCCCGGCTCAGCGGCCGGCTCACCCAGACGTAACGGTACCACGCCTGGTGATACGAATCGGGAAGGTCCCACACGTGCCGGTAACGGGTGTCCTCCCCCCAGCCGAAGTATTTCTCCAGGTACTCTTCGCCCGGCCGCGGCAGGGGTCTATCCTGGACAACGTAGGCCGGCCCCAACCGGTACGCGACCAGGACATTGCGGGTGTTCACCTCGCGGCCGTAGCGTCTCAGGAGACCCGGGAGCCGCCGATCGAGATACCAGGATGCCACGCGATGGTTGACCCGGGGACAGAAAAGGTCGTTCACGGTGAGATAGGTTCCGCTGAAACGGTTATACTCCCGCAGCGCCTCGACCGGAACCTGGTAGAGCCCCACCCTCTTCTCCGCCCGGTTGTGAAGGTCGGGGTTGACGCCCGACTCGATCACCGCCAGCCGGTACATATCGACATTCGACGCCGCGCAGGCCGTCGGCAGAAGAAGCAGAACGGCGATTATCAGTGACTTCTTCATTGCGTCAATTGCCGTGATTCGCAGTTTCAGTAGCTGTTTAGCCTTTGAGCCATTTAGTCTTTTAGACTTTTAGGTCTTTCTTCGCGGCCTTGGCGTCTTTGCTTGCCCACCTCTCCTGAACGAAGTAATGGAGGGCGGGCGTGAGAACAAAGGGGCTGAGGGACTGGGCCTTTAACCGGATTACCGATCACTGATAACTGATCACCGGCCTTCCCAAAAGGTATCATTGCTAAGGTTTGACCCCGGGTTTTCGCCTGCCGATCTCATCCACCTGCTTAACGAAATCGAGAAGCTCCTTTTCGGTTCGTAACTCGGGTGAATAAGCTTTTTCGGCCGTCATCAGCGCCTTGGCAATGTACCGATCATAACTTTGGTCGTCTTGCGCGGCCCTGGAAGAAATGGCGAGCCTGCCATAGGTCAACATAAGATCCTTCTTAAAGATATCATCGTGATTTCCATCCCACTCAGCTTGTTTGGTGAGCACGTCGGCATAATTTTCCAAAGCCCAAATCGCCACTGGAGGTTCTTCTTCCAAGTAAGCTTGCATGGCCCTTTGCCCCCAGTCAGCGCTATATATCAACCGCCTGATATTACTCGCGTCGCTGACAGACTTAGCGAAGTAACACAGACTCCCCAGGCCACCTACGATAGTACCCACAACAAATATAAAAGCGAAAGCTGCTAACCGTTTAATCTTCATTCCATATCCCCTAATAGTTCACAGTCTCACTTCTGACAATCCGGTCTTCCGGCCATTCTGCATATATGCACGGACTGACCCTCTCTTTGCCGTCTTTTACGGATCACCGATCACTGATAACTGATTACCGGTCTTTCAAAAGGTATCATTGCTAAGGTTTGACCCCAGCTTTTCCCGCCCGGGTCATTCAAGCCCTTGCTGCCGCCGAGAGATATCTTTTCGGCTGTCCGATCCATCACGTCTCTTCCACGGTTTTTTCGTTATGCCCGTTTCAGATGCCGTATATTGTCGTTGGTTGGCTGGAAGATATCGTGATCCGACCCTGGATTAAAAGAAATGTATGGTGGGAAATCGCCTACGATAGTTCCTTCTGAACATAGGCTGCGTACAGGAAAGCTCCATCACGTGGCTTACCTGTACCGCCTGAGAATGCCGAGTAAACGGCGGATGCCAGTCCTATCAATGGATGATGCACTCCAGGGATAGCGGAGACGAGTGCAGAGACTTTGGAGAACGTTGCCCTACCAAGACCACCTTCAGAGAAATACGCTGAGATTTCTTCAACTTCATCTCTTTTCTCCGCGATGAAATTTTTGAGTCTGTGGTTCTGCAAGTACGGGTCCGTCATGTCTGCCATGCTCGATATCTCTTGCTCGATTGCATGACGGAAATGTCGCAAGCTATTGCCATGCCTCTCTTTAAAGATACGCAGTTTGGACACAGGTACAGGCTCTTCGGGCACCAGCAGCAGTTTGTCAAGCACGATTGTTCGAAGAGGAGCAATACGCGCCTCAACGCGGTCTGTGGGTTGGGATGCTCGCATAAACGGTTCGAAGTTAGCTGGATGATCAGTGACAGGCACACTTTCGACAGCCTCTATTTTGCCGAGCAACGCAGCAAGGTATCCCATAAATTCGCCTCCTGTGGTGCTCTCAACATCACACCAGGTCCAACCTACTCTTTTCGCAAGTTTAAAATCAACGAGGTAATCGGCTATGTCCTGCATCTTCTCGGTATGTATACGACTGGTGCCGCGGTTAAGGAAAGCCATTCGTCGTCGGCTTATGTCCCCCCCTGGAATAGATTCTACGTAGTTAACAAAAGCCTCTACGAAGCGGGGTGCCTGCCACACATACTGCCCCGGAATTATCTGTGTCAGAAGTTCCTCTGTGAGTAGTTCCCTCGTATAATCAGACAAGCGCTGTGGTTCTTCTACGAACTCAAAAGGGATAATAGCCCCGACCCGATCCCAATATAGCAAGACGCGAGTGAACCAGGGGCTCTCGGGGACTGAAATAAAAGGGAAGTAAAGCGCATTGTTCATTAGTTTTCTCCTCAGGTATTCATTCCTACCTAACGCCCACCTTCAGCGGCTCCCACCACTTTTACGCGTCCGTTGAAAGGTGTTGCTATGCGATTAATTAGGCATGTCACTGATGTAACTCTTAGATAGTTTTTCAATTTCGATCCAATTAACAGCAAGCTTTATTAGCGTTACGAGATCGGACACGTCGTGTGCTGTCCATTTCCTCAGGTAATGAGTTTCATCGTTCCCAAGCCAGAGACTACGTTTTGCAACAGCCTGGATTCGAGGGTCTTTAATATAGTCGTTAACAACACCACCGGAGAAAGCTTTCTCGATATCGGCAGCTTTATCTGCGTATTTCGGAGCAAAGTAGCCACCCATTCCGCTTTATGGTAGCCACCCATTCCGCTTTATGGTAGCCACCCATTCCGCTCCATGGTAGCCACCCATTCCGGGCCATGGTAGCCACCCATTCCGGAGTATGGTAGCCACTTTTTAGGATTACTCCGGAATAGACGGTTGCCATAATCCGGGATTCTGGAATATGTAGCGACGCTGGGTAACCAGAGGCCATACTGGACCTTTTCAACCCTGAAAAGGAGGAGGTCCAAATGGCCCAGAAGAGGTTATCCATGCGTAAGGCGAAAGAGATCTTACGGCTGAAGCACGAACTGGGGCTGAGTAACCGGCAAATCGCCCGCAGCTGCCACGTCTCTCGAAGAACGGTTTCCGAATATCTCCGCCGGGCGGAAGAGTTCGAGATCACCTGGCCGCTTCCCGAAGGAACAGACGATCCCCGCCTGGAAGAGTTTCTTTTCGGGAAGAAAACCCCGCTATCGGGAGCCAAGCGTCCCCTGCCCGATATGGATTACCTCCATCGGGAGCTGCGGAAAAAGGGAGTGACGCTTCAGTTGCTGTGGGAGGAGTACCGGGCCACATATCCCGACGGATATAAGCTCACGCAGTTCTGCGAGTATTACAGCCGCTGGAGGAAGGCTCTCCACCCCACCATGCGGCTGCCTCACAAGGCCGGCGAGAAGGTCTTTGTCGACTGGGCCGGCCATACCATCCCCATTATTGATCCCCGGAGCGGGGAATCCAACCCAGCCAGCCTCTTCCTCGCCGTTCTGGGGGCGAGTAATTACACGTTCTGCGAGGCATTTTCCAACCAGAAGCTTCCCCATTGGATCGCCGCCCATTGCGACGCCTACGAGTATTTTGAGGGGGTGGCGAAGGTCACGGTTCCGGACAACCCCAAAACGGGCGTGACCAAAGCCTGCCGCTATGAGCCCGACCTGAATCCGACCTACCTGGAGATGGCCGAGCATTACGGCACCGTAATTATTCCCGCCCGAACTTACAAGGCTCGGGACAAGGCCAAGGTGGAAAACGCGGTGCTCAACGCGGAGCGCCGGATCCTGGCGGCGCTGCGAAACCAGACTTTTTTCAGCGTGGAAGAACTGAACCGGGCCATCAGGAAGCTGCTGGTGAAGCTAAACAGCCGTCCCTTCCAGAAGATGGAAGGGAGCCGGCTGAGCTTTTACGAAGAGATCGAGAAGCTGGTGCTGCTGCCCCTGCCGGAGCGGCGTTACCAGTTTTCGACGTGGCTCAAGGCCAAGGTGAACATCGATTATCACATCCAGGTCGATCATCACCTCTACAGCGTCCCATATCGGCTTGTACACCAGCAAGTAGATGTTCGGTTGACCGATAGAACGGTAGAAGTATTCGTTCGGAAACAACGTGTGGCGGCTCACCGGAGAAGTTACGTGAAGGGCCGGCCGACCACCGACAGGTCCCATATGCCCAAAGCCCATCAAAAACACCTGGAATGGACGCCGGAGCGGCTGATCAGCTGGGGACGGAAGATCGGGGACTCCTGCGCCCGGGCGGTAAAAGAGATTATCGAGAGCAAGCCGCATCCGGAACAGGGCTATCGGGCCTGCCTGGGGATTATGCGGTTGTCCAGGGATTACGGATCGCAGAGGCTGAACGCGGCCTGTGAAAGAGCCCTGCGGTTCGATACCTGCTCATATCGGAGCATCAAGTCGATCCTGAAGACGGGTCTGGACAAGGAGACGCTTCCGGGTGCCGCGGAGACCGCCCCCATGTTGCTGGGAAAGCACGAAAACATCCGGGGAGAGAGCTATTACGCGGTCTGAAAGGACCTAAACCACCAAGGAGGTGACTTATGTTGCATGAGCCGACGATGCACAAGCTGTATGCCATGAAGCTCAATGGCATGGCGGAAGCGTACGAGGAGCAGCTCCAGCAGTCCCAGATGGGTGGATTATCTTTCGAGGATCGATTTTCCCTGCTGGTGGAGCGGCAGTGGGTCTGGAAAGAGAACCGGGCGTTGAATACCCGCCTGAAATACGCCGGGCTCAAGCTGCAAGCCTGTCTCGAGGATATTGATTACCGCCATCCCCGGGGTCTGTCCCGGACAACAATCGATCATCTGGCGACCTGTGAGTGGGTAAAACACCACCAGAACTGCATTATCACCGGGCCCACCGGGGCGGGGAAGACGTATATCGGATGCGCCCTGGCTTACCAGGCCTGCCGGGAAGGCTATCGGACTATTTACTTTTATGTACCCAAGCTCTTCCGAGAGCTGGCGATGGCTCATGTTGACGGCCGGATCACCAAGCTTTTGAAGAAGATCGCCAAAGCAGCGGTCCTGGTGGTCGATGATTGGGGGCTGGCCACGCTCAAGCCTCACCAGTATCGTGACTTCCTGGAGATCCTCGATGACCGGCACGGTTCGGGTTCAACATTGATCACCAGCCAGTTCCCGACCAGTTCCTGGCACGATCTGATCGGGGACCCCACGGTGGCGGATGCCATCCTGGATCGTCTCGTGCATAACGCTCACAAGATCGAACTCCAGGGTGAATCCATGAGAATAAAGAAAATCAGAGCAAAAGGAGGGGAGGAAAAAATCAACGCAGGCAAAGTCGAAAAAAAGAAAGAAAAAGAAAAGCAGCGTCGCCCCGATCCTTCGGATCAGGGCTCCGATCACGGCAAAACTGAAGGAAAATCTTGACTCAAGGTAGCCACTTGCATATTACTTGAACTGCCAGCGTCGCTACGCTCCGATGGTGGCTACCATGGAGCGGAATGCCCGGCTACCATAAACCGGAATGCCCGGCTATCATAGTCCGGAATACCCGGCTACCATGGAGCGGAATACCCGGCTACTTTCACCGGAATACGCATTTATCAGGTGCAAGTGATTTTGCGTAATCTTTTATCAAGAATTCAAAGGCCTTTCTGTAGCCGGGCCCCGCGATTTGCGAGAGTCCCAATGCTGCGGTCTCTTCGGCTTCTTGGAAAACCGAAATAAAGGTTGGTGATAATTTAGCAACCACTTCGGGGAACTGAGTTATTTGCGGTTTGATTGGCTTAAGCAACTTTAGTTCTGAACCGGGTTTGGGTGGATAGTACCCAATAAAGTAGCTCTTGCAGCCCTCCCACGCACATTGATACACCACCTGAACACCCGCACCGTTTTCTACCGTCGCTGTCTTTACAACAGAGATTTCCCCGTGATGATGGCAAATAGGGCAGCTGTCTGGGTAGTCTACCTTGTAATTATGGACATCAACTCTTATAAATCGTTTTAGCATTGCTCCCCCCTTTTCGTATAGCGAATGGTTAGGCAGTCTTTTTTATCCTTTATTAACTGGGTTATTTGAAATTAGACATATCCATCAGACCCAATAAAAACCCGGGCGAGTTAACCCGCCCGGGTCATTCAAAGCCCTCGCTGCCGCCGAGAGATATCTTTTCGGCTGTCCGATCCATCACGTCTCTTCCACGGTTTTCGTTATGCCTAATCTGGTTGCCGTATATTGAAATGTTTGGCTGAAAGATGGCATAGCCCTATTCCGGAATTAATTTCAATCCCGTTTTAATATCCTTTACTAATCTTTTAAAATCATGTTTACAAGACAGTGGGGGAATTGGTTCTTGGTTTTGTAATTTAGCAATTACATTAAACATTTCACATGTTTGCAATAAAAGCATTTCTAAGTCTTTATATGAGAATCCAGTACCTTTAGCAATCTCCCCCCAATCCATTGTTTTGTTTCTGTGAGCGATCATTTTGCTGCGATATTTATATAAAGTCCGTCCTTCATTCCATAATTCTCCGTATTCATTAGAGACTAATGCTTTATTTAATCTATCTATTGATATCGAGTCCTTTCTTTCATCAAACAAAGACGCTAGCTTAATTACAAACGAAATATATAGAGCAGGCCGGATAGCTCTAAATACCATCGAATACCTATTAAGTATGCCCAAACCCATTTCTTGCCTAATTCCATCATCCGTCAGCATTCTCCATAATTCATAACACAGTTTTGCATGGAACAAAGTATCTCGAATATCGCTTAACATACTTCTCTCCGGCATTCTTTTCATATTTTGGGCAAAAGGAGCTATGGCGCAGAATTGCTTTATGCGCCCTGCCCGCTTCAAGTACCGCGGATGACGTGGTCCGACCCCAATTTTTTAAAGCCATAAACAATTAGACATAACGGAGCCCAACAAAAAACTCTTTTCGGCACTTGGGGCAGAAAACTTTAAGTTGCTTATATGTTTTCGGAATCTTGATTTTGACGTTACACCCTGGACAAGTGATTATTCTGTAACGCCTCTCATCGAGACGCCAAGCTTCATTATAAATATTTATTCCATCTATTTGGGGGGCCTTGGGTGCTATAGCCAGAAATTCCAGAAGTTTAACCAACCATGTCCTTCTTTTCCCCTGATGGTAAGCAAACGCTCTAACCAGCTGTACACATGGTCCTTCAAGATTACTGTAGATATCGCCGTTGTCCCTGTGTCTTTGCGTTTGACAGATGTAATACGCGTAAGATAACAACGGATAGCCTAAATACGCGACTCCTTTGTCGGATAAGCGGATCGGCTGTTGAACCGATAAAGTCTCTGCGCTTATGGCACTATTAAGCATCAGCTTGCCAAACCCCACATAAACCGCGACAAGATCAGTAAGCATTTCATTCTCACCCTCCGTTGGCGAACTTAAGATTTTCCAACGCATATAATGGTGGGCGAGTTCGTGCGCGCATATGCGGCCAAAACTTCGTGGCTT
>PUNJ01000199.1 GCA_003551705.1 Chloroflexota bacterium | reverse complement strand
CTCCTTTCTAGGGAGTTTACTCCTAGGTCGGTCTTCCCGACTAGTCGGGAAGCTAATTACGTACTAAAAACTCTTACGAGTTTTTTGATCTACCCTCTCCCTTCCACTATCCAGAGGTTAAGGTGAGCACAAAATCCCCGCCGACAAGGCGGGGATTTTTCTTATGTACCACTTCGCCCAAAAACAACGGGAACGAATCATTTCTTCCGTAGGCAGGCGCTCGTCACAATACTCGTTACTCGATTTCGTTCCTATGGGCCAGCACCACCTCGCATGCCGGCTCAGAAAAACTACGCATAGCAATCTGCACTCTATCGGTACCTCTACGTATTCCAGGCATCGGTTTACCAGCGTATTATGTAACCCAGATAACCGGCGTAACCGCCCTGAAAGGACAACTAAATGGATATGAAACTTGGCAGCCCGGAATTCGCTGACGGTGACCTTCTGCCCGACCGCTACTCCAGCAACGGGAAGAGCGTGTCCCCCCCATTGTACTGGTACGGGACGCCGCTTAATACCAAAAGCCTGGTTCTCATTGCTTCTGCTCCGGACCTCTTTCTGGGTGCCAGGATACATTGGCTCCTCTACCGGATTCCAGTCGAAGCGACTGAACTGCCAGCCGTAGTCTTGTCAGAGGCCATCCTTGCCGACGGGAGTGTGCACGGCAAAAACGGCTGGGGCAGATTCGGCTACGAGGGACCCTCTGAGATTACCAGCCATATCCACTTTCGGCTTCTCGCACTGGACGATGATCCGGACCTCGAACCTGGCCTGGACCATGATCAACTGATGGCTACTATCGAAAGCTCTATAATAGCCGAAGCTCATTTGAGAGCGTGCATCTGGCGAGAAGAGTATCTTGCCCCAGTCCCCCGCAGAAGCATCTGGCCGGCTGACTCCTTTTCTGCAGAGGCCCCGCTGCCGGAACTGGTGAGCGTCTGAGCAGTTCCGGCAGTATTGACTGTTGTGCGGTTGTGGGCCGGGGTTAACCAGGACCGCCGCAAGGCCTTGGCCGGCCTAGCGTACAAATGACTTGATGTTCTGACCGCCATCCCCTAGGCCGGCCAGGGTAGAATCTCCAACTAGATCCTACGGCTGCGTTTGGGGAATCGGACTTGGTCGAAGTCCCTGCCCAATGTGATACATGTGCGTGTCGAGTAGTGTGCACCGACCGCAGCCGCAAAGACCTGGATAATAGTCAACAATTCCTTGCGAGGACCAACCCACCACAGTTATACTAGATTGCATTACGAAGAATCATGTCGCTGTATGACGCTATCGAGTCCAACCCGCAGGGAAGTGTAGCCTCCAGTATTCACGATATCAAGGAAAGTGTCAGAAGAGCCGCCGAAAGGTCGCGCAGGAACCCGGTAGACGTGGCCATCATAGCCATCACCAAGACCGTCAGTCCGGAACTGATAATGGAGGCCTACAACGGCGGTATTACGCACTTCGGCGAAAACCGGGTGCAGGAGGCCGCACATAAGGTTCAAGTCTTGAGTGGACTGGACCCACAACCTACCTGGCATATGGTCGGCCACTTGCAGACCAATAAAGCCAAGCTGGCAGTCAGGCTCTTTGATGTCATACAGACCGTGGATTCGGTCAGGCTTGCTGAGATCATCAGCCGTGAAGCTGAACAACAGGTCCCCGTCTTGCTTCAGGTGAACGCTTCAGCCGAGGATACCAAGTCCGGCTTCAGCCCCGATGAAGTCGGTCCGGCTGTGGATAGAATTGCCAGACTGCCGTACCTGCAAGTGGAAGGCCTGATGACCATAGCACCGTTGACGCTCGATCCTGAAGATGCACGGCCTTGTTTTCGACAGTTGCGCGGCCTCAGGGACTCTCTGGGACTGAGGCACCTCTCCATGGGCATGACCGAAGATTTTGAAATTGCCATCGAAGAAGGGGCCACAATACTGAGGATTGGACGAGGCATATTTGGGGAAAGGAAGGGGTGACAGAAGTGAGAATTGCCTTCATAGGTGGAGGGAATATGGGCGAGGCCATGATCCGCGGTTTGTTGGACCAATGTCTGGCCAGGGCCCAGGACTTGGTGGTTGCGGACGTCGCCGAAAAGCGTCGATCGCAATTGCACCGACAGTATAATGTAGCTGCTGAAGAAGACAGCCGGATCGCTGCTGAGAAAGCAGATACGGTCGTGCTAGCCATAAAGCCGGTTTCTCTACACCAGGTTATGAGAGAACTGAGGGGAAACCTCAAGCCGGACCAACTGGTAATTTCCATCGTCGCCGGGGCTACTTTGACTGAAATTCGCAGGGGTCTGGACCATCAGAACGCTGTAAGGGCCATGCCGAGCATGCCTGCTCAGATCAGCGCCGGCATATCGATCTGGACGGCCCCTGAGGGGCTTCCCGAGGACCTCAAGGAGAGAGCAGCTTCGATCTTGAGTGCTCTGGGCAAGCAGATCTATGTCAAGGAAGAACAGTATATTGACATGGCCACAGCCGTCAGCGGCGGCGGGCCCGCCTTTGTTTTCCTGATCATGGAGGCCTTCATAGATGCGGCGGTCCATATTGGTCTGCCCAGGGAACTGGCCCGAGATCTCGTCCTGGAGACTTTTCTCGGTTCAACACGCCTTATACTCAAGGGTTCAAAGCATCCAGCCGAGTTGCGTAACCAGGTGACTTCGCCAGCGGGTACAACCACGGAGGGACTCCTTCAACTCGAGGAAGGCGGTCTCCGTGCCTTGCTGATGGGAGCGGTCATAGCCAGCTATCGAAAAGCGAAAACATTGAAGCAGGAGTAAGAGATGGAAACCGTTTTACAAGTACTGAATGCACTCATTATGCTCCTGATCTTCACCATCTTTTTCAGGGTCCTGCTGTCCTGGTTTAATGTTAGGCCAGGCAGCACATGGTGGCCCCTTGTCACGATACTGGACCAGATAACGGAGCCCATCCTGAGCCCAATGAGGCGTATTATCCCGAGAATGGGAATGATCGATATTACGCCCATGGCCACCATCTTCCTCCTATACATGCTGAGAGTGTTCATCAACGTGCTGCTTGCATAACGGCTGGCAATCTCAGGTAGCTATCTCTAAAATTGGCCCTGACCCGGGGCCTCTGCACAGTCCCGTCGGCATATATATACCCAGGATGGAGATGCCAGTGGCCACGATCTTTGATGCTCTAACTTGATGGTATTGGTAAGCACCCTGGGGCCCTGAAAGAGCGCCTCCGGTAGTCACAGACCGAAAGCTCGTCAAAGATCAACTAAAGGCTCTTGCTTTTTTGCCCAGCGGGAGTATAATCTACGCTAAGTCATGCCCATTGCAGGAGGTAGATGTGAACTGGGTAGACATAGCAATCATCGTAGTTGCCGCTCTAGGAGCCATAATCGGGCTAAAACAGGGGCTCATCCGCATGGTCTTCACTGCCGTTGGGCTGCTGATCGGCATCACCATCGCTGGCCAGTATTCCGGCAGCCTGGCTGAAAGACTGTCTGCAGATGGTGCCCAGTGGGCTTCAGTAGTAGCCTTTATCATAGTCCTTGTGGCCGTAATGATCGTTGCCAACCTGGTGGGCGCCATAGTCAGGATGTTTTTCAAAGTCCTGTTGCTTGGCTGGCTTGACGCCATAGGAGGTCTGGCAGTAGGACTTCTCGTGGGAGCGCTCCTGATCGGTGCTGTCTTCACCGTCATTTTGGAATGGGAGGCCAGCCAGCTTCCCGTATTGGGTGGAACCCTGTCAGGAGTAGGCCTGGCCATAACCGAATCGGGTGCGGCTTCCCTGATTATAGACAAGTTCAGGTTGGTATTGGGCCTGCTACCAGGGCGGTTCGATGTGGTCAGCGATTTCTTCCGGGACTCGGCGGTCTAGTCGGAAGCGCTGTGTAAACGATTACCGACCTGTCACACAGTTTAAAATGCTGCGATAGGTGGCACAGGCAGATTGTTTGATGGTTTGGCGGAAAGCAACAAATAGTAAGAGGGCATCAGCCCTCTTACTATTCTCCGATATCTGCATATACTAGGCTTCCGGCGTCTTGCCGGGATTGAGCTTCTTCCATTTCTCCAGAAGTTGCTCTCTTGTTTCCTTGTGATTGGGATCAGGCACGCAGCAGTCTACCGGACAAGTCTCGACACACTTAATGGTATCGAACCAGCCAACACACTCTGTGCATTTTTCAGGATCGATGACATAGATACTGTCACCTTCCTTTATGGCTTCATTCTTGCAATCGACTTCACATGCACCGCAGTTGATGCACTCCTCCGTAATCATGTAGGCCATTTACTACCTCCTTGCGATAATTTGGACTATGGTCTCAGCTTCTTACTCAGCCATTCGGCTATAGCATCAGGCACAAATACCTTCACGTCACCGCCGCCTTGAGCAACTTCCTTGAGCAAGCTGGAACTAATAAACTGGCAGTCCGCGTTGGACATCAGACAAATGGTGTCAATGTCAGGATCGAGCTTCTGATTCATGAGAGCCATGTCAAACTCACGCTCAAAGTCGGACCCCATTCGAAGACCTCTAACAATGACTTTGGCCCCTATCTGCTTGACGAATTGCACAGTCAAGCAGCCATATCGCTCAACAGTGACATTTGGAAGGTGCGACAGAACAGCCTTTAGCATCTCCACGCGTTCCTCCGTGGTGAATAGAAGGTTCTTGGCAGGAGTGTCAAAAACCCCGACCACGAGGTGATCGAAAAGCGCCGCCGCCCTTGTGGCCACATCTATATGTCCATTGGTTACAGGATCGAAGCTGCCAGGGTATAGTGCTGTTCTCACTTAGTTGACCTCCTGCCGGTAGATTGAAATACACGTATCTCCATATTGCTTGTCCTTGTACAAACCAAACTCCCCTATTTCCGACGGCAGTGAGTGATGGCATGAATACTCTACCACAATCACCGAATTTGAATCGACCTGTTGTGAATCAACCAGACTCGCCAGCAAACGGGCTATGGAATTCTGTTCATAGGGTGGATCCAGGGTTATCAGACCGTAGGGGCCATCCAAAACAGCTATAGCCTTTTCTGCACTGATGCAGTGCACTTTGCCCCTTGAGAGGAAACCGGTTGACGCCAGGTTTGATTTGATTACAGCGCAATGCCTGGGATTATTCTCCACAAAATCCACCCAACCAGCGCCGCGACTCAAGGCTTCTATGCCCAAAGCGCCACTGCCGGCAAAGAGGTCCAAAACCCGGCACTCTTGCCCGACCAGAGATTGAATTATGGAAAATATGGCCCCCCGCACCAGCTCGGTAGTGGGACGAATGTAGCCCTTTGGTGTTTTGAGCCTCTTCCCTTTTGCATCGCCTGCAATTACCCGCATCTCCAGCTTTAGATTTTATAGTGCAAAAGTCATCCAAGTCAAGCAAAGGAGCGTCGCAGTTTGAAGGCTTGTATCATACTAGATACAAATAGCCCTCGGGGCCTCCCGGATGGGCCACGCTCTAAAAAGCAAGCACCTTGTCAGCAATCAGGTCGCCCATTTCCTTCGTCCCTATGGGACTCTTGCCGGGCTCCACGATATCATAAGTCCGGTGGCCCCTACTGAGAACTTCTGCCACAGCATGCTCCACTGCATCAGCAGCGTTTTCCAGCTTCAAGGAGAATCGTAACATCATGCCACAGCTCAAAACCGTGGCAATCGGGTTCGCCACATTCCGCCCTGCCCTGCTGGGCGCGCTGCCATGTATAGGCTCGTACATTCCAAATGTTATGCCTTTATCGCCAGGTATACCCGCCAGACTGGCCGAAGGCAGCATGCCCATCGACCCGGCCAGCATGGATGCCTCATCGGTCAGGATATCCCCGAAAGTATTTTCCGTAACAAGTACGTCGAGACTGGCCGGACGCTGGATTAAGCGCATGGCGCAGGCATCCACCAGCATATGCTCCAGTTCTATGTCAGGATATTCGGCCCCTATCTCAATCGCTATCTGACGCCAGAGCCGGGAGGACTCCAGCACGTTGGCTTTATCCACAGATATCAGCCTCTTTGTGCGGTGCTTGGCGAGTTCAAACCCTACCCGCAGAATGCGATCGATCTCCTTCTCCGTATAGAGCATGCTGTCAACAGCACGCCGCCCCCTGGAAGTCTGCCAGCGTTTCTTGGGCCTGCCGAAATACAGTCCGCCAGTTAGTTCCCGGACTACCATGATATCGACACCCTGCACTATCTCCGGTTTGAGGTTGGTCGAATTAACCAACTCCGGGAACATCTTGACCGGACGCAGATTGGCAAACAGGCCCAACTCCTTGCGAAGGGCAAGCAGGCCATCTTCCGGCCGGACCTTGGCGAGTGGATCATCCCACTTGGGACCACCAACAGCTCCCAACAAGACAGAATGGCAACCCCTGCACATGCGGAGGGTCTCAGCCGTCAGGGCTTCGCCGGAAGCATCAATGGCCGCCCCACCTACAAGTCCACTGTAGAATTCGAACGAGTGACCGAACTTTCTCCCAACAGCCTCCAAGGCCTTGACACCTTCAGCCGCTACCTCGGGTCCAATGCCATCACCTGGCAATACGGCCAGATCGAACTTCATTCACAGGCTCCCTTCTCAATCTTCCTTTTGGTGTGCTCGATTAAACCCCCAACAGAGACAAGTTCCATCATAAACTCTGGGTACGGCTTTGCATGAAAGTCCTTCCGCGTGGTCATATTACGGACGCTCCCGCTCGCAAGATCAATCTCGAGTTCATCGCCGGCCTCAATCTCAGCAACTGCTTCCGGACATTCCAGAATTGGGAGGCCGATGTTTATGGCATTGCGAAAGAAGATGCGGGCAAAGGTCGCGGCCACAACGCAGGAAACGCCTGCAGCTTTTATCGCCAGGGGGGCATGCTCTCTTGATGAACCACACCCAAAATTCGTTCCGGCGACTATTATGTCGCCCTTCTCAACCCTTCCAGCAAAGTCCTTGTCAATATCTTCCATGCAGTGCTTGGCCAATTCCCCGGGGTCCGAGGTATTGAGGTAGCGTGCAGGAATTATTACGTCTGTGTCCACATTGACTCCGAACTTGTGTACCCTACCAATGAACTTCAAAGCGGTAACCTCCTGAGGTGATTTGCCTGCAGGACCGGCGCGTCAATCGGCTAAGAAATCTCATCCGGGCCAGCGATTCTACCCAGCACAGCACTGGCCGCCGCCACAGCGGGCCCTGAGAGATAGACTTCTGATTTGCTGCTGCCCATCCTGCCCACAAAATTCCGGTTGGTTGTAGCAACGCATCGCTCACCTGCCGCAAGTATCCCCATATGACCTCCCAGACACGGCCCGCAGGTCGGCGTGCTTACTGCCGCACCGGCGCCTACGAATATCTCCATTAGGCCTTCCTTCAACGACTCCAGGTAGACCTCCTGAGAGCCCGGGATCACTATGCACCGGATTCTGGGATTGATTTTCCTGCCACGGAGTATGGCCGCGGCTATACGAAGGTCCTCCATACGGCCGTTTGTGCAACTACCTATGATCACCTGATCGATGGGTATATCGCCGACTTGGCTTATCCCCCTCGTATTAGATGGCAGATGCGGGAAAGCTACCTGCGGTTCGATCTTGGATGCATCATACTCCTTGATGCCGGCGCACCCGGACAAACCATCGTTAGAGTAGACTTTGAAAGGCCGTCTGGCACGCGGCCTGATATAGTCCAATATCTTGGCATCCACCTCAAAGAGACCGGCCTTCGCGCCCGCTTCAATGGCCATATTCGCCAGTGAAAGGCGGCTATCCACCGTGAGAGCGTCTATGGCCTCTCCAGTAAACTCCATAGCCGAGTAAAGGGCACCATCGACCCCAATATCACCGATGGTATGAAGAATAAGGTCCTTTCCGTTTACCCACCTTGATAGCCTTCCATGATAGACGAATTTGAGGGTCGCCGGAACCTTCATCCATATCTCGCCGCAAGCCATAGCCGATGCAATATCAGTCGACCCCATACCAGTAGCAAAAGCACCCAGAGCGCCGTAGGTACATGTATGTGAATCGGCCCCGATCACAACGTCGCCCGGCAATACCAGTCCTTGCTCAGGCAGCAATACGTGCTCTATTCCCATCTGGCCTATCTCGAAATAGACGAGTCCTTGTTCCAGGGCGAACTCCCGCATCAGTTTGGCCTGTTCTGCCGATGCTATATCCTTGTTGGGTGTGAAATGGTCGGGAACCATTACCACTCGCTGCGGATCAAAGACCTTCTTCACACCAATCCGCTCGAATTCCTTGATGGCTATTGGAGCTGTTATATCATTTGCCAGGACCACATCTACGCGAACATTGATCAATTCGCCGGGAGCAACTGTGGCACGGCCGGCATGAGCAGCCAGTATTTGCTCGGCCAGGGTCATGGGTGGTCCTTCCTTTCAACAGACATCAACCGGTTCAATGCGTTCATATATGCCTTGGCACTAGCCACGATGATATCCGTGTCAGCGCCCCTGCCGGTATAGGTTACCCCGTCACTTTCAATTCGAATAAGCACCTCGCCAACCGCATCGATCCCCTCGGTCACCGAGTTCACGGTAAACTCGGTCATCCTGTTGGGGACCTCGACGATCCGGTTGATGGCCCGATAAATGGCGTCAACAGGACCGGTGCCCAAAGCAGCATCAGCGAAAATCTGGCCGTCCTCCCTGATGAGCCGCACGGTGGCAGTGGGTATGCTGTTGTTACCACACGAAATCTCCACGTGGTTGAGATGATAAGTCTCGGAGACGGCATGAATTTCGTGCGCCACTATGGTCTCCAGATCGCGGTCGGTGACCTCCTTCTTCTTGTCAGCAACCTCCTTGAAACTTGCGAAGGCCCGGTCCAGGTCTTCCTCACTGAGAGCGTAGCCCAGTTCGGCCAGTCGCTGCCGGAACGCATGCCGGCCGCTGAGCTTGCCAAGCACCAGGCTGCTGGAAGGGATGCCCACCGTGCGCGGGTCCATGATCTCATACGTTATCGCCCTCTTGATAACCCCATCCTGATGTATGCCTGACTGGTGCCGGAAAGCATTGGCGCCCACAATGGCCTTGTTGGGCTGGACCACAAAACCGGTGAGTTCACTGACCAGCCTGCTCGTTTTGTAGATCTGCTTGGTATTTATCCTTGTATCAAGACCCATCATATCCTTGCGCGTTTTGAGCGCCATTACGATCTCTTCAAGCGAGGCATTACCGGCCCGTTCCCCAATGCCATTGATAGTGCATTCAACTTGCCTGGCCCCATATTTCAGGGCTTCCAGGCTATTGGCCACAGCCAGCCCTAGATCGTCGTGACAATGAACGCTGAGCAAGGCCCGGTCCATGTTCGGTACTTTCGTGACCAGGGTATTGATCAGCCCCCCGAACTCACCGGGTATCGAGTACCCGACGGTATCCGGAATATTGACCGTGGTAGCACCGGCATCAATCACTGCTTCGACGATCTTGCACAAGTATTCAGGGTCAGTGCGGCTGGCATCCATGGGCGAGAATTCGACGTCGTCCAGATATGTCTTGGCTCTGGCTACCATTTCTCTCGCCAGCGTCAGCACCTCGTCTCGAGTCTTGTTAAGCTGGTATGAAAGGTGGATTTCCGAAGCCGACAGGAAAATGTGTATGCGCGGGTTCTTGACCTTCTTCAAAGCATCCCAGGCTCTATCGATCGCCTTGGGGTTGGCATGGCTAAGTCCACAGATGACGGAACCCTTTATTTCACGGCCTATGAGTTTGACCGCCTCGAAATCTCCGGGAGAACTGGCAGGGAACCCAGCTTCTATGACATCAACACCCAGGCTTTCAAGCTGCCGGGCAATATCCAGCTTTTCACCCATGTTAAGCATGCCGCCGGCTGCTTGTTCTCCATCCCTGAGGGTTGTATCAAAAACTACTACCCTGTCCATTTCTTTCACCTCTCGTGGCTTAACTTAGTATCAATTACTGCTATGTGAGAATGCCATCCGGTATAGAAAGCGGTCCTGCACCCAGTGTAAAGGAATGTCCAGTTGAGAACCCCGGGCAAGCCGTCAAGGCCCTCCCAGGGTGTCTGGACTGCATGCGATCCAAGCCTGTACGTGTACCCTACTTCTTCAGCCAGGGCATCATGGCCCGGAGTTCCCCTCCAACCTGTTCGATGAGATGATTGGCTTCAACTCTCTTAAGGGTATTGTACCTGGGACGACCAGCCTGGTTCTCCAGTATCCACTCAAGGGCAAAGCTGCCATCCCTGATTTCGTCAAGGATGAGTTCCATTTCTTCCCTTACCAGGGAATCGATAACTCTAGGCCCTCGTGTATAGTCGCCGTACTCGGCTGTATCGCTGACCACATTACGCATATAGGCAAAGCCGCCCTGGTAAATAAGGTCAACGATAAGCTTGAGTTCATGGCAGACTTCGAAATAAGCTATCTCCGGTTGATACCCGGCATCGACAAGGGTGTCGAAGGCATTCTTGATCATAGCCGTGACACCACCACACAGGACCGCTTGCTCACCGAAAAGGTCAGTCTCGGTTTCTTCGGCAAAAGTTGTTTCCAGAACTCCGGCACGTGTGGAGCCCATACCCTTGGCGTAAGCCAGAGCATTTTGCAGGGCTTTGCCCGAAGCATCCTGGTGAACAGCCACGAGGGCCGGGGTGCCCAGGCCTTCCGTATAAAGGCGCCTGACCATGTGCCCGGGTCCCTTGGGAGCGATCATGCTCACATCAATGTTGAACGGAGGCGCGATCTGGCCATAGTGGATATTGAAACCATGGGCAAACATGAGGGTCTTACCGGGCCGCATAGCCTTCTCTACATATTCCCGGTAGACTAGGGGATGCAGGTTGTCCGGAACAAGCATGATCATCATGTCCGCTTCTTCAGCAACCTTATCGGTCGTGGCCACGGAGAAGCCGTCTCTGTTTGCATTCTCCCAACCCGGACTGCCAACCGCCTCCGCTACCAGGACCTGACAACCACTGTCCCGAAGATTGTTGGCATGAGCGTTGCCCTGGCTCCCGTAACCGATGACACCGATCTTCTTGGTCTTGATAGCTCCCAAGTCAGCATCACCGTCATAGTAAATCTTGGCCATACTACCTCCTAACAACAGGCGGGAAGCGCCGCTACTCGCCAAATGACTCATCCTAACTTTTAACATAACCCCGTGCTCTCAGTCAACATGACATATCTGGATGACATTTTTCAGCGATATTCTTGTTCGTAGAAGCCTCACCGTACGCCGCATCGTTCGGGTTGCCGCAACTGTCATATGGCCCCGCATTGATATTCACATTGTGACAAACCATTAGAGGGCTGGAACCACACCCGTACACGATCAAAAATGGGCCCAAATAGGTTAATTCTTAACCTGACTTTATCCGGATAGCTACTATCTTCCATTTACGGTTCACGCCCACTTGAGTTCACGTAGGCATTGACATGAAGCCTGTTTTCATCTACGCTGGGGCCAATTGTTAAGCATTCGTTAATTTTGTGACAATGAGGTGAATTTCGTGAATGCTAACTTGACATTTTGTTACGGAATTATAAAGCGATGCAAACGCCATTTCCTCCATGATCCGTAACGAACAATTCCCTCCACCCAAACCTGTTCTTGTCCGAAGACCGTGGACAAGAGAAACCTTTCCATTTGTGGCTAGAACGGGAGGTCTATTTGATGAACCTTAATCGTGGACCGGGGAAATGGCTGATGGGGGTATTGCTTCTGGCACTGGTCATGGCTCTGGCTCTCCCATTGAGCATCCCACGGGACACGGCATCTGCTTCGTCAGCCGATGCCGCCCATCTGACCCTATTGGACACAACCCAAGGCAGTGAGTGTGATAGCAACACCACAGGCTCCTGCACTACCTGTGATGAACACGAATATTGCGACCATGAAGGCAGCACAGAATGTCATGATGCTTGCTTGGATGAGGGACTGTACTATCCTGTTATGTCCTCCCCACCCGAAATGGTCGGCGACACGCCGACCGCAGAGGAGATGGACGAGGTCGTTAGTACGGTTGCCTCAGCAACAGCTTCCTCATTCAGTTGGCGCAATTACCTGGGCAGTGACTGGACCACAGTTGCCAAGCACCAGGGCTCATGCGGGTCCTGTTGGGCCTTTGCCGCCACCGCCGCCTTCGAGTCCGTTATCAACATCCGGCAAGGGAACCCCAACCTGAACCCGGACCTTTCTGAGCAGTACATTCTTTCCTACCTTCCCAGGGCAGGGAGTTGCTCGGGCGGCAGCACCACAAGTGCTTACCGCTGGATCATGGATACCTCTGCCGATGGCAATTACGCTAATGGCGTCATCCCTGAATCTTTGATGCCCTACCGGGCTTCAAGTTCGATAAGGCCGCCCCTTCCCAGTGGCTGGCAAAATCACCTGTTCGCCCTCTCAAACTACGGATCATACCGGCTGCACCCAATCAGCGACATAGCTTTCATCAAGTCGCAGATCGTGCAGCGAGGTCCCGTTGTAACTTACATGACGGCGACTTCTGAGTTCCAGAACTTCGTCAGGACCAACCATAATCCCAACGCCTACTTTCCCTACAGGGGACCAGCCGGCACCGTCAACCATGCCGTCACCCTGGTGGGCTGGAAAGACGATTCCAGAATCCCTAATGGTGGATACTGGATAGTAGAAAACAGCTGGGGAACATCCTCCGGCTACAACGGCTATTACAACGTAGAGTATGGTGCCTTGAACCACGGCAGCAACATCATCTGGGCTGATTATAAGGCCAGCGGCGGCAGCCGGGACACGACCCCGCCCTCGGTGCAGAACCCTAACCCAGCACCGGGAACCACGGGTATTGCAGCAAATACCAACATCAGTTTCAACATCGTGGATTCCGGGTCCGGCGTCAACCCTTCCAGCATTCGCATGACAGTCAATGGCACCACAGTAAGCCCGACCATCACTGGGACGTCCGCCAACTATGCCGTCAGTCACCAACCCCATACCCCCTTCACTGCCGGGCAACTGGTAACAGTGAGAGTCAATGCCTCTGACAATGCAGGCAATGCCATGTCGACCTACTCGTACTCCTTCACAATCGCTTCAGGGAGTTCGGTAGGCAAGACTACAGTAACTGTTACAGAGTCAGGAACACCTCTGGCGAACGTCAGGGTCTACGCGTACTCCGGGACTGCCTACACGGGCAAGAGCATGCTTACTGACTCAACAGGCAAGGCAGAGTTCCAGCTTGACCCCGGCAGCTACAGATTTGCCGTCTTTCACGGCGGCACATCCCACTGGAGCCCGACTATTACAGCTCCAGGCAACACGACCATCCAAATAGGCGGCGCCACCGCCAAGACGACGGTGACGGTAACCCAATCAGGAACGCCCGTGCCTGATGCGAGAGTCTATGCCTATACAGCGACGCACTCCTACACAGGCGTCAGCGCACGGACAGACTCAGCGGGCAAGGCCGAATTCGAGTTCAGTTCAGGCAGTTACAAGTTCGCCGTATTCCACAACAGTACCATGCACTGGAGTCCTACCATAACCGCTCCGGGTAGCACCACCATCGAGATCGCTAGTCCGGCGGCCAAGACAACAGTCACGGTGACCAAGGCTGGGTCTGCCTTGTCCGGTGTCAGAGTCTACACCTATACAGAAGCACACTCTTATACCGGCAACAGCGACCGTACAGACTCGGCAGGCAAGGTCGATTTCGAACTGGAGGCCGGCAGATACAAGTTTGCCGTCTACCACGATGGAAAGATGCACTGGAGCCCGACTATCACCGCTCCGGGCAACACTACCATCACGGTTAGCGGCGGCGATACTACCGTAACCGTCCTCCGGGGTGGAACACCAGTGGCCGCCCACTGGGTGTGGGCTTTCCAGCACTCGGCTTACACGGGCATGGCCAGGCAGACCGATGCCAGCGGCACCGCGGTATTTGACCTCGATTCAGGCAGCTACAGGTTCCTCACCCTGGTCGATGGCTCTACCTACTGGAGCTCCACCATAACGGCGCCCGGGAGCACCACCATACAAATCAATGATGGGGTCACTATGGGCACAACCGTTACCATACGAAGTAACGGCGCTCCCCTGTCGGGCCTGACCGTCTGGGTATGGGACCAGCAAACAAGGTCATACCGAACGCAAACAGGCACCACTAACACTTCAGGCTACGCCTCTTTTGATCTACCTTCAGGTCAATACCGGTTCGCCACCTACTACAACGGCGAATACTACTTCAGCGATGTTGCCATCGCAAATGGAACCACCACCATAGATATCCCGGAACCACGGGTTAGTAGCGCGACAGATGTTACCGTCGTTACGCCATCCACTAGCACCGACTATAACGTAAACGCTTCATCGCCTGTCACAGTGCATCTGACTCTCCCGTAGAAGCCGGGACCCCGACTGCACAGCAGCCACACCAAGGGACCAGGAGACCCTGGTCCCTTCCTCTTTGCGCCCGAATGCGTGCAAGAATTAGACTTCGTCAACGAATTGCCCTAGAATTTGGCCCAAGACAGGGTCATGGATTTCTTTCAAGAACCCGAGATCGATCTTCACGGGCTGACGGTGGACGAAGCCTTGCCCAGAATAGACGATTTTCTGTACAGGGCCTATCTGAAAAAGATCACCACCGTCCGTATAGTCCACGGCAAGGGGACCGGAGCGCTGCGCGAGGCGGTCCGTATCTGGCTGCCCAAAAACCACATCGTCAAATCGTTTCGGCCGGCCGGTCGTGAATACGGCGGCAACGGCGCTACTATTGTGGAGCTTGTTGATTAGCGCGACCAGGGGGCTGGCATACCGGGCAATAGTATGTTCCCCTCCCCCTCACTACCATTCTCTCCAGGCGCGATTCGCAAGGGGAGCACCTGCCCGACCCTCCATGGGCCACCTGAAATAGATCTTGGGCATTGCCCGCCTCACCGCCGGGCCTGAGATAGGTATTCACGCTGGCACCACCTGCTTCGATGCCCGAATGGAGCACCTGCCGGATAGCCCGGTGCAGCTTCTTCACCTCGGCCTTGTCCAGGCTGTCCGCACGCCTGGCAGGATTTATCCCAGCGGCATGCAGCGCTTCATCAGCATACATATTGCCCAGACCAGCCAGCAAAGTCTGGTCCAACAATAACGCCTTAACGGGTATGGCATGCCGCGACAGTATTCCGGCCAGGACCTCGGGTGTAAAGCCTACTTCCAGGGGCTCCGGCCCCAGCCTCCCGGTTGCCTCACTCATTTCGTCAACGAGCCAGATCCTGCCGAACTTTCGCTGGTCACGAAAATGGAGGTCGATATCTCGGTCAAGATGAAAGACCGCTCTGACATGGGGACCTGGCTGGGTACCCCTGGGAAAAAGGAGCAGGCAGCCGGTCATCTTCAGATGCAAGACCAGTTTCTTACCATGGGAGAGTTCGATGACCAGGTACTTTCCCCGGCGGGCCAATCCTCTGATGGTTTTCCCAACCAGTTCCCGCCGGAATTGGGCTTCTCCCGGCAGGCCATCCGCCCGTAAGGGCCGTTTCAGCATCGCCGGCCACAAGAGCGAAACCCCTACGAAGCGCAGGCCCAGCACGGACTCCAGCAGGCAGTTCTTGATTGTCTCTACTTCGGGTAGTTCAGGCATCCAGCGTGCTTTCCCTTACAGGAGTGCCAGCCGCATGAAGATCAGATCGACATGCCTCGTGTAGTAGCCGTAATCGAACAGCGACCGAAGCTCGTCCAGCGTCAAAGTCCCAGTAACGTCCACATCCTTCTCCAGCAAGCCCAGGAAACTTTTGCCTTCTCTCCAGGATTCCATCGCGCTCCGCTGCACCAGTTCATAGGCTCCCTGGCGGCTCAAGCCCTTTTCTATCAGCGCCAGCAGGACACGCTGTGAGAATACCAGACCTTGCGTCAACTCGATGTTCCGCCGCATCCGCTCCGGATAAACGTTAAGACCCTTCATCACTCCCGTGAATATATGCAGGATATAGTCCATGACCAGGCATGAATCGGGAAGGATTATGCGTTCATTCGAGGAATGGCTTATGTCACGCTCATGCCAGAGGGCAATGTTCTCCATGGCCGTCAGTGCATGCCCGCGTACCAGCCTCGCCAGCCCGCAAACGCGTTCGCAAAGCTCCGGATTTCGTTTATGGGGCATGGCCGAACTGCCCGTTTGTCCCGCCGCGAAAGGTTCCTCCACCTCCCTGGTCTCTGTCTTCTGCAACGCCCGCACTTCGGTGGCAAACTTCTCAAGAGAGCCTGCCGTTATGGCCAACGCAGTTACGAACTGGGCGTGCCGGTCCCTCTGCACCACCTGGCTGGAGATGGGAGCCGCGGCCAGCCCCAATTTGGAACAGGCGATTTCCTCCACCTCAGGCTGCACCGTAGCATAAGTACCCACAGCGCCGGAAATCTTGCCAACGGACATGACTTCCCTGGCCTCCGCAAGCCTCCGAGCATTCCGGCGCATCTCCTGTGCCCAGAGGGCCATCTTCAGCCCGAAGGTGGTGGGTTCGGCATGAACGCCATGGGTCCGCCCCATCATCAAGGTGTATTTGTGCTGGATTGCCTTCTCTTCCAGCACCTCGATCAGCCCGGCAACACCCAACTCAAGCAGGTAAACGGCTTCCTTGATCTGTAAGTTCAGGGCGGTATCCATTACATCTGAAGAAGTAAGCCCCAGGTGTATATACCGGCTTTCCTCACCAAGGCTCCCAGCTACAGAGCCGAGAAAAGCCGTTACATCGTGATGAGTAACTTCCAGTATCTCATGAAACCGCTGCATGTCGAAGCGCGCCTTCTTGATCTTGGGAATCTCCTCCGTTGGAATGATCCCCAGTTCGGCCCAGGCCTCACAGACGGCAACCTCCACGTCCAGCCACTTGGCGAACTTGGTCTCATCCGACCATAGCTTTTTCATGGCCGGCCTGGAATAACGCTCTATCATATTGTTTCCTGTCCGAAATTCATTTCGTTGCCTAGCCCTCAGCCAGTTTGGCTCTGTAGGCTTCCACCGTTATCAGCACTTCCTGCGACTTCAGGGCCAGTATTTCAGCCGCGAAGATGGCCGCGTTCTTGGCTCCGGCCGAGCCAACGGCCATGCAGCCCACCGGGATGCCTCCGGGCATCTGCGTTATCGAAAACAGGGAATCGAGGCCCTTAAGATCGCTGGTCGGCAGCGGCACCCCTATAACGGGGAGCGTAGTCCAACTGGCTATTACTCCCGGCAGGTGGGCCGCTGCGCCGGCTCCGGCTATGATGACCTGAAGGCCGCGACTCCGAGCACTTGTCGCGTATTCATGAATCTTCTGAGGATTGCGATGGGCCGATATGACCGACACTTCATGGTTGATCCCAAACTCCATTAGCATGTCCAAAGATGGCTGCATTAAACTCTGGTCGGATTTGCTGCCCATAAGCACCCCGACAAGGGGCTGATCGCCTGGCGATGACATGGTTTCCCTCTCTTTCAGTTTTGGTCTATTTTAACATGCCTTGATTAACTACGGCCAAGTCCGGAAATCATATTCGTGGCTTGATTACGGTTCATTTCCCAGACGAAGAAGCCCTCTTCAGCCGGTCCATTATGGCCCGGCCTATGCCACGTTCCTCAACACCCTCAACGATGATCACGTCCACGGCCTTGGCATCCATTTCCCGGAGCACGGCAAACATCTGTCGGGCATAGTCGTCCAGACCGGCCGGCATAGCGACAATATTCGCCTGTGTACGTGATTCATAACTGGAGGGTATTTGTGTCAATATGGCCACCTTGTCTCCGCTCTTCATTCGCTGTCGGGCCAGTTCCAACACCACCGCGTCCTGCGAAGCTTCAACCAGTATCAGGCTGGCTCTCGGGCTATAGTGGCGATGGCGCACACCCGGTGACCTGGCTAAGCCTTCACCCCTGCTGCCCATATCAATCTTTCCCAAGACCGCCTCCAGGTCCTCCAATCCCACCGCTCCCGGCCTCAAAATAGCTGGGGGTTCCACTGACAGGTCCAGCACCGTGGATTCTACACCGATCCGCACCATTCCCGCATCCAGTACCAAATCGATCTTCCCACCAAGGTCTTCCAGGACGTGTACTCCCGTCGTACCGCTTGGTCTCTCAGAAACATTGGCGCTGGGCGCCGCAACAGGCACCCCGCTCTCTCTTATCAGTGATGCTGCCACCCTGTGATCCGGCATTCTTATGGCGACCGTATCTCCTCCGGCGGTCACTACCTCCGGGACCCTCGAAGACTTCCTCAAGACAATCGTAAGGGGTCCAGGCCAGAAGCGCTCGGCCAGCCGCAGAGTTGCCGCCTCTGGCCGGTCGGTCAGAATGTCCAGTTGGTCCACACTGGCTATGTGAACGATGATGGGATTATCCAGGGGCCTCCCCTTAGCCACAAATATCTTCCTGACCGCCTCAGCATCCAAAGCGTTGGCGCCCAGGCCATACACCGTCTCTGTGGGAAAAGCCACCAGCCCGCCCTCTTTGATAACCTCGGCAGCCCTTCTGATGCTCTTAATATCGGGGTTTAGCGGATCGACTGCCAGAACAATAGTGCCGGCCATTATAAGCTCTCCAATTGTCCGCTTGGGTCCACATTCAGGTCCATGCCGGCAACATCTCCAAGCCCGATTCGCGCTGCCCCTGCGGCAGCAATCATGGCTGCATTGTCCCCACAAAGCGAGGGCATGGTAAAGTAGACCCGGTAACGGCCCCTGGCACACTCCTCGGTAAAGACCTCTCTAAGGCGACTATTAATGGCCACCCCTCCAGTTACGCTGATGTGAGCAACCTGTCTTTGTGAAGCAGCCTGCAGCGTCTTGGAAACCAGATGGTCAACGACAGCTTCCTGAAAGCTGGCTACAATATCGGCCAGGGGCATACCCGAACGTTCCCTCCCCTTGAACCGGTTTACAACCGAGGTCTTCAGCCCGCTGAAGCTGAAATCCGGGTTCTTGCGCCCCTTCAGCGGCCGGGGGAAGTCGAAGGCCGCCCTATCGCCCTGTCTCGCCAGCCGGTCGATTACGGGCCCGCCGGGGAACCCCAGACCCAGGAACTTGGCTATTTTATCGAAGGCCTCTCCAGCAGCGTCATCCAGTGTCTGGCCCAGGACCTCGTAACGGCAGGGACCTTTCACATAGACCAGCATGGTGTGCCCCCCGGACACGGTCAAGCAAAGATGCGGAAACGGCATTTGGGGATTGCTCAGCATCCCGGCAAAAATGTGGCCCTCAATATGGTGTATACCTGTGATGGGTACCTGGAAAGCATAGGCAAGCGCCTTGGCGGCGGCAACGCCGATGACCAATGGGCCCACCAGGCCGTACTTGGAAGTGACCGCCACGCCTTCTACCTCGGACAGGCTCTTGCTTGAAGCATCCAAGGCTTCCTCCACCACATACCCGATGGCTTCAACATGCTTCCTTGCTGCAATCTCGGGAACCACGCCCCCGTACTTGGCATGAAGGTCAACCTGAGAGGCGATGATATTGGAAAGGACATCCCCACCCGATACCAGAGCAGCGGATGTCTCATCGCAGGATGTTTCAATGCCGAGGACCAGCAATCAGGGCTCCCTTCCAGTGCCAGAGAAACAGACCATCACGACTCCGCCATCTCCCCAGCCCCCAGCGCCCTCGCCAGCGGATCTCTCAAATAAAGGGGCGACAGGGCCAGAGAATCGTCTCCTTGGCCTCTAATTAAGCGATCAAGGGCCAGTGAGCCCACGGCCCGCCCCCTGCCATGGCCCTCCCCCAAAAAACGGACCTGAGGGCCAAGCAACTCCGTTATGGTGTCCCTGTGTTCCTCTACTGCCTCGCCTATGAAGACCACAGGCTCTGCGATACTCCTCACAAGAACCTCCACCGGTCCAGCCGAATAGTCCCGCTCTTTCACCAGACCAGCGTTCACGGACCGGTAGAGTGCCGCATAGACGTTACCCCGCCCCGCATCTACCAGAGGGCAGACCAGCCCCCCCTCGCCCCGAGCTTCGTAAGCCAGCGCATCAAGCGACGATACACCGCACACAGGCTTATCCAGGCTGAAAGCAAACGTCTTGCCGACGGTAAGCCCGACTCTGACCCCGGTCCAGGAACCGGGCCCGATACCTACCGCAAATGCATCGACATCCCTCAACGCCAGACCTGCCCTGCGCAGTACGCCGTCAACGAGAATGATTATGTCGCGAAGCGAGTTGTTTGCAGAATCCCTTGCGGTCTCAGCCAGTATACGAGCGTCTTGCATCAGGACCACGAAATCATACCGGCCCGCTGTGTCTATGGACAGGACCTTCATCCCCTGGCATGCTCCCCGGGCACAAGCCTGTCCAGTGCCCCTTCCCGACCGGACACCAGTATCTCCCTCTTGCGACTCGTAACGACATTGAAGATTACCTGGATGGTATCTTCGTCAAGTAGCGGCATTATCCTGTCCGCCCACTCAATGACCACAATGCCACCTTCTCCTCTCGACAAGTATTCCATGACATCCAGGTCCAGTGCGTCTTCAAGGTTGTCGATCCTGTACAGGTCCAGATGCAGGACGGGCAGGCGCCCTTCGTATTCGTGAACAAACGCATAAGTCGGACTTATCACCCTCTTCCTGGGAATGCCTAGCCCCGCACATAGTCCCTGCGTGAAACAGGTCTTGCCCGAACCAAGCTCACCAAACAGGGCTAGTATGTCACCGGGTTCGAGGTTACCGCCCATACGCCTACCCAGTTCGTATGTTTCGGAGGCGCTGGTGGTGATCAGGCGTCGCTGCATTATCCCTACTCAAAGAAGTTACCCCTTCGGGGGCAACCGGCCGTTTCCAAACCGCTCTTGAAACGCACTTTGTATTATATCAGCTTTGGACCCAAGTCTCCCGCAGGGACAATGTGTTCCGGCCCTGGGCTTCACGCCATCAAAGGCTCAGAGGTTCCAATCGGTCAAGATCAGCCTTGGTGTGTGGGCTGAACCATACCACCACCATACCTTGCCGGCGAAGAATATCCGGTACGCCTGTACGATTTGCGAGGTGCTCGCCTGTCCCTGTCTGGTGGCGTAGACGACGTGGGGATTCGATATGCGTACGTGTTGCGCCTCGATGAACCGTCTTTCGAATTCGTGATAGAGGACAACCTTACCATCAGCCTCGTTGCTGTAATCGTGCACCACCACCCCACCTGATTCCCATACGAGACCCGGCAGGATGGCTGGAAGTCTTGCCTCTGTACCATCGGGTCCTGTCTCTGTGGGGCCGTATTCCTGCAACAGCCATTTCTCACTTGCATTTACATCCAGTTCGATCCTGATACCTTGGTTGTGCCAATTGCTGCCCCATATACTGCTGCCAGACCGGACTTCCACATCGACCTCAATAAGACGGCTTTCCCAGCTCCTGCCGGCATCATCGATGACCACGTCATCGAGTATGTAGTAGCGACGCTTGATCAGTGCGGACCCGTAATACTTCCAGTCCTCGTATGTAGCATACCAGGCATAGCCCGTGGGACTCCGTTCTTGGTCCCCCGGATAGTCTGATGCTGCCGCCATTATCTCAGGCATAAGGCCCAATGTATGTGCCACCAATCCCCTTGACAAAGCTGCACCCTGGACCTGCATGAGTCCATATACATGCCTGCCGTGGCCCGTGGACTCTGCGTACCGCTTGACCACCGTAGCTGCGATCGGGGCCTGTTCGACCGCTTCTTGGACATGGACCATTGCCATGGCATGGGGAAGATCGGGTATCCTCTGCCGCAGCAGATAATAACCGCCCCCAAAGAGAACAACAGGCATGCCGGATTCGATTACAGTGACCACATGATCGATGACATCACTGCCTGCAGCGAAGAAATAGTCGCCATCGATAAGAAGCGCCTCTTTGCCCTCCAGGTCGGGTAGTGTATCCTGGCCGTCCATCGTTGCATACAGCGCGGCCTCGTCTTCCGTGAGATACTGGCGCAGTGTGGTAAACGGGTCTGCCGGGCCTTCGTACTGATCGAAAGCCAGCCCCCTGGGAGTAGTGAGATATGTATAGCCTGCGATACTGAGGAAGACCAGAGCGCCGACGACAACCAGATGGACACCGTACTTGGCCGGTTTACCAGGACGAATCATCATCCCTAACACCCCCGGGCAAGGCAAGCTGGATCATGTACTGCTGGACGAAGCGGTTTAGCCGGTTGATGCACCCTCTCCAAGCCCAACTCCCCTCGTCTTGATCCTTGACACCACATGTCCTGGCGTTTTCACGGGTGCGTTCTCAGGTAGACCGTAATCGACTCGCAGATAATATGATACTTACCAGAGGAGACGGGACCTGTCAATCAGTCCGCAGGCAGGCAAGATGTCTCAACTTCGCGAGAAGAGCCACCTTCCCGGTCTTCCTAACGGCTGCTCGGTGCGGCTATATCCCGCCGGTAGTGACAGCCGTCAAAATTGATGCGTGGCAGGTTACTGTATACCCTGGCACGGGCATCATCCAGACTGCCGGCCATGGCGGTCACCACCATAACACGTCCGCCGCTGGTGACGATGTTTCCGTCTTGCTTGCCCGTTCCAGCGTGGAAGACGGTTATGCCATCATTCAGCTTATCAAACCCGCTTATGGGCAGTCCTGTCTTATGGCTTCCCGGATACCCTCCTGAAGCCAGTACCACGCCTACACAGGAATCGCGGCTCCATTTCAAATCAACCCTGTCCAGACTTCCTTCGACCGTAGCCAGCATCACGTCCAGCAGGTCCGTTTCCAGACGGGGCAGGATTACCTGTGTTTCAGGATCTCCGAACCGCACATTGAATTCCAGTACCTTGATACCATCCACTGTCAGCATAAGCCCGGCATATAGCACGCCCTTATACGGCATTCCTTCAAAACGCATTGCCTGAATTGCAGGCTCCAGAATGGCCTGCCGCACTTCCTCGATATTGCCGGCCGTGAAGAAGTCCGGGGGGCTATAGCTGCCCATGCCGCCTGTATTAGGTCCCTGGTCGCAATCATAGGCCCGTTTGTAATCACACGCAGGTGCCATGGCAAGAACGGTAGTACCGTCAGTGATCGCCAGCAGGCTCACCTCCCTGCCGTCAAGGCATTCCTCAATGGTCACCGTTTTACCAGCTTCGCCCAGTGTCCTTCTGACCATGAAATCGTCCAGTGCCTGCAGGGCCACCTCCTTTGTTCCGGCAACAACCACACCCTTGCCGGCAGCCAGTCCGTCTGCCTTGATAACGAGCGGCGCGGGCTGCGATTTCACGAAGTCCATGGCTGCCGCATGGCAGTCAAAACTGGCCCCCAGAGCACATGGTATCCCGTAACGCCGCATCAGCGACTTGGCAAAGGCCTTGCTCGATTCCAGCTGGGACGCCGCTTTGCTGGGCCCGAATACCGGTAGCCCCATGCCCTCAAAGTGGTCCACGATCCCTGCAGCCAGTGGTGCTTCGGGGCCGACAACTGTCAAGCTGATCCGGTACTGCTGGGCGGCCGCGGCCAGCGCCGGCACATCCGTGGCAGCTATGGGCAGGTTGGTGCCCACGGTATCTGTACCGGCATTACCCGGAGCAATAAATACGCCACTGACCTTGGGACTCTGCTTCAGTTTCCAGGCCAGGGCATGCTCCCGGCCGCCGCTGCCAACTACAAGGACCTTCATTCCCGGCCTCCTTATTGCTGGAACAGGTTATGACCAACCCAGATAGCTGTCCCGCTCCGGTTTCAGCGAATCAAGCATCCTTCAGAGACGACCTGATGCGCACATATTCACAGGCCATGGCCAGCGCCTTCACCGCGGTGTCTCCGTCAGCAAAAGCCGGCAGGCCCAGTATCTCCAAGTCTCGCTCTATTTCCCAGACCCCTGACACACTTGGGCTCGGTACCCAGGCGGCCATGGTCTTGGGATACTTACCCAACAGGGAAGCAAAAACCTCTGTCAGCCGCTTCCTCAGCGCCCATGGACAAGCCAATGCCAGGCAATCGACGTTCGGATCCTCAAGGAGAGCTTCTACTATGGCCGGATAATATGTAACCAGTGCCCCGCCCCTGTATGCCGGCAGGGCCGGGCCCAAGTCTACCGGATTGCCGGCCAGCACCGGCGATATGCCCGCCAGCTTATTCAGGGTTGATGGGGACAACTTAGCCATGAACAGCCCACGCGAGGCAGCTACATCGACCCCCATGACGCCGGCCCCTCCCGAGATGGTGATCATGGCCAGGCGGTTGCCGGCAGGCAACGGCTGGCAGGCAAAAACACGCGGGAAGCCCAGTAACTCTGCCAGGCTGTCGACCCTGAGAGCGCCTGCCTGTCTCAAGGCCCCCTGATAGACAGAGTCATCGCCGGCCAGCGAACCGGTATGGGACGCCATAGCCTGCCTGCTAGCCTCTGTTCTGCCCGGCCGTAGCACGATCACGGGTTTCTTGGGGACCACCTCCCTGACCTTCTCAACGAAAGCCCGCCCGTTGTTGATCTGCTCAAGGTGAAAAGCGATGACACTGGTCTGATCATCTCCGCCCAGGTATTGGAGCAGGTCTATCTCGTCGATATCGCACTTGTTGCCAAAATCGCATATCTTGCTTACACCGTAATGGGTCTCTTCCAAGGCCAGGTTCTGTGGCCCAATGAGCCCGGTCTGGCCGCAGATAGCGATGGAACCGGAGAAAATCCGTTCGTAGATGATGCGGTACGGTGACGTCACCAGACCGTTGGATGGATTGGCGACGCCAACCGTGTTGGGTCCCAGGAGGCGGATTCCCGCCGTGCGGGCCATGGCGCTGACCTGCCTCTGCAGGCCGGCCCCCTCCACATCTCGCTCGGTGAAACCGTCGGATACTATGATGGCAACGCGGGTCCTGTTCTCAACGCATTCCTCCATGATCCGGGGTACGGCACCAGCTCCAGTCATGATTATTACGAGGTCGACTCCCTCGGGGATTTCGTTCACCGTGGGATAGACCTTGAGTCCCAGGATAGAATCATAATGGGGGTTTACCGGAAATATTTTCCCCTTGTAGCCGAAGTCCAAGAGGTGCTTGGTGGTGACGTAGCCGCCAAAACCACCCTCTCTAAGTGAGCCGACAACTGCCACGCTATCCGGCTCAAAGAGCGTACCTATGGCATTGGGACCACTTTGCATATGCTCTGGCTGCCTGCTACTCCCACTCGATGGTGGCAGGCGGCTTTGATGAGATATCGTAGGCCACCCTGTTCACCTGGGGAACTTCATTGACAATGCGATTTGAGATCTGGCCAAGCAATTCGTAGGGCAGTTTCGCCCAATCGGCGGTCATGGCATCCTCGCTGGTGACCGCCCGGACTGCTACGAGATAACCATAAGTGCGATAGTCCCCCATGACTCCCACGCTCTGCACCCCTGTCAAGACCGCAAAGCTCTGCCACAACTCCCTGTACAGACCCGCCTTCCTTATTTCGTCCATGACAATCCAGTCAGCGCCCTTGAGTATCTCCAGTCGCTCCGCCGTGACTTCCCCTATAATACGCACGGACAGTCCCGGACCGGGGAAAGGCTGCCTCCATACAACATCTTCAGGTAAACCCAGGGCCAGGCCGACCTGTCTGACCTCGTCCTTGAAAAGGCTGCGCAGGGGCTCGAGAAGCTTCAGCGACATCCTGGCAGGCAGTCCGCCCACATTGTGATGGGACTTGATTCGAGCTGCAGCTTTACGGTCCGGAGAGGTGCTTTCCACAACATCCGGATAGACCGTACCCTGAGCCAGGAGGTCCACCTTGCCGATTTTGGCCGCCTCCTCCTCGAATATGCGGATGAATACCTCTCCCACTATATGGCGCTTCTTTTCAGGATCGATTACGCCCTTGAGCTGTCCAAGAAACCTGTCCACGGCGTTTACATAGACGACGTTCATTTTGAGATTCTTGTGAAAGGCCTCCAGCGTTCTTTCCGGCTCCTTCCGCCGCATGAGTCCGTTATTGACAAAAATGCACGTGAGCCGGTCACCCACCGCCTGGTGTATCAAACTGGCAGCCACTGCCGAGTCCACCCCGCCACTGAGGGCACATATTACCTTGCCGTCCCCTACCTGCTCCTTGATCTTGCCCATGGACTCGCTTATGAAATGGCTGGCAGTCCAGTTACCCTCACAACCACAGACATTGTTGAGAAAGTTCTTGAGGATTGTCCGCCCGTCCGGAGTGTGTACCACCTCGGGGTGGAACTGTAGACCGAACAGACGGTTGCCATCAGTGATGGCCGCAACTGGTGTGTTCCCGGTATAGGCCAGAACGCTGAATCCCGGCGGGAGTTCGGCTACCAGGTCTCCATGGCTCATCCATACCGGTAGTGAGAAGGGCAGGTATTCAAACAGGGACGAGTCCTGGCTCAAGTGCAGCGTCGCCAGGCCATACTCCCGTATATCACCCGGCATAACACGGCCCCCGAGCATGCGAACCATGACGTGCATGCCGTAGCAGATGCCGAGTACAGGCAGACCCCTCTTGAATACCCATTCCGGGGCCATGGGAGCATCGGCCTCATAGGCACCAGCCGGGCCGCCTGACAGGATTACCCCTTTGGGATGCAAGGGAGCAACCTTCTCCCAGGGGGTTTCGTGCGATACGACTTCGCAGAACACGTTGTGCTCGCGCACCCGCCGCGCAATGAGCATGCTGTATTGGGAACCCAGATCGATGATTACTACGGCGTCTCGTTCCGCTCCAGGGGCAAGGGTGTCAGTGGGGACCGGCTTGACGCCGGCCTTTTGCTTGGCGATTTCCAGGTACGTGGAGACTTCGGCGTCATCCGTGATCGTTACCCGGTGTCCCGGCTGTTCTTCCGGCCGGGGGATTCCTGAGGTATCCTCGTTCATTGGGAAATTATACAGGAACGACAGGAGTCACCACAAATAGCCTGGTCCCACACGAATATCTATATCGTGCATAAGGGAAGTGCGACCGGACAATACACCTTGCAGGGCTACTCTGCCCATTGGCATGGATCAGGCAGCTCTGCTTGCCGGCAGGGCCACTGTAGCCCGCCCCCTGCAGTTGGTGCCGGCTTCAACCTCAAGCGTGAAATCCAAGTCCACCAGATAGGCGTCCCCCTCGATGTACTTGCGCGCTACCTTGCCCTTTATCATCATGGTATCTCCGGGAAAGCATGGAAGCATCAACCGCAGGGATATCTCCTTAAGCTCTCCTTCAGGTCCGGTCCAATCGGTCAGATACTTGCCGGCAAATCCGTAGAAGGTCGGCGTATTGACGAAGATATCCTTTAACCCCGCCTCTTGGGCCAACTCCCGGCTGTGATGCAGCCCAAGAAAATCACGGCTGGCAATGGCACAGGTTATCACGGTTGTGGCATCGATTCTCCTTGTATAAGGAGGAAGCTCCTCGCCCTCCCGCACATCATTCCAATGTATGTTCTTATAGACCACGTGATCCCTTCTTCGTCTATGACCCAGGGCGGTACTTGAGTATCCTCAGGGTCTGCGTTCCCACAACCTCACCCTTCTGGTTGACATAGGTGAAAAGGGCATTGACGAAATATCCCGTGCCCAGTGGCGTCTGTCTCTCCTCCGACACATCGTCGACCACATAAGTGAACTTGACCCTGTCTCCCGGCACCAGCGGCTTCATGTACTTCTGTGTTGACCCGGCAACGATCAACTGGGTGAAGCCGGCTTCATTCAACATTTCCAGTGCCCGGTCAACCGGACCTTCCGGCGGCACCACCGGTGGCCAGAGCCGGGGCATTGACCAGGATAGAAGCATTGTCGGCGGGGCAATGATCCCACCGTACTTGCTGTTTGCGGCATACTCCTCGTCAATGTACAAGGGATTGGTATCCTGCATGGCCTCACACCAGTGCCTGATCAACGGCTTACACACTTCATCCGTTCCATCCAGCCAGGGCCCGTCAACCCCTATCACTTGCCTCACCCTTTCAAACAGATCAGATGCCACGTCCACCAACCTCATTCCTTGTCATCTGCGGGCACTCCTTCTTCTATGAGTTCCAGCAATACCCCGAAGGTAGTGTCCGGCCTGGTGAAGGCAAACTTCATATCCACATAACTGAGTTGGAGGTCCAGGGGTGTTGAATTGACGAACTCCACACCCTTTTCCCGGAACTCATGCATGGCTCCATCGATATTATCAACCTTGACTGCGATATGGTGCAGTCCCTCGCCTCGGCTCTTGACGAACTGCGCAATGGGACCGTCCTCCCCTGCGGGCTCCATGACCTCGAAGAACAGTTCCCCCATGGGGAAATACCCGAACCGCATTCTGTAGGGTTCGTAGTAATCGATCTTCAAAGGCTTGATTCCCAGCACTTCTCCGAAAAACCTGGTGGCTTTGTCCAGGTCCTTGACAACAATACCGATCTCCATTACTTTCTGGGCGCGCACCAAGACACCTCACTTCAATCTGTGACAAGCTAACTCGCTAGTCCCTGAAACCGGGAGGCAGGAACCAGTCGGTGACGGCAAACCAGTCATCATCAGCAGGCCTGTATTCGATAACCCGCAGCATCCGAAAGAGGATATTGGAGTCACCCCAGAACCGCCAGCTTTCTCCCCAACCATCAACCGTCAAATTGATGTCCTTAAGAGCGTCGTTCAAGGCCGCCTCATTCACATTCTCCGCCCCAACCTTGTCGACCGCCCGCCGGACAACGTCCGTCATGATCATCCCCGTTATCTGCCCCGTGGGCCAGCTCGTACCCTTCTTGAGTTTCTCTCCCTCAGCCGGGGACCTGTAACGTGCCAGATTGGCATTGAGCTTGTCCAGAAACTCCGACTCGTCCGTCCACAGCATCTGGCCGTGCATGGCCATGGCTCCATCCAGCATACCCAGGTCATGACGCAGGGCATGGCGGATCAGGTCCCAGAATCCCATGAAACAGAGCGATGAGCCCAGGAACTTGTTCTTATAACCCCTGTCCCTGGCCTCCTTGACAAAGCTGGCCGTTGAAGGGCCAAGAGTATTCATGACGATTATATCGGAGTCCCTCAACTGGCTGATTTCGACGCCCCAAGCCATATTGCCAAGCGGCGCGAATTGCTCCTTGATTTCAACTTTCTGGGGGTTTTCGGCAGCAAACTTCCGAAAGACCGTGGACATCTGGGTCGAAGACACAAAGCCGCTTATCCCCACATGACCCACCCTTAAGGGCCTGCCCATTCCCTTCTTCTCCCAGTCCTCCACCAGCCACTCCATCATGGCCTCAGCTTCCTCCTCATAGCCTATGGCGAAATTGTATATGTAATCTTCGTCCACAGTAGTCGGGTCAGCCTGGAAGGTATATGTGGGGACCTTGTCCCCCTGGCTCCTGTCCTTCAGCATCGCCACAAAAACAGGGCTGAAATTCCATATGAGCTGGGCCCCCTGTCCTCGCAGCCACAAGTAACCGGGTACAGGCCTGGCATAGTCCATTCGTGTGTCATAAGTGACCAGTCTGATCCTGACACCAGGAATGGGATCATCCTCTTCGATCATCTTCATGTAATCTGAGAAGCCTTTTTCAAGCTCGACAGACGTCAGGGACGCAGGTCCGGTGAAATCAGCCAGGAATCCGATCACCACATCACGAGTATCGTCACTGTCCCCGGCGCAACTGGCCAGACCCGGCACGACCATCAACGCGAGCGCGAAGATTACAAGTCCCACCTTCTTGAACATCGTTATCTCCCTTCAATCAGACTATTGGTCGCAGATGAAAAGCAACCGGTACCTTGTTGGAGATCCCGGCTGCATTGGGCATATAGACTGATTGCCCTGCCGGCGGAGGACTCGCCTCCGATATTCGGCAGTGTAATGCCTGCGCCTGGCTTTGTCAATACCCCGTATTCACTCACTTATAATGTTACTGGACGGGCACGGTTCGCTCAGCTAGAAATGTTCCCTGCTTGACCGGGGTCGCCGGACCAACTGCCGGCGAGACTAGAAGCCAAGCGCTTCACCAACGATCACGACTGTGGTGGCCGTCAGCGCCGGGCGGCGTTCCAGTATTACAGTGACCCGGCATCCCCTGGCCTCGGACTTGCAGTCGATGCAGATACCCGTTTCAGTACAGGGCACACTCAATCCAAGCTCCTTCAAGGTCGGGGGGGCCGCCACCTCCTTCACACGCTTCATGGCCTCCGGCAGGTCCTTGACTATCTTGTTCACCCCGGCAACTATGACGACCTTGCCGGGACCGAAAATCATGGCTCCGACCCGGTTGCCCACACCGTCGCAACTAACGATCTGGCCATCCTGCGTGACGGCATTGGCACTCGTCAGAAACACATCGCAGGTCAGATGGGCCCTCCGGACCCTCATGGTGTCTTCGAAGGACAGGCCCGCAGTCCAGTGATCATGGAGCACGCATCCTGTCTGCTCCAGTTCCGCCGGGATACCCAACTGGCGAAGGGTGATGGACCCGCCCAAGCCCACATCCGAGCCCGGGGGGACCAGTTGCATGACCATACCCCTGGCTTCCATCCTATCCTTTGCAAACACGGCATCGAATCCATTCTTTCGCAGGGCTTCTATGGCCCGTTGCACCCTGGTCTCGACCTGCCACTGCAGCAGGCCGGTATAGTTGGACAACCGCCTGGCGTAGAAGTCCTCCGAAGATGTCTTCCAGGTGTCTTCAAAATCGGCACACATCCTTTACCTCCTCAAGCACGCTTCGGGCATTCTAGTGTCCATGTCTCCCCCTGTCAATGAAGCCAGACACTGTTGTATACTAGGAAAGCATTTGCCCGGTCCGTACTGAGAAGGCCCATGATAGCATACGGTAAGGACATTCTATAATGAGCACCGATTGAGACTCGAGGAGGCCGTATGGAGGACCAAGAACATCTCTGTAACAAGTGTGGGGCAAGCTTCCTGAATAAAGGGCCCGTGCCTGAGAACACGTGCCCTTCTTGCGGGAGTCCCCATGTGCAGCCAGATACAATCGGCAGCTTCCTGCGCAGGCGAAAGCATTTCATCTGAAATTCAATATCCAGGGACCGTGAGTCCCCAAGTTAGCAAGGATCATGGCCGTAATAACCTGAAAATCAAAACCGGCTGATATCCTGCCGGCACGTTCGCCAACAGAATGAGAAAAGGAGAACGACAGAATGAAAACGATAGCCGAGCTTTTCGATCTGCGGGGCAAGGGCGCAATTGTGACAGGCGGCGCTATGGGAATCGGGCAGGCCATAGCTCTAAGACTGGCTGAAGCCGGTGCAAGCGTCATGATCGCCGATATCGACCCGGAGGGCGCAGAACAGACTGTAGGCCTGATAAGGTCACGAGGCGGCAAGGCCCAATCCATAGTCGCCGACGCCGCCAGCGCACAAGATGCTTCGAAGGTAGTAGCAGCCACGATCGATGCTTTCGGCAGCCTCGATATCCTCGTCAATAACGCCGGCATATACCCGCTCCTGCCGGTAATGGAGGT
>PUNJ01000047.1 GCA_003551705.1 Chloroflexota bacterium | reverse complement strand
TGCCCAGATATTCGGCCAGCACCGGCCCCACTTGCCCGGCGTCCCAGTCCGCCGCCTGCCGGCCGCAAAGGACCAGATCATAGTCGCCCAGCTTCTCCATGGCTTTGGACAGTATATAGGCAGTGCCAAAGGCGTCTGAGCCTTCGAAAGCGTCGTCATTCACAATGATGCCCTCATCCACACCCATGGACAAAACATGCTTGATGGCATCCTTGGCGCCAGCACTCCCCAAAGTAAGGGCTGTCATCTTGACATCGGAATGCGACTCCTTGATCCTGAGGGCAGCTTCCACGGCCTGTTCATCGTAAGGACTCACCACCAGGGGAATGCCTTCAGGGCAGACGACCTTCTTGGCTACAGTATCGACCTTGAATTTGGCCGGAGGTATTTCGGGGTCAAGTATCTGCTTGATGCAGACGACAATATTCATAGACAAGTACTCTCCCTATCCATATTCGTAAGACACGCCAAAGCCACTCCTGGGATATGACCAGTCAAGGCCTCCTTCATTGCAGACAACCCGGCAGCTTCCGCATTCCAGGCATCCTTCATAGGCAAAGCTCACGGTCCCTTCTCTGAGCTTGAAACACTCAGCGGGACAAATGATGAGGCAAGCTTTGTGAGAACATTCGCGGCACTTGCCATCCTCCAAGCGTATATGCGCCTGATTGTCGACATCATACTTGTTGAGTGCCAGCCGTTCTTCCATATTCATGATCTATACCGACTTCCTGGCGGCCAGGCCATCCTTTATAAGTTGCCAAAGGGAAACCCTACCCTTGAGCTCGCCTCTGACGACCTGCCAGACCTTCTTCTTAGGCTGGCCGTCAACCTCGAATATCTTGTTGGCGAGCCCGCAAACCAGGTCGGGATAAGCACGATAGAGCCTGGGATTATCCAGGAAGCCGGCGGCACTCCTGAAGTTCTCCAGGTCCTTGAAAACGAAGCTGTCAGCCAGCATGGCCTCATATTGCACCAGGGACTGCCGGCTGTAGTCGCCCTTTTGTCGGGCCTGCTTCACCGTCTCAGCGGCTGCCATACCCGAGGCCATGGCATAATTGATTCCCTCCAAGGCCCTGCCTGTTGCCAGCACCATGGCACCGGCATCACCAGCCACCAGCATGCCATCCGTACACAGCCGGGGCATCATGTCTCGCCCGCCGGCTGGTACGAGATGAGCGGAATATTCAACGGTGGTGCCCGATTTGATCAACGGTTTGACCGCGGGATGCCCCTTGAATGACTCCAGCAAATCTATGGCGCGCAGATTATGTTCCATCAAGGCCTTGAGTTGCACCACTACCCCCACGGATATGCTCTCCTTATTAGTGTAAAGAAAACCGCCGCCGTGGACGCCTTCAGTGCCAATACCAAGATAATGGACAGCCGCTCCCTCACCAGGGGCGACGTTGAACCTGTCTTCGATTACCTCCGGGGGCAGCTTGATGACTTCCTTGACACCCTGGTTAACATTATGGGGTGCGAGTCTCACTCCGAGTCCAGCCTTTTGGGCCATAAGCGAGTTGACACCATCGGCCGCTATCACCACCTCCGCTCCCATCTCATCGCCACCGGCCACAATACCCGTAACCCGGTTGTCAACCATGACCAGGTCCTCGGCAAGAAGTCCGGTGGCCACAATTCCGCCTGCATCCTCAACTTGCTTGGCAAACCAGCGATCAAACTTGGCGCGAAGGATGCTGTAGCCATTGTGTATTTCGGTGCCGGCGGCATTGGCATCCAGCGAGACAGCTGAGGAGGCGGAGAGGAAGGTCAGAACGTGACGGCTGATAGGCCGCTCCAGCGGTATATTTAGGGGAAAATCCGGAAACACGCGGGACAGCACCGGCCCATACAATACCCCGCCGGTCATATTCTTGGAGCCGGCATAATTGCCCCGTTCCACCAAGAGGACTTCAAGGCCTTCTTTGGCTAGAAGATAGGCGGCTGTGCAGCCGGCAGGCCCAGCCCCTACGATTATTGCGTCGAACTTGTCATCCATGAAGCCGATCGATGCCCTCTAGTATAGACGCCTTAAACGACCATAGCAAGCAAACTCAGGATGGATCACCTACTTCCGTGGCAGGCCAAGCCCCATCCAGGCAATCAGGTTCTTCTGTATCTCAGTGCTGCCGGCAGCGATCGTAAGTCCCAGCGTGAACTGGCACATCGCCTCAAACTTGCCCTTAAGCGCCGCCCATTTCGAGCCCTTCTTCAGGGTGCCGTACAGCCCCATAACCTCCACGCCGGTGTTTGCCAGGCGCACCATGAGTTCGGTCGAGAAGTATTTGGAGGCCGACGGCTCGGCTATGGCGAGCGTATTCTTGGCCTGCATCCACGCGCAGTAGTAGGCGAGCTGCCGCCCTGCATCCAGCCCTACCGCCAGATCAGCCAGCTTGTGGCGGATGATGGGGTCCTGCGACAGTAGTCGCCCGTTCCTCTGCGTCAGCCGGCAGAACTGCACCAGGTCCTCCAGGTCCCGCCTGCTCCCGGACACCGTGCCGCTTCCGGAGCGCTCGAAGTTTGCCCCAGCCATGGAGACGTACCAACCCTTGTTCACCTCGCCAACGACGTAGTCCTTCGGAATGCGCACATTGTCGAAGAAGACTTCGTTGAAGACGTGGGAACCATCCATCATGAGCAGCGGGCTTACCGTTATGCCGGGACGGTCTATCTCGCTCAGGAAGTAGGTTATTCCCTGGTGCTTGGGCGCGTTGGGGTCGGTCCTGGCCATCAGAAAGATGTGCGTCGCATGCTGGGCTCCGGTTGTCCATATCTTCTGGCCGTTGATCACGTAGCTGTCTCCGTCTTCCACAGCCCGAGTGGTGAGAGACGCCAGGTCCGAACCGGCATTCGGTTCACTCCAGCCCTGGCACCAGTCTACTTCCGCCCTGGCGATCGGAGGCAGCCACTTCGCCTTCATCTCCTCGCTTCCATACTCAAGCAGGCTGGGAACCAGTATCATCAGGCCTTGGAAGTTAAAACCGGGAACCCTATAATAAAAGCACACTTCGTTGAAAATGACCTGCTCCACAGGGCCTAGCTCCCTGCCGCCATGCTCCCGTGGCCACGGCAGGGATAGCCACCCCTTCTGGGCCAGCTTCTGGGCCACGGAACGGTGATAAGCGTAGCCCTCCTCGGTGTTATAGTCGGACTCGAGTCCTCCCACCCATGTTTCCGGAGCGTTCTTTGCCTCCGTTGCAAAAAAATCCTCGAACTCGTGTCTTAAAGCCATTTGCTCCTGCGTAAACCTGAAGTCCACTCGTGCCTCCTTAAATGCCGTTTTTCGGTGCCGCTCTCTGATCAGACTTACAGTCCAATCTCCTGCGCTACTCGCTCGTAGCAGGAGTCAGAGTCCCCGAACAGAAGTGCCGCTTGCCTGGCCCGTCTGTAGTACAGACCGATGTCATGATCCCTGGTGGTCCCAATGGCGCCCAGAAACTGGACCGCGTTCCGGGTGCAACGCTTGTACACATCATTGGTCAACGCCTTGGCTGCGGCAACCCCCATGCTGCGAGTCTCTCCCGAACTCACCAACCAGGCAGCATAATACATGTACCTCTTGGCCATGTTAACCTCGGTAAACATTTCGGCCAGGTTGTGTTGCAATGCACCAAAAGCTCCTATAGGACGGCCGTACTGCACCCTCTCCTTGGCATAAGCCACTGTCGCCTCCACTGCCCATTCCGCTCCTCCCACCATCTCAGCACACTTGGCCACCGCCGCCTCCTCCAGCACCCGCTTCACAACTGGCCAGCCTTCGTGCAACACGCCCAGCAGGCCGCTCGCCGGTACGAAAACATTCTCGAAGATAACCTCGTTCTGCTTGTCATCCGCAATCGTCTGCAGCGGAGTGATTGTCGTCCCGAGGCTTTTCGCATCCACCAGGAAGAGGCTGATACCCTCTTCGGCGCTTGACCACGCCCTGGTGCGGGCCACACAAATGAGATAGTCGGCGATATGGGCATCGTGCACAAAAAGCTTGGTGCCATTAATGACAAAACCGTCCTTCTCCGGTTCGGCCAGGGTGGCAACCCCGTTGGCTTCGTATGTCGCACTGGGCTCAGTGAGTGCCAGGGCCATTATCAATTCGCCCCCCGATATCCTTGGCAACAGTTCTCTCTTCTGGTCTTCGCTGCCGGCTGCCAGGAGAATTGGGGTGCAAAGGACTGCCGTGGAGAAATACGGCCCCGTTAAACAAGCACGTCCCATCTCCTCAAGAAGAACAGCCATGTCCAGAAAGGCCAACTCCGTGCCGTCATACTCCTCGGGAATGACCAGTCCGATCCAGCCCAGATCAGCCATCTTTCTCCAGACCTCTGGGCTGTAGCCCTTGCTGTCCTCCTCCGTCTCTCTGACCAGAGTCTTGGGGTGCTCCTTTTCGAAGAAGTCACGAGCTGACTTTTTCAGCATTTGTTGCTCTTCAGTCAAGTCCAAGTTCATAGTCGTTCTCCTTACATCATAATTTGTCACCCGAAAAGCATTGCTCGATTGAGGTAGGCAGATACAGGCTGAATCCCTCAGGGGGGCAGCCCTTTTCTCGCCTCAAGACGGACTTTTTCAGCACTGAAATGTCCTTCTTCCTCCTTCAACGTCCTTACCAGCATCGGCGCAACCCTGCCGAGTCACTAGTATAGATTCCGTAAACGACCATAGCAAGCGACCTTCGTTGTCGCATAGGAATTAAAGCGCACAGGCTGGTTCCGGCGTCCGCCATGGCCGGGCAGGAACCAGCCAGGTTTGACAGTGCTCTCGAATTTAAGATATTCTATGATCTGAATCGCGCTACAGAAGCACTTGTTAAGGAGGGTATATGGCTGATCTAAAATACGCGTCAATGGAAGAAATCAAGGCCCTGGAGGGCAAGAAGCGTGAAGAGTCCATGGAGATAGATCAACACATGATCAACCTCTACACGGACTGCATCGGCGACCCCAACCCGATGTGGAAGGGCATCGTACCCCCCGGTCTCATAACAACGGCCATGATCAGTGGCGGGGCAATGACCTTGGGCATACCTCTACCTCATAAGAGAAGCGTGGCTGCAGGTGCTGATTGGGATTTTTACAAGCCCTTGAAAGCTGGCGACACTCTCCACACTACACATGAATTTTTCGAACTCCAGGACAAGTCCAGCGAAAAAGGACCTCGGGCTCTGATGGTCTACAAATCGACCCATAAGAACCAGAATGGCGAGGTCGTCGCTGTCAGCACCAACACCATAATGAGCTATTAACGAAGGAGGGTATAGTACATGGCGCAGCTATTTTTCGACGAAGTAAAAGAAGGCATGGACCTGCCGGGCATGGAGAAGACTCCCACCACAAAAACGCTGGTCCAGTGGGCAGGGGCCTCCGGCGATTATTTCGAACTCCATTATGACAAGGACTTCGCCCAGTCAATGGGCTTCCCGGGACCGATAGTCCATGGCAGACTTGAGGCCGCCTATCTCACCCAGTTGCTTACCGACTGGATCGGCGAGAAAGGCCAGTTGAAGAAGATGAGCGTTCAGTATCGGGGCAATGCATTCCCCGGCAACAAGCTCACTCTCGGTGGTAAGGTAACCAAGAAATACACCGAGGATGGTCAGAACCTTGTCGAGTGCCAGATATGGGTCAAGAACCACGAAGACAAGGAGATCACACCTGGTTCAGCGATAGTCTCACTACCCTCGAAGTAAACAAGCGCACCTGATGCCTGGAAAGGGGCACCACTTGGGGGCGAGACTAAAAGGTAAGAACGCCGTAGTTACTGGCGCCGGCAGGGGAATTGGCCGTGCCATAGCCTTGGGGCTGGCAGAGGAAGGGGCCAATATCGTGGCTTGCGACCTTGGCGGATCCATGGACGGGTCCGGCACGGACACATCTCCGGCCAACCTCACTGCTCAGGACTGTCGCGCACTTGGTGTCGAGGCCATTCCTCATTACGGAGACGTTTCCAATTTCCAGATGGCCGAGGACATTATTAGTACCTGCGCAAGCACATTCGGGTCCATCGACATCCTTTGCAATATAGCCGGCATACTCAGACCGAGGATGATCTTCAACATGTCTGAGGAGGAGTTCGACCAAGTAGTAGCCGTTCATCTCAAAGGGACCTGGAACCTGTGCCGGCACGCCTGTGTACGCATGAAGGATCAGGGCTCCGGCAGGATAATAAACTGTACCTCTGAAGCCTATGCCGGCACCGTAGGACATACGAACTATGGTGCCGCCAAGGGAGGCATTGTCAGCCTCACTTACGCTTTAGCCAGGGAAATGGGCAGATATGGAGTTACCTGCAATGCCTTCGCTCCTCGCGCCCGGACAAGGTTAAGCGTCGGCGACGACCAGGATAGCGGCCTGCAGAAGCGTATTCAAGCAGGACTGATATCGGAAGAACGCCTCAGGGGGATGGAGGAAACGCGCAAGGAGGGCGCTGATCCTGAGTATTTCGCTCCCTTCATTGCGTATCTGGCCAGTGATGCCGCCGCTGATATCAACGGGTGCGTATTCGTCACTTCCAGGGCCACCATAGGTCTTTGGAACCACCCACAGATAACCAGGAAATTCACCAGGGACTGGGAAATCGACGCCAAATGGGACATTGATGAGCTGCAAAGGCTCGTGCCCCAGGAATTGCTGCTGGATTACGAGAACCCGGCCCCACCCCAAAAATAGCGGGCGAATGCCAACTGCGTCCAAGGACCGGGCAACGTTCTTGGCAAGAGGATCCTTCCTGGAAGGACCTGGATTGAGATAGAAAGGAACTAAGGAGGACCAAACATGGGTGATAAACTCAAGGGGAAGAACGCAATAGTAACCGGTGCCGGCCGGGGAATCGGCAAGGCAGTGGCTATCGCCCTGGCCCAAGAAGGAGCCAACGTAGTCGTTTGTGATCTTGGAGGAGGTGTAGACGGCTCCGGCATTGACAAGACTCCGGCTGATGAGGTAGTAGCCGAGTGTCAGAAGCTTGGTGTAAAAGCTGTTGCGCAATATGGCGACGTTTCCAGCTTCACTGACGCAGAGGCCATGGTGAGAGCCTGCGTCGACAACTTCGGCAGCATTGAGATAGTGGCCAACATAGCCGGCATCGACAAGCCCAAAATGATCTGGAACATGACCGAGGAAGAATGGGACCAGGTCGTGGCCGTACATTTGAAGGGCACTTTCAACACCACCCGCCATGCCGCCCCCCTTATGAGGGAGCAGAAGTATGGCCGCATCATCAATACCGTTTCGGAGGCTTTCATCGGCGGGCCCAGTCACCTCAACTATGCCGCAGCCAAGGGCGGTATCGCCACCCTCACGTACGGGGCCGCTCGAGAACTGGGTAAGGCCGGTGTGACCGTCAATGCCATCTGCCCCAGAGCCTGGACCCGGATGACCGCAGATGACAAGGTGATCGAGGGTATCAAGAAGAGGATCGAAGCTGGACTAATGCCCGCGGACCAGCTTGACCGTATGATGAACGAACTGGCCGACCCATCCTACTTCGCAGCTTTCGTGGCCTATCTGGCCAGTCCGGATGCAGCTGATATCAACGGGCAGGTTTTCTTTGTTTCCGGGACTGAACTCGGTCACTGGACACAACCGACAATAGATACCAAGGTTACCAGGGACTGGAAAACGGAAGGACCCTGGACGTTTGACGAGATAGTTAAACTGGTCCCCAGCAAGCTGCTCGTCGACTATGTAAACCCAGCTCCAGCACAGACTGAGAAGAAATAGCTCATCCTGATTCAATCGGGACTAAAGGAGGTCTACATGGGCGACAGAATAAAAGGCAAGAACGCCGTCGTCACCGGCGCCGGCAGTGGTATCGGCAAAGCCGTGGCCCTGGCCCTGGCCGGGGAAGGTGCCAATGTGGTTGTCTGTGACCTTGGTGGAGGCACAGACGGTACCGGAGCCGGGACCAACCTGGCGGACGAGACCGTTTCCGAGTGCAAGAAGCTCGGCGTTCAGGCAATTCCTCAGTATGGCAGCGTGGCAGATTGGGACGCAGCCCAGGCCATGATCAAGGCCTGCGTCGACACCTTCGGCAGGATAGACATACTGGTCAATGTGGCCGGTATCGATCGTGCCAGGATGATGTGGAACCTGTCCAAGGAGGACTGGGACCTGGTAATCGCCGTTCATTTGACTGGCACATTTAACATGGTCCGGCATGCAGCACCCCTGATGCGCGAGCAGAAATACGGCCGTATCGTCAACACAATTTCGGAAGCCTTTGTTGGCACCGTCGGCCATGTCAACTACGGCGCCGCCAAGGGTGGCATAGCCAGCCTCACCTATGCCACCGCCTGGGAAATGGGCAAGTACGGTGTAACCTGTAACGCGATCTGCCCCAGAGCAGCCACCAGGATGACCATGGGCCCCGAAGTGCTGGCCGGCTACAAGAAGCGAGTTGAGTCGGGCCTTTGGACACAGGAGCGCTACGATGAGGTGACCCACGTAGCCACGGCGGATTACCTGGCCGCCATTCCCGCTTTCCTGTGCAGCGATCAAGCTGCTCACATAAACGGCTGCATCTTCGGTGCCTCCGGCGCAGCGTTCTCTTATTGGGAGCCGGCACATGAGTCCGTCATCATCGGACGGGACTGGGATACCCACGGGCCGTGGACCTGGGAAGACGTGGCCAAGAACATGCCTACTCTATTGAAGGGATACACCAACCCGGCCCCGCCCGAAGAGAAGAAGTAGACAGGCCTGCAGTAGTTGTAACTGCCAACCCAAACCGCCCCGATCTATTCGGGGCGGTTTTCTTACTGCGCAGAAGCGGCGTCAAGCGGCCACCACCCCGCGCAGGTCGCAGACTCGCCCGCGAAGAGCCCGCGGTCCAGGAAAGGGATGCCGTCTGAGACGATAGCCCTTCCCCACTGCGCGCGGGCACGGCTGCCCGCCCCTGCCGGAGGAAGACGACAGTCATAAGAACCTTCCCCGCGGAAGCGGGGACCCAGACAGGGGAGGATGCGGCGAGGCGAACTCCCCGGCGTCAAGTGTGAGTTCAAAGACCAGCCCTCCGGCAAGAGGGCACAGTGAGGACCTTCCCCCCATCGCCACCCCGGGGCAGGT
>PUNJ01000006.1 GCA_003551705.1 Chloroflexota bacterium | reverse complement strand
ATCCTGCTTCCTGGGGCGATCTGCGTGCCCGGTTCGATGCTGGTGTGATCGCCGATCACCGCTCCTTCACCGATCACCGCCCTGTCTCCTATCACGCTCTCTCTACCGATCACGCACTTGTTCAGAATGGCGTTCTTGCCCAAACGTGCCTGGGGCCACAGGAAAGAAGCGGTGATGGAGGCCCCGTCTTCGATAATGCAGTTTTCGCTTATGGCGGACGGCCCGGCAATCCGGGTTCCGGCACCTATCCGGCAACCGTCGCCTATTGTTACCTCTCCTTCAATGGTTACGCCGGGATAAACCGCCGGACCCTTGCCGGGAATATTGAGAACGGCGGTACACCGCCCCTCCAGCAGGTCATACTGTACCTGGCGGTATTTGTCGTGAGTACCGATATCGATCCAGTATCCTCCTGAGCCGGCATATCCGTATACGGGTATCCCGTCTTTGAGCAGATGGGGATAAAGATGGTGTTCGAACATGTAGGGCCTATTTTGCGGTATCCAGTCCAGGATATCGGGTTCAAGAATATAGATGCCGGCATTGATGAGGTTTGTCTTGGCCTCGCCCGGCTTGGGTTTTTCGACAAATCGCACGACCCTGCCATCCGGCTCCGTCTCGAGTACACCGTAGGCGCTGGGGTCAAGTACGGGAGTGAGAGCGATAGTAGCCTTGGCCTGCCTATTACGGTGGTAGGCAAGCATGGCCTGGAGATCGATGTCGGTGAAAATGTCCCCATTGAAGACCAGGAAGGTGTCATCCAGATACTGCTGGGCATTTTTCACGGCGCCGGCGGTGCCGAGAGGGGACTCTTCCATGACGTAGACAAGATTCAGACCGAAGCTGGTCCCGTCCCCAAAGAAGGCCTCAAGCTGGTCAGGTAGGTAGCAGAGGGTGAGAATGATGTCCGTTATGCCGTAGTTTCTGAGGTAGGAGACCATGTGTTCGAGAAAGGGCCGGTTAAGGATGGGTACCATGGCCTTTACGGTGTTGCAGGTCAGGGGACGCAGTCTGGTTCCCTCGCCTCCGACCAGAAGTAGAGCCTTCATATGGATGTCCTCCTTGCGACAGTGCCGGCGCAATCAAGTACGGTATGGTCAAGTCATTATATCGTGACTATCGCCGGTGGTCACCTCTTGGTGCGCGGTCGCTGTCGCTAATTCTGCGGAGAGATGGTTTTCCTTGGTGGCATGGGCAAGGAGCCGGCGCTCTGTCTGCGAAAGCCATCTCGGTGTCTTCGCCGTCGTCTGTCCCCCTTCCGCCCAAGCCAGTGGTGTAGCGTCCGTTTCCAGCATGGATATCGACCGTCATAGGGGAAGAGTAGATGCTGCCGCTGCAACAGGGGTTGACACGGAAGTCCCCACCATTTGCGTTTCTCTCTCACGGAAGCGCCTGTGAGACGGCACGCGGAAACGTCCGCCGGCAAGGGGATTCAACCGGGGGTTGCCGTATCCAGGGGGATGGAGAAAGCAAACCTGCTGCCCTTGCCCTTCTGGCTCCTCACCCATATCTTGCCTCCATGGTCCTCGACAATCCTCTTGCATAGTGCCAGTCCGAGCCCAAGCCCCGGCAGCCGTTGTCTATCGTTTTCCACGCGATAGTACGGCTCAAATATCCTCTGTGTATGCTTTCTGGCGATTCCCAGCCCGTTGTCCTTCACTTCTACCACAAGTGTATGCTTGTTCTTCCTGGCACTGAGAGTGATTTCTGTCCCCTCGGGAGAGAACTTGGAGGCGTTGCCCAGCAGGTTGAGTATAACCTCATGAAGGCGCTCCTCGTCGATCCAGGCCGGCGGAAGCGTACGCGGCAGAGACGTCACCAGGGACTGGCCGCGGCTGACGATTGTTGCCTCCATTTCGGCAGCCGCCTCGCCAAGCATCTTCAAAGGCTTTGCCTCTCTGAGCTTGACCTTGTGCAGGCCAAGCTCGCCCCTGGCTATGTCCAGTAACCCGCTAATGCGCTTGTCCAGATTGGCAATGCTGTGCTGCACGTTTGCAGCCAGTCTCTGCAACGGTCCATCAGGAAGCTCCTCAACCAGCAAGGTATTTGAAGCCATCATGGCAGTTACAGGAGTCTTCAGTTCATGTACCAGGGCCCTGGTGAATTCAACCCTTTTCTTCATCTCGGTCTGCAGCTGTTGGTGGGCCGCCTTCTCTCTTGCATAGGCCTCTTGAAGTTGTTCCCCCGCCCGCTTGCGTTCACTGATGTTGCGGGTTATGCCCTGCGCACCAATGAGATTACCGTCCTGGTCTCGCACCGCAGTCAGGTGGACCTCAATCCAACAGGTTGAGCCGTCCTTCGTATAGCCTTGCAACTCCAGTGTCCGCGACACATGCCGGCCTTTCGGTCCCGTTTCCTCCAAGGCCATCTCCTCCGCGTACACCTTCAGCATCTCTTCTATCGAGTCGGGAGTGTAAAGCTGGTCCAGTGGGAGCGACAAGGCCTCCTTAACAGAGAATCCGGATTCCCGCTCGACCGATGGGCTGATGTATGTCAGTTGCAGGTCCAAGTCCATGTACCAGATGATATCTGTAGTGTTCTCAGCAAGCAGCCTGTACCGTGTTTCGCTTTGTCGAAGCATCTCGTCCGCCAATTTGTAGTCGGTGATGTCAACCAGGGTGCCGTGGACTCCAATGAGATGGCCATCCCGGTAAGCGGCCCTCCCATTGGTCCTGACCCACAAGTGGCTGCCGTCCTTGGCCAGAAACCTGTATTCGGAAGGCTCGTGGGTACCGGCAAGGACCTTATGGTATTGCTCGATGCGTCCCTCCCGGTCGTCAGGATGGACGAAATCGATATACGATCTCCCGATCAACTCATCCGGCCTGTAACCACTGGTCTGTTCTACGCTCGGAGAAACATAGGTGATTATGGCCTTGTCATCGAGAGCATAGACCACTTCATTCAGGTTCTCCACCAGGTCACGGTACTTCTCCTGGCTCTCCTGGAGCGCCATCTCCACCTGCTTGTACTCAATTATGTCTCGCATCACACTGACAATGCCTGCCGGCCTGCCTTCGTCGTCCCGGACCAGTGTCCAGCTCATCAGACCCGGAAACGAAGTTCCGTCTCTGCGTATGCAGACGGTCTCTATATTGCGGACACTCCCTTCCTCGATCAAGCTGGGGACGGCTTCGCTATCAAGCTTAAGCCATTCTTCTGTGGTTGTCAGGCCAAGCTCCACAGGCGTTCTGCCTACGGCCTCCTCCCTTGTCCATCCGGACGCCGTCTCAAACGCCTGGTTGACTTGAAGGATCGTTGAGTCCAGACCATGAACACAAGCCGCCTCCAGCATTGACTCGGCTATCAAGGCCGCCGCCTTCATCTTGTCGCACCCAGCCACCAGGGCCTCCAATTCGGCATTTCTTTGCCGGAGGGTTTCCAGTTCGGTCAGGAGTTCCTCTCTGGTCTTGACGCTATCTCTCATGGTGTAGACCCTCCCAGGTGCAGGCGAGCCGGGACCGAAACTCCAAGAAAGGCCCCCAGCTTCGAAGCGCAACGATGAGTCTTTCCTGCCGTAGTCACCATGACACGGATTATAAGAACAAGTATCATATATTGCAAGAGACAGGTGCAGCCGTCTTCGGTCAGGATAGCAAGGCCAGGTACTCAACCAGGCCGCCGCCTCGAACATGGTTGCTCCGCATCTGCACCGAGTCTGGCAGCGCGGGACATTGTCAAGACCGGAGCCGGGCACGTCGCCCTGCGAGGGGTCACATCTTTGTTGTCATCAGGCCTGAAACCACGTCATCAATCGAGGAAATGATGCTGTGTCAGTTGCCTTGACTAACTATAGCAAAGACAGTATGATTACAGGTCAGAAAGAGAGAGGCAGCGTGCCCAAGAGAACGTATCAACCGAAGAAGAAACGCAGACAAAGGGTGCATGGCTTTAGAGCGCGCCAGGCGACACCGGGCGGGCGGAGAGTGTTGAAGGCAAGGCGCCTGAAGGGTCGTTACCGGTTGGCAGCCTAGCTAGAATATTATTCCACCCCTCTCGTTCGTAATAGAAATGAGAAGGGAACAACGGCTCACACACACCAGACAGTTTGCTGCTGTATACGGGCGTGGTAAATACTGGGCAAACGAACTCCTGATCATGAGAGCCCTTCCCAACCGCCTTGAAGGTACCCGATTCGGGTTTTCTATAAGCAAGCGGGTAGGCAATGCGGTGGTGCGTAATCGAATCAAGAGACGGCTTCGGGCAATCGTCAACACCGTATCTTGGAAACCGGGCTGGGACATAGTGCTTGTAGTCCGGACTTCTGCTGCGCAAACAAACTTTACAGACCTCAAGGAGGCTGTGTTAAACTTGAGGCAGCAGTCGAAACTAGCAGCGTAATATGAAGCGAATCGGATTACTATTGATAAGGTTGTACCAGGCCACCTGGTCCAAATACGCCCCACCGGCGTGCCGGTTCAGTCCCTCATGCTCCGCCTACACTTATGAAGCCATTGACAGATACGGCTTTTTCAAAGGTTGCCGGCTGGGCCTGAGAAGAATCTTCCGCTGCCATCCTTGGAATGCAGGAGGTTGGGACCCTGTGCCGTGACGCCACGTAGCAGGGTGACAGGTATTTATGCTCTCAAAAATCGTCAGAATTCGTTCAGGAAAGATCCCCAAAATCTGTTTACTTCTTCTAGTATTGGTTCTTGTTGCTGGATGTGCTGGAGCACCTCTCAGACCCTGGTCCGGCGCCGCAATGGATGATGAATTCCTCGTTGTTGGTTCGCTTGATGGGAGAGTCATAGTACTCAAGGACGTGGCCACCGGTTCGCCCGATGTTTTGTGGTCGGAGGTCCTGGAATCCAGGCGGGCAGGTGGCAACCCGTTTGAATGCGGTGGGGGTTTCTCGGTCCCAATGAGGATCTACGCCACTCCAAACATTGCGGAGGGCCGTGTCTATATTGGCGGGTATGATGGTTATATTTACTCCTTCGATATCGCTACCGGCAGCCGGAGGGAATTCGGTACCGGTGGTCATATAGTAGGCGGAGCTGCTGTTGCGGGTGATTCCGTCTTCGTCGGCAACTCCGAGGGAAAGTTGTTCGCCTTTAACCTGCTGCTCAATGAGCAGTGGCAATTCAAGACCAGGGACAAGGTCTGGTCGACTCCAGCGGTCCATGACGGGGTTGTCTATGTAACCTCGACCGACCACAAGCTGTATGCGATCGATGCCGCCAGCGGCAAGGAGATTTGGAACCTGACTACCGGAGCGGGCATAGTGTCTACGCCGGTAGTGCATGACGGCGTAATCTACGTCGGTTCTCTCGACTGGAAGTTCTATGCCGTCGATGTAGCCACGGATGCGGAGAAACAGGCCGCTACCAACAGGCCGGCCGGCACCGCTGCTCCAAGCAGGGACCCGAAATGGGTTTTCGGCGAGGGAGAAGGCTGGTACTGGACTGAGGCTTTGGTCCACGAGAACCGGGTCTGGGTTGGAAACCTGGATGGCAATCTGTACGTAATCGACTTGGACGACCCGGGTGAATACCAGGCGTATGACATGGGGGGTGGTGTCAGTTCCAGTCCCGTTGTGATTGATGGAAAGGTCGTAGCAGGTACACAGGAAGGTGTCCTCTATTCTATCGATGAGGCCGGAAATGTGGACCGCCTCTGGTCGGTGGCCAGGGGTCCTGATGAGGAAGCAACTCTGCTGGCCCCGCTTCTGGCTGATCCTGCCGAGGGTCTGGTCTACGTACATGCCTGGTACAAGGATGGTGCCGGCAACGAGTATGATAAACTCTACGCGGTCAGTGTCGAGACCACGGAAACGATCATAGACTATACATTGAGTGGTTAGAATTGGAATTCTTTAACATTGTTCTGATACAGCCTACATTGAACTTCCTGTTGGTACTCACCAACGTGATGTTCAGCAACTTTGGACTGGGAATCATCGCACTGACCATCATTGTGCGGCTTGTGATGCTTCCCCTGACCCTGAAGCAGTTCCAGGCATCGAAGAAGATGCAGGAGTCCACCCGGGCCATACAACCCAAGCTCCAGGCGCTAAAGAAGAAATACGCCAAGGACCCGAGGAAGCTGCAGCAGGAGACGATGAGCCTGTACAAGGAAGCAGGCATAAGCCCCATGGGCTGTCTGGCGTCACCCATGTTCTTGACCATGCTTATCCAGCTTCCCATTTTTGTAGCCCTGTACCGGGCCATAATACAGGCGCTGGCTACGACGCCCCAGGACTTCCTGAGCCTGTCCGAGAACCTTTATTCATGGTCCATCGTCCGTGATGCTTTGCCCGTATCAGGCTCCTTCTTGTGGCTGAACCTCAGTGCGCCGGACCAATTTCTCATCATTCCCATACTTGTTATGGCGACCATGTGGCTGACGCAGAAGATGATGGCACAACCGGCGCTGGACCCGCAGCAGGCGTCCATGCAGAACATGATGCAGATCATGATGCCGCTGATGTTCGGGTTCATCACCTTTACCCTGCCATCGGGTCTGGGACTCTATTTCCTGTTCAGTGCGGTAGTCAGCATTGTGATCCAGGGTTTCGTTTACGGATGGAAGAACCCGTTCGCAAAAGCTGAGAATTCTGTGGCGCCGGCGGCCAAGGCGCCGTCGCAGCCCGGCCCTACCATCAAGGTGGGCAAGTCCGATTCGCAGGCAAAGGAAGCCGGCATCCAGGGGCCCGTAATCCCCTCACGCAAGAAAGGCTTCAAGGACGTGGCCAAGTCTCTGTCGCCATTTGAAGATGTCTCTAACCCTGAGGAGGGAGTCAATAATGCAGGAAAGCCGAGAAGTAAGAGGAAGGACGGTTGAGGAAGCGACTGAACGCGCCCTGGAGGAACTTGGGCTCAGGCGAGACCAGGTAGAACTGACGGTAATTAGGAAAGGCAAGACCGGCTTTTTTGGACTGGGGTCTGAGGAAGCCGCCGTACTGGTGAGGCCCCTCAAGCAGAATTCTGAAGAACCGACAGAAGCTATCGAGCCCAATGAGGAGATTGATACCGCAGCGCTTGCCAAAGAAGTGCTGGAGGACCTTCTCAGATTGATGAACCTGGACGCAACCGTCGAGGTCACCGCCTGTCTGGAAGGGGAGGCCCAGGATGCCAAGTCCATATCTCTGGACGTAAAAGGCGATGATCTGGGTGTGCTCATCGGCAGGAGAGGTGAGACCCTGGCATCACTTCAATACATCGTTCGCTTGATCGTAGCCCGGTACCAGAGGGCCAAGGTACCCATCTCCATTGATGTGGAAGGCTATAAACAGCGACGTTATGGCATGCTTCGCGAACTGGCCGTGAGGTTGGCCCAGAAAGTGAAGACCACCGGTCAATCGACCGTCCTGGAGCCCATGCCGCCCGATGAACGGCGTATAGTTCACCTGGCCTTGTCCATCAGTCCGGATGTGACCACACAAAGCATTGGTGAGGGAGAGGTCCGCAAGGTAGCCATTGTGCCCAGAAAGCACTAGACTGCTCTACGGGTTGTCTTCCATAATGGGCCCGTGCCGCTCTCCAGCGGCGCTGAGAGCCGTTGGTCTGCATCCGGTGGTTGTCTGCATTCTCTCAAGGCACTACCGGCAAGGGTTCCCGTACCTGGGCCCTGTCCCTACAGGATGGCGGTAACACGACGAGCTTTCAGGCCAGCGGAGGCACGGCCATTTGAGCTTTTCAGCCCTTGAGGAACTTGAATACTGACATGGCTGCTGCTGCACCGTCACCGACTGCGGTGGAGATCTGGCGGGGCGAGCCGGCGCGAATATCGCCGGCAGCGTAAACGCCGGCCAAAGATGTGGCCATGCCGTCATTGACCAGTATATGTCCCGTCTCGCTCAAGCTCACCATTGAGGCGAAGGGTTGGCTGTTTGGCTTCACGCCGATGGCCACGAAGACACCGTCTATTTCCAGGTAAGACGGCTCTCCGGAAACCATGTTACGCAGCTTCAAAGACGATAGCACCATGTCTCCGATCAGCTCCTCTACCACGGTGTCCCAGATAAAACCGATCTTTGGCTGTGAAAAGGCGCGTTCCTGCAGCAGTCTGATGGCCCGGAGTTGGTCGCGGCGATGTATGAGATAAACGGCTTCACAATGCTCGGCCAGTTCCAGGGCGTCGCTTACGGCTGTATCACCCCCGCCTATTACAGCAACCCTTTTGTCCCGAAAAATGAAACCGTCGCAGGTGGCGCAGTAGGAGACCCCCCGGCCGAGGAACCTGTCTTCACCGGGAAGACCGAGCCTCTGATACTCCGATCCGGAGGCGATGATAATCGTTGACGTTTCGATATCACCTTCGTCGGTTACCAGGGTGAAGCCTTCGCCGTTTATCATCAGGTCGGATACATCGGCATCCTGTGTCTCCAGACCATAGAGGGTGGCTTGCTGGTGCATGAGCTGGCCCAGTTCATACCCGGAGATCTTGTCCGGGAACCCGGGATAGTTCTCGATTACGGGAGCATTCACCATCTGCCCCCCGAAGCCGGCCCGCTCAAGCAGCAGGCTGTCCAATCCGGCTCGCGAAGTATATAGTCCGGCTGTCAAGCCCGCGGGCCCACCGCCTACGATGACCACGTCATGGCTGTTCATTATTTGCTCCTCTGTGCTGCATCGTTACTTGAGGTCCAGAAACATTATGTATCGCCCAACAGGTCAAAGGCAAGTTTGCGACGCCGGCGTCGTGGATAGGAAGGTGTCAACGAAACAGCCTGCGATCAGGCGGCCCGTTATTCGGGCCTCTTCTGAAGGTGGCTCCGGGCCGGATAGGACGTCCGGAAGAAGAAGGCGTTTTGTGCTCGAGCCGAAGATTGTACCTCTTCTTGAACGCTACGAGCAGCACGATTGTGCCTGATATGATCAGCAGACCAGGCAGCAGCGTCTTCCAGGGCAGCACCCATAGTCTTACGGTGTGGCTCCGGTTCACCAGTTCTCCATTCTCGTCGTAGTAACCGATGACGAAACGGGCGGATAACCTGTCCATAAAGGGCACATTATCCAGCGACCCGGTTAGGGTACGCTCGCTGCCGGGAAGAACAGTTACCTCTCCCAGGTCAAGCTCGGTCACGTGCCTCCCCCACAGACCGTTGAAGTCGACCTTGGCGGCCAGCCTGGCATGGACATTGCCGGAGTTATGAAGGGTCAATTTGAAGTCCAGGGGGCTGCCTTGTGCGATTCCCGGCATTGTAACAGTCTGGATGCCGGCCACGACTTCAGGCTCGAAACCGGGACCTGGAACGGTCAGGTAGAGGAT
>PUNJ01000210.1 GCA_003551705.1 Chloroflexota bacterium | reverse complement strand
TGGACGGCTTGAAGATCGTGGAACTGGCCACCTGGGCGGTGGTGCCCTCCGCCTGCGAGGTGTTCGGCGACTGGGGTGCCGACGTCATCAAGATAGAGCACCCGGAGGGGGGCGATCCCACACGCGGCTGGGCGGGTCCGGGCTGGCTGCCCGCCTCGGCCCCGGCGGGCGTGGGCTGGCTGGCGGACAACCGCAGCAAGCGTAGCATTGTCCTGGACCTGACCCTGGAAGAGGGCAGGCGGATCGCCTACCGGCTGATAGAGACGGCCGACGTCTTCGCCTCGAACCTGCAGGAGCCTTCCCTGCTTAGAGTGAAGATGGACTACGACACTGTGCGGCAGGTCAATGCCCGGATCATCTATGCGCATCTGACCGGTTACGGCCGGCATGGCCCCAAACAGGAGAAGCCCGGATTCGACTACTCGGCCTTCTGGGCCAGTTCAGGCATCATGTCCCTGGTCGGCGAGCGGGGCGGGCCGCCGGCCTTTCAGCGGCCGGCCATGGGCGACCATATGACCAGCGGCTACATGATGGCCGGGATCCTGGCGGCGCTGCGGGCCAGGGACCGCGACGGCGTGGGGCAGCGGGTGGACATATCGCTGATGGGGACTGGGCTGTGGATAGATAGCTGGCAGACCCAGGCCACCCTGCTCACGGGCGAGGACGCCCAGCAGGTGTCGCAGAAGGAGATGCCCAATCCCATGTTCAACATCTACCGGGCCAGGGACGGTCGCTGGTTTATCTTTGTGATGCTGTTTCCGGACCGGTTCTGGCCGGCGTTCTGCCGGGCGCTTGACATAACGCATTTGCAGGAGGACCCCAGGTTCGCCACGAGCGAGGCGAGGGCGGAGAACCGGCGGGAGTTGATCGGGATTATCGAGGGGGTGATCACCACCAGGACGTCGGATGAGTGGGTGCCCGTTTTCGACCGGCATGATCTGGTGTGGGCCTATGTGCACACGGTGAAGAGCGCCCTGGAGGACCCGCAGACGGAGGCGAACCGGTTTGTGGTTGAGATGGAGCATCCCGAGTTGGGGAGGATGAAGGCGTTGAATTCGCCGGTGTCTTTCGGCGGGATGCCGGCCGCTCCGGACATGCCGCCGCCGTTGTTGGGGCAGCACACGGAGGAGGTGCTGCTCTCGCTGGGGTATGGCTGGGAGGAGATAGGCGGGTTCAAGGACCGGGGGGTGATTTTGTAGGGCGGGGCCTGATGTCGCGTGGACGCGTCTCGAATCTCCCAATCATGCACTCTGGATCCTTCTACAAAAGCGCTTGAGGGTAAAGAAAACTCGTAGGTGCGGTCTATTGCACGGGCCACCCCTGTTAGCATCTCTCAACCTCTACGAGGACGTCAAAGAAGGCGGCATTCGGCTGGAAGATACGCTGCTGGGCCTCATTGATCATGCCATGAGTTAGTGCATTGTGATGCCCGGCTATATAGTGTTGCGGCCACCATCCTTGAGTTACGGAGACCACACCGGGCTGCAGGTTTTCCGTCAACCTTACCTTCAGTCTCATCTCGCCTCGATCGTTGAAGACTCGGGCCACATGCCCTTCCTCCAGACCCCGCTGTCTGGCATCGAGCAGGTTTATGTCCAAGACGGGTTCGGGGTCCAACCGTAGGAGCCTTGGTACGAGGGCGAGGGTGGAATGTATACGGTTGGCAGGGTGAACGGTTAGAAGAGAAAGGGGATATTTGCCAGCTTTCTTGCTCTTCTGACCTTCTACCGGTTCAATGTAGACCGGTAACTCCTCCCCGGAGTCCTTGAGTCCTTCGACGTAGAATTCTATCCTACCGGTTGAAGTGTTGTATCCCTGGGGCCTTGACAGGTCTCTGGCGGGTATTGGACCTTGTTTGAGCCTTTGCAGAGATACCCCTTCCATGGTTGGATGATCGGATTCCAGGAATTCTTCTATGTATTGCTCCTCAGTCTTGTCAAAGAATTCACCGAATCCCAAGCTGCGCCCCAGTCCGGCGGCTATCTGAAAGTCGGACTTCGATTCATACAAGGGGTCTATGACCTTACGCTGTAGCTGCAGGTAGGTGTTTCGATAGCTGCTGACGCAGATATCTGTACACTCCATGGATGAGCAGACAGGCAAAACGTAGTCCGCGTATTGCGCTGAAGCGGTCATGAACAAGTCACAGACCACTACGAGTTCGATGTTTGGCAGAATCTGGTCCACGGTCCTATTCAGGTCCGGCATTTGGTTAACAAAATTGTGGCCTGCGCAGAGCAAAGCTTTTATGGGAAACGGTTTTGACTGACTTGTAGCCTCATGCAGTGACAGCAAAGGAAGCCTGTTGTAGGGTCCCGCCGGTGCTATAAATGGCTTGGAATTGGTTACAAACGTTGATGGTCGCTGGGGATTGATGTTGCCGGTTGCGGCAGCCAGCGTGTTTACGGCCCTGCAAGCAAGATCGCCGTGAAACGTTCTCTGAATACCCCAGCCACGATATATTGCAGCCGGTTTCTCGGTGGCGTAGGTGATTGCCAGCCTGTTGATGACCTCGGACGCTACACCGGTGATTTGCGATGCTCTCTCGGGGGAGTAGGCCCGGGCCATGTCGGCCAGCAACTGCCATGCCGTGGTGCATTCTATGCCGGACACCGTATACTCACCGTACAAGGATGGGCCAAAGCCGGTGCCGTCAGGCGAAGCGGGACCATTGCCGGAACGATCATACACTACGAAACCGTCGGAGTTGCTCCCGGTGCGCAGGTCGCTCTGCCTGAGGAAGCGGCCGTTGTCTTTGCGGACCAGAAACGGGGCGACTGTATTCTGAGACAGGAAGGTTTCATCATGAAGCCCCTGCCCTATTATGACATTGATCATTGCCAGCGCCAGGGCGCCATCGGTGCCTGGCCTGATGGGAATGTGCTCGTCGGCCCTGGAAGCCGTCTCGGTAAAACGAGGGTCAACAACTACGACCCTGGCACCAGCGTTCTTCGCTTCGACGATTTGCCGCATGTAGAAGGGTACGGTTACTGCGGGGTTGTAACCCCACACGATGACGATTTTTGGTGTCTCCATCCGGCACAGGTATCCTTCTCCCATCATGGTCCCGAAGGTCGCAATGTCGGCACAGGGACCTGCCGCATCGCCGCAACCCCACCAGTCAATCCAGGTCCCCCTGGTAAGACTTATCAGCCTCGAGTATCCTCCTCCGGTGAGGTTAGGGAATGCGGCGGTCATCCAGCCGATGGAGCCGGGACCGTGTCTCTCCTGGATCCCATGGATGCTGGCAGCAATCTCGCTGAAGGCTTTGTCCCAGGAAATGCGGTCCCATCCACCTTTGCCCCTGTCGCCTGATCGCTTTAGGGGGTGACGAAGTCGCTCTGGATGGTAGACCAGCTCTGCGCTGGCCAGCCCTTTCATGCAACCGCCCTTGTCGTTAGAGTCTGGAAAATCGGCGGCATGGATGCCTGCGATGACTCCATCTCTTAGTTCCACTGTGAGACCGCACCTGAAGTAATCGTTGATACCGCATACTGTGCGGATTCTTTCAGTTTGAGGGCGTTTTACCACGATCTCACCTCCACTAACCACGTGCCGATGGTTACCCCTCCTGCAAAGGTACGGCCACCTCCCCCCTGCAAGAGCCGGAAAGGTCTGATTATTGCTTGCGAGTTCCCGCCTGCAAGTGCAGATTTACGCACACAACAACTACTAGGTCGTGGGATCCTCCTCTATCTTGAATTCCCACTGGCACGCCACTTCGTCCTTGCTGCTGCGTGGCGGTAGCTTCAGCGGCCTTGATACCATTTTCGGGTGAAAGAGAGAAGCCGTATCCTGAAAACCTTCTCCGTCAAGTACCTCACAAGTATGCCTGAGCCTGGCCAGTTCCTTCTCACCGTGACGTTCGAAATGGTCAAGGGCGACGCAGCGCTTCACGGTCAAGATCCCATGGTTCTTGTTCTTCAGTTCCAGATCGAACTCCGGCCAGATGCCGCCGGCGCCCGGGTCGATCTGCAGGTGTTTGAAGAGGCTGGCGACATCATCGTCGGTTATGCCCATGGCACGCCGGCAGAGCCGCACTTCAACAGGCGTTTGCCTTCGCCATACTTCGGCATCCAATTCCAAGGCTGCATCCTCTCCGAACCTCTCCGTAAGCAGCTTCTGCCAGGTACCGGCCAGGCTGGTGTACATCTTCCCTGATGTTTCCCAGAGCCTGATCAAGGCCTCCTTGGAAAGGTCCGTCATATGGAGGTCCTTCCTGAATGCCCCGGTATAGTCCTGCATATCCGTCATGTTCCCTCCTTGTGCGGGTGTTCTATTCTTCTATCTTGAGTTCCCACTGGCATGCAATCTCTTCCGGGCTGCTGCGGGGCGGCACCTTCAAAGGCTTCACGGTTAGTTTTGGGTTGATGTAGTACCTTTGCATCATCGGCACTTCAAGCTGATGGCAGAAGAAATCGATCATCTCAGGCGCTTCCCGTTCGTAGTAGCGTAAGGAACGGCACTGGGGGATGGTCAGGATCACATGGTTCTCGTTAATGATTTCGTACTGGGCCTTGTAGAGATTGCCCATGGTATTATCAAGCGGAAGTTGCGCGGCTTTCAATGAGTCCAGGACGGTCTTCATTTCTATGTTGGCGATCTTCGGATATCGCGGGTTTACCTTGTCACCGACTCTTGTCCAGGCTTCCAATTGCATCTGGTTCGCCGCGTCTATTCCGTACTTTTCCCTTGCCACATCGTAGAATGCAGTTGCCATGTGTATCCAGGCAAACTGCCAGACCTCCATGATCTTTAACAGGAACTCCTTGGACAAGTCTTGGAACGTGAGAGTTGGGTCGAATGGACCGCTCAGGTCGTTCAATTCTCTGGTCATTCCCGGTCCTCCTTTCAATCTAATCCGGCTTCAGGCCGGTCTTTACATAAAGCATGGGCGAGCAGCGAGGTAACTTGCGAGCCGGGCTCGCCATCACAAGATACCAGAACCTGGCACGGGCTATAGTTTCCTGCCAATCTCCGAACCTTCAGCAATTGCTTCGAGGGCTTTTCGCGGCGCCTTTGCATCTCCGACCAGGTAGACTTCAGCCACCTTGTCTGAGATGCTCGCACTTAATCCATTCGTGGACCTGGCACCAGTGGCCAGGATAATACGGTCCATTGCACGCACAGTCTCCGTATGACCATCTTCGAATGCCAGCAGGACACCGTCCTCGAATACCTCCTTGACCGTGGCCGAGGTTATGATTCTGGCCCCCTTCTCCCGCAGTCTTTGCATCAACAAGGCCCGCATCTCCGGGGCCAGATCCATTCCAACCGTCTTGAGCATTTCCACCAGTGTGATGGTCGTACGGCCGATCATCGGGTTATCGCCCGTACCGGCCAGAAAGTCCGCCACTTCCAGTCCCACCATGCCTCCCCCAATGATCAAGACATTGCCTTCGGACATCCTGGTCCTGCCGGCCAGCACGTCGTGTCCACTTGCAACTTGCGCCCGGTCCATGCCCGGCAGGTCCGGCATGATCGGTTCTGCACCTGTGGCCAGGACCACTGCATCCGGCTTGACTTCATCGATGACTTCGGGAGTGACTTCCCTATTCAGGTAGACTTCTACACCGGCCTTGCGGACCTGGTCCAGCAGGTACTTGATGACCTTTGACATTTCCTGCTTCATGGGAGGTGCCGAGGCAAGGTTGAACTGGCCTCCGGGCATGTTTTCTTTCTCGTAAAGGCTGACCTTGTGTCCTCTGAGACCGGCAATCCTGGCGGTCTCCAGTCCTGCCGGGCCCGCGCCAACCACCATGACCCTCTTGGGGGTTGTAGCGGGTACGAGACCCATCTCCTCCTCTCTTCCGAGAGCAGGGTTGATCACACACCTTAAAGGCTGACCCTTGTCGCGCCCGGCTATGCAACCCAGTCCGCAGGCTGTACAGGGAGCAATGTCGTCAAACCTTCCCTCCAGTGCCTTTCTGGGCAGATCTGGGTCAGCGAGCAATGCGCGGCCCATGACCACTGCGTCGGCCTGGTCTCTTTGCAGAATATCCTCCGCAAACCTGGGATCGTTAATTCTGCCGACCACCATCACGGGCACATTCACGACCTTCTTGATGGCCTCGGAATAACTGACGTTCAGTCCGAAAGGGGTCCCAGTTGGAGGCAGTATTCTCCAGGCGGTCTCGTGTATGGCCCCGCTGGAGATCTCCAGGGCGCTGACTCCGGCCTCAACCAGAATCGGAGCCATGTACTGGGTTTGACGTATGTCTTGTCCCCCGGCCACCAGTTCGTCGCCGGAAAGACGCACTATAACAGGGAAATCCTTGCCGGCCTTGCGGCGAACGTTGTCAATGATCTCCAGTAAGAACCTGAGGCGTCCATGAATCGAACCGCCATATTCGTCGGTCCGCCGATTTCGCAAGGGTGATGTGAAACAACCCACCAGCTGATAACCGTGAGCGGCATGTATTTCTACCCCGTCGAAGCCGGCTTCCCTGGCCCGCCTGGCTGCCTCACCAAATTGCTCAACGATTTCTCCTATCTCCCCTGTGGCGAGTTCTCGGCAGATCTGCTTTGTTCCGTGAAACCTGGTTATGGAAGGGCCAACAGGTTGTGGCCCGCCCCGAAAGGGAGACAGCGAGGCCGGGCCCGGATGAGTGAGCTGTGGAACGATCCTGGTCCCGTACCTATGCACCGTTGTGGTCAATTCCTTGAACCCGGGAATGAACGTGTCATCCCACAGGCCGAGAGTTATGCCATAAGGGAAGAAGCGGTCAACACTGGTAACCCCCAGAATAATCAGGCCTACGCCCCCGGCGGCCCTCGCTTCATGATAGGCAAGCAGTCGCCCGGAAACGGTGCTGTCCTTGTTGGCGTAGAGAGTGGCCATTGGGGCCATCACTATGCGGTTCTTCAATTCCATGGAGCCTATCTTGATGGGGCTGAAGAGTTTGTCCAGTGGCTTGGACGTGATAAGGTCCGGGCCACCCGCTCCTCTGTCTCTGTCAAAGTCCATACGTGAGTCCTCCAATAACGTGCGCTCCTTTGCCTTGGTATTGCGCTTGTATGCCAGCTAAGCCAGCCTGCAACAGTTTATTCGAGAGTTCTGCATTGTACCAAGTTCCCGTAGTTAACTTTGCACTCAAATAGGTTGAAACAGAGGGGCGACTTTGTCCATACGGGCAAAGCCTTATTTTGCATATGGGTAACTTCGGGCTGTCGTGGAATATGGTCGTACTACGTGTCCCGGAGGCCAGGACTGCGTCGAGGTGGGAGAAACTCTACCGTCTTGGCAGGCAGAAGGTCGAAAGAGGCAAATAGGCCGCGCATGCTTGCTTGACAAAACCGTGGATAAGGTCTTAAGTTAGGGCTAATCCGGAGCACCGAATAGCCATTCGGAATTGGAGCCCACTTGAATTGGGCGAGGCAGATACTCTCATGACTTCCGGCGAAGAAGCACCTGACCGCAGCCAAGACTCTTCATTGGTCGGCCATCCAGGGACCGTATTCAGTTCTGCGTATCCACTAGACGGCAGCGGGTGCGGACTTTACGCAGGCAAAGCACTGGAGGACCTCTCTCAAGCTATTCTCACCAGTTCGTCCATAGGCATATACATTGTACAGGACGGCTGCTTCAGAATTGTGAATCCCAAGTTCCAGCAGATAGTTGGTTACACTGAAGACGAACTGTTAGGAAGGAACTCTTTTGCATTTGTCTTCCCTGATGACAGGCCTGCCGTTAGGGAGAATGCCATAAGAATGCTGAAGGGCCATGCTGCAACCCCTTACGAATATCGTTATCTGCACAAGAACGGGGACAGACGATGGGTCATGGAGAGCGTAGCACCTGTGGTCTACGAGAGAAAACGGGCTACGCTTGGTCACTTTGTCGATATCACCGATCGCAAGCACGTGGAGCAGGCTTTGCGAGACAGCGAAGACCGGTACCGGACCCTTTTCAGCGAATCGCGAGATGCAATCTGGGTAGTTACCAAGAATGGTCATATCGTAGATGCTAACGATTCCGCCGCCATACTGTTTGGGTATTCCAGTGGTGAATTGCCGGGCAGGAACATCTGGGATTCTTATGTCGACCCTGAAGAGCGTGACAGTTTCCAGCGAGAGATGGAGCAGAAGGGTCATGTCAGGGATTTCCCGTCAAAGCTTCGCAGACGGGATGGAACGGTAATAGATTGTCTGCTGACTGCAACCGGGTGGCGCAGCAGGGATACGATCATAGGGTACCAGGGCATAGTCCGAAATGTTACCGAGCAGAAACGCAGCGAACTGGCGCTGGCGGAAAGCGAGAGACGTTACCGTATCCTGGCGGAGAACGTAACGGACGTAATCTGGCTGTCGGACATGACATTGCGCTCCACTTATGTCAGTCCCTCAGTGCACAAGTTGCTCGGCTATTCAGCGGAAGAGGTTATGGAGCAGCCTTTTCGGGGTCTCATGACGGCAGAATCCCACGAGGTCTTCAGGGAACTCATGCTACGCCGCCGGGAAGAATCGGCCAATGAGGGCAATGGCGAGGACTGGGTTGTCGAGGTCGAAATGGTGCGCAAGGATGGGTCAAGTCTGTGGACTGAGCATCACGGCAAACTGCTCCGGAGTGAAGATGGTGAAGCCGTCGGGGTTCTCCGTGTGGTGCGTGACATTCATGCCCGCAAATCAGTGGAGGAGGAACTGAAAGCTTCGGAGCAGCGTTTCAGGGCCTTGATCGAGAATTCTCAGGATATGATACTCGTGGCTGACGACCAAGGTTGCATCAAGTATGCCAGTCCGTCGGTAAAGAGGATATCCGGCTACCGTCCGGAAAATCTTGCAGGCCGGAGCATCTATTCCTCCATAGACCCTCAAGACCTTGCTGCGGCGAAGAAGGACTTCAAGAAACTGACCCGGAATCCCGGCATGACTCGGGCATTTGAGTTCCGAAATCGCCGGAAGGACGGTAGCTGGCAGACTATTGAGGCGCTGAGCGAAAACCTTATCAATCATGCGGCAGTGGGCGGTATCGTTGTTAACTGTCGCGACATCAGCCAGAGGAAGCAAATAGAGGAAGAGCTTCGTAACCTATCGCACAAGCTGGTTGAGACCCAGGAGTCCGAACGTCGCCGGGTAGCCAGGGAGTTACATGACGAGGTAGGCCAGGCGCTAACGGCCTTGAATCTGATACTGGCTGAAGTCCGGTCCCTGCCGCAAGCAAGTGACCGCCTGCTGAAGGCGGAAGAAATCGTTAGCGATCTGGTGGAGAAGATACACGACATCTCGCTTGACCTCCGTCCAGCCATGTTGGACGATCTCGGTCTGCTGCCGGCACTCCT
>PUNJ01000048.1 GCA_003551705.1 Chloroflexota bacterium | reverse complement strand
CGTCGACGAAGATGTCGATGCGGTCGAGCAACGGACCGCTGATTCTCTTCTGGTAGCGGGTCACCTCATTTGCCGAGCAACGACATTCTTTTCGAAAATGTCCCAGATAACCGCATGGGCAAGGATTTCGTGCGGCAATCAGCGTGAACCCGGCTGGAAAAGTAACGCTGCCCTGTGCCCTGCTGATGGTCACCACCTTGTCCTCCAAGGGCTGGCGCAACACCTCCAGGGTATTATGACCGAACTCTGGCAACTCATCCAGGAACAGGACACCTCTGTGGCTCAGGCTGATCTCGCCAGGTTTAGGCCAGCGACCACCACCTACAAGCCCAGCCTGGGAGATGGTGTAGTGTGGAGACCGGAAAGGCCTCCGGGTAATCAACGGGGTCTCAGATGGCAGGAGACCGCTGACGCTATAGATCTTGGTGACTTCCAGGGCTTCGTCGGGCGATATGGGGGGAAGTATGGAAGGCAAAGAGCGAGCCAGCATCGTCTTCCCGCTGCCGGGCGGGCCGGTCATGATCATATTGTGTCCGCCGGCCGCCGCTACCTCCAGAGCACGCTTCGCATTTTCCTGGCCCTTGACATGTGCAAGATCGTTAGCTTGCCACAGAGAGTCATTAACAAGAGTTCGGGGTAGCCCCTGGTAAGGCGCAATCGGGAACTCTCCTCTCAAATGGGCCACCAGTTCTGCCAGGCAGTCCACCGCAAGAATCTGTATACCATCGATGAGGGCTGCCTCGGCTGCGTCTATCCGGGGCACTATGACCGTCGAGAGTCCTTTCTCCCTGGCAGTAGCTACCATAGGCAGGATACCATGGGTATGCCGTAGACTCCCATCCAGAGACAGCTCTCCAAGAAACAGGGTCCCGTCGAAGTTTCCCCTGACCTGTCCCGAACCTAAGAGAATGCCCATGGCGATGGGCAGGTCATATACGGGCCCTTCTTTTCTGAGGTCCGCAGGAGCCAGGTTTACCGTGATCCTCCTTGCCGGAAAGAAGAAACCGGAACTGCGTATGGCAGCCCTGACCCTCTCACGTGCCTCTTGTACCGCAGTATCGGGCAAGCCCACAACCGTGATACTGGGCAGGCCGCCGGACAAGTAGACTTCTACCTCTACAAGACGTCCTTCAAGGCCAACGGTTGCAGATGAGAAAACCCTGGCTAGTGACAAAAGGTTCCCCTTTGGTAATACCAATGATAGCTTTGATTATAGCAATGTAATTCATGTGAGACAAGCGTACCTGTAACCTTTAGCCACGACTAAGGATTAGTCTCCTGGCTAGAACAGCCGGGACATGTCCCACAAATGAGCCGGTTTGCGCCTGAAGAGAAAGCCTGCGACCCCACTTGCATCGCCACATTACAAAAATATTACAATGGCCTGCAAGGTCTTGACAAGTGTCAAAATGGCGGGTATTATCGATCAAATTCGTACACGAGGTTCGCACAAGGCGACTTCACGCAAAAAGATCAGCAGACAGGCTACTGCAGGCAAGTCTTCCATCGGCGGCAACTTGGAAGACAAGGGGGGACCGTCCAGCCTACCAAGTAAAAAGGGCACCATTCTTGTAGCCTGTCTGCTGGTTACCGCTTAAGCTCCGGTTTCGGTTTCCATATCATCTTGATACATTATTGTCTCATCTTCGTAAGCCTGCCTCAACCCAGCCTCAATCGCAAGTCGTGGCCAATTGGACATCCTGAATCCGGTGTGCTATACTGGCGGAGCTACTTAGGCAGGTTTAGCGACCAAAAAGGAGGTCCGTAGGTGGTATAAGCAACGGAATGGGTAATAGTTTCGGGGGTTTCCACCACCGGTCTTGCATCACCGCTATCAGTCCACCGCACAAATTCGATGTTCAATTCCCTCCCACCAAGTAACTAGTCCTTCCAAGTTTCCCCCTCCAGAAAACGAATATCGGCCCCCGTCAGAAGCAATCAAAGCGTCTGCGGCACCGACGTCGCTCTCCAATAGGAAAAAGGCGTTTTGCTCCCATTGGAAAGGATGATCATGGTAATAACAAAAAACAGGCTCAAGGTCGAACTCGACCCGCCGTTCATATGGAAAGACCTGGGATACGAAGACCGTCCTCCCTCATCGATCACCTCTCTGCTCGAAGAACAATTAGAGACCCTGCAAGAACTAATCCAGCCACGATATGCCTGCATCACGAGAGACGTGTACCTTGTACATGAGGAACATTGTTTTCTCCAAGGCATGATAGTCCTTAACAGCCATGTCGTGGCTCGATTGCTGCAAAAGTGCTGTAGTGTGGCCATGTTTGCCGTAACTATCGGTCCCGAGCTTGAAGAGAGGGTCTCCGCCCTGTCCAGCGAGGGGATGGTCCTCAAAGCGCACATTCTTGACGTCTTGGGTTCCCGCGCGGTTGAGCAGGTAGCTGACCAAGTCTACGAGATGACAAAGCGGGCAGTCATGATGGAAGGTCTTTGCATGAGCCGGCGGATCAGTCCAGGTTATTGTGATTGGGACATGACACAACAGAAATTCGTATTTAACGCAGTAGACGGTCAACAACTAGGCATAACCTTAAATGATGAGTGCTTCATGTACCCCGCAAAGTCGCTGTCCGGGATAATGGGCATCGGGCCTTCGCGGAAGTACGTCGAAAACTATAATCCTTGTCCGGAATGCGACAGACAGAACTGCCCAGGAAGGAGACTGAGTTGAAGACCATTCGGAAAGGGGTACCCGGTGGTACCTACAAGCCTCTGAACGAAGACGGCATCAACATGATCCATCAGCATGCCATGCGCCTCATCGAAGAGGTCGGTTTCCAGGTGCATACTAAGGACGGCTTGGACTACTTCAGGCAGGCCGGGGCGAGCGTTGATGATGAAACGCGCCTTGTGCGTCTGCCCCAGGAAAAGGCCATCGAGTTGATCAAATTGGCTCCCAGCGAGGTAACGCTTTGCGGCCGGGACAAGAAACATGACGTCAGACTGGGAGGAACCAGGGTCCACTCGGCCACCGGCGGCACTGCGCTTTATGTATATGAACACGCCACCGGTGACAGGCGGCTGGCCAGCCTCGACGACCTCAAAACAATCAGCAGGCTCGTTGACAAGCTCGATAACATCCACGTTCTCCTGCTTCCAACCTATCCCAATGAGCTTTCCGTTGAGAATGTGGACGTTAATCGCTTCTTTGCAGGGCTCGAGAACACAACCAAGCACGTTATGGGCGGGCTTTATACCATGGACGGCCTCAAGCAGGTGATCCAGATGGCCGAAATCATTGCAGGATCGCCGGACAAGCTCCGCGAAAGACCGTTCATATCGCTCATTGCTTGCACAGTCAGTCCCCTCAAGATCGACGGCGAATACGGGGATTACCTGATCCACATCGCCCAGCGAGGACTCCCGGTGGTGTGCCCATCCGAACCATTGTGCGGGGCTACTTCGCCCGTAACTCTGGCAGGCAACGTGCTCATGCAGACGGTCGACTCACTCATCGGAGTTATGCTGGCCCAGCTAGTCAATCCCGGGACACCGGTAATTTTCGGCTCCGTCGCCACAAGCACCGATCTGGCCAATTTCGGCTACCTGGCCGGCTCCGTAGAGATGGGCCTGATTAACGCCGCCTCTGCCCAGATGGCCCAGTTCTATGAACTACCTTACTACGCCACCGGCGGAATGACGGACTCCAAAACTCTCGATTCCCAAAGCGGTTACGAATCCGCCATCACCGCCACACTGTGCGCTCTGGCGGGATCAAACTTCATCCATGACTCGGCCGGACTGATGGAGTTCGCCATGACCGTGTCCTACGAAAAATATGTGATAGACAATGATATCCTGGGCATGGCCATGAGAGCCGTTGAGGGTATCAGGGTCGACGAGGAGACTCTGGCCTATGACCTCATCAAGGAAGTCGGCCCGGGAGGCAACTTTGTTACAGCCAAGCATACGAGGACTCACATGAGGCGGGAGCATTACCAGCCCACCATCAGCGACCGCCTCAGCCGGGACGAGTGGCTGGCCCAGGGAGGCAAGCAGAGCTGGGAAAGAGCCCGAGAGCGTGTCGATGAGATCCTGAGTGGCAACGGGTCCTGTTTAACTGAGGAAATGTGCTCGCGATTGAAGAAAGAGATAAGCGGTCTCGTCCTCGAGTAGAGGACACCTCGAGGCCGCCAATGATTAGCCATAGGAGGTAAGCGTGCCAAGAGAAGGTATACTGATAGAGAAGCCTTATCAACGACTAAGTGATGGACAAATTGAACTCATACATAAGACTTCCCTTGAGATACTTGAGAATCCTGGAATAATCTGCTTCAATGCTGAAGCCGCGGAACTGTTCTCCAACAAGGGAGCGCAGGTAAAATCAATCCAGACAGACGGCCCGCCATGCTGGCACCTGAGCATCCCCGCAAAGCTTGTAAACGAAGCCCTGCAGAGTTCGCCCAAGACCGTCGTACTGGGTGCTCGAAAAGAAGAGAACGTGCTCATTATGAAGGGTGACGAGGCCAGGGTCTTCTTCATAACCGGGTCTGAGGCCAACATATGGCTGGACGTTGATTTTCAAACGTATGTAAGGAAGGGCGATTCCAGTCGGGAGGTCGTGCTACCCGAGTTTCTACCCCGCCGGGGCATGCTGGCAGACCTCTGCGAATCAGCCCGCGTCAGCGAGCACTTGGAAACGCTGGACGGGTTCATCCGTAATGTAAACATCCAGGACAAGGATATCACCGAGGACAACAAGGATGTGAACAAGTACTTCGCATCCCTGAATAACATGACCAAACACTTCATGTCCGGCCTCACGAATCCCAAGCGATTGGACGACGTGGCGCGCATGGCAAGCATAGTCGTCGGAGGAGATGAGGCTCTCAAGAAGAACCCATTGATTTCTTTCATAACATGCCTCATCAAGAGCCCTCTGCAGATGGTCGACGATACGACTGATACTTTCATGGCTATTTGCCGGAAGGGATTCCCCACCGTGGTGTCGTCATCCCCGCAGGCGGGCAGCAGTGCGCCCATGAAGGAAGACGGCATCCTCTCGCAGATAAATGCCGAGGTCCTGGCTGGGATCACCCTGGGACAGATAGTTAACCCGGGTTGTCCTACAATCTATGGCAGCGTGCCGGTGCGGGCCCGGCTGGATACCCTGGGAGACTCCTACGGTGCACCGGAGACGGCACAATATAACGTCGATTGCGCTCAACTGGCCCGGTTCTACAAGTTGCCCTGCTACGCCACAGCAGGCGTCTGCGACGCCAAGACTCCCGGCCAGCAGAGCACAGTCGAGCGCCTCTTTTCCGACATACTGGTGACACTCAGCGGCCCCCAGTACCTGCACTGTGCCTATGGACTGCTGGACTGCAATTCCGTCTTCTGCCTCTTACAGGCTGTGCTGGACGATGCTCATTTCCAGATGCTCAAGTTTTTCCTGAAGCCGGCCATCGTCAACAACGAAGAAGCAGAAAAGACGTTGAAACAAATACGAGAAGTAATAGAGACGCCCCAGAAGCTGTACATCAAGCATATGCGTCCCATGATCAGGAGCGGACGCATATCGCAATCTTACCCGTTTGAAGGAAACGGGGACAGCGACGAGGTATTCCATCTTGCCTACGAGCGCATGAAGGAGCTTGCCGCCAGACCTGTAGAACATATTGACCGAGAGACGACCCAAAAGCTGTACAAGGAGATTCCCGGTCTGTTGCCAAGGCTTAATGTGTATTGAATAACAAGGAGGTGAAAATGAGTGAAGACATCATTGCTTTGTTGAAGGAGAACGTAATCCAGGGAAGGAAGACAGCCGAGGATGAGGGAATTGAGGACGACCTTTCGGGAACTCCCGGTGTCCTGGAATTGACACAGCAGGCCTTGGACCAGAAAATCCCGACCGGTCGAATAATCTCTGAAGGTCTCACCGCCGGCATGGAGGTGGTCGGAGAAAAGTTCGCCAATAAGGAGTACTTCATCCCTGACATGCTGGCATCTGCCGAGGCCGTCGGCGCTGCCATGGACATTTTGAAACCCTATTTGGAGGCCTCTCAGACACAGGCAAGAGGTAAGTTTGCCATAGCAACGGTAAAGGGCGACATCCATGACATAGGCAAGAACATCGTTGCCATTCTCCTGAAGGGAGCAGGATTCCAGGTGGATGACCTCGGGATCGACGTCCCCACGGAAAAGATAGTCGAGTTTGTAAAGGAAGAGAAGCCCGATTATCTGGGCCTTTCAGCGTTGCTGACAACTACAATGCTCGCCATGAAGGAAGTAATCGACGCTCTGGCCACGCACGGAGTCAGAGACCAGGTCAAGGTGCTGATTGGCGGAGCAGCCGTATCAGAGGACTACGCCCGGGAGATAGGGGCCGATGCTTATTGCGTGGACGGCTTCGACGCCATCAGAGTCCTGGAGAGCCTGCGTTCATAGTGCTAAGTCCCGACTGCAGTCAGCAGGCCCGGTTCAGGCCATTAACTGCAGTCATTGAGAATGCCGGATATCAATGGATTGCATAACACGGTGATTGGACCGTTGAACAAAGGAGGAAATACCAAAAATGCCAGGAATAGCAGCCGTAAAAGGCACCGACAAAGGTGAACTGGACAAAATACTTGCCAGTATCAGTCACCGGGGTCCTGACGGTAAATGGACCCGACGGGGGAACGACATCGGCTTGGGTTGTCTCGAACTCTACGTCGGAGGCCACGGCAAACAGGATTCGCATTTCGCCATCAAGGACAACATCGCAGCAGTAATTGACGGCAGGATATACAACGTCGAAAAAGGGGAAGCCGGGGACGCCGAAGCCTTGATAGGCCTTTACACGAAATACGGGCCCGGCTTCGCGGCCAAGATAGACGGCGACTTCGCGTGTGCCATAATGGACGGGGAAAAGCTGATTGTGGCCCGCGACTGGGTCGGTATAAAGCCGCTCTATTTTGGACACACTCAAGATGGCACTCTCTGCTTTGCCTCGGAAGCAAAAGGAGTGGCCTGCGTGGCCGATGATGTCAAGGAGTTTCCGCCGGGATATGTATACTCCCGAGAGATAGGCTGGCGCAGGTTCCATAGCACAGCCGTGGAGACCCCCGAGTTTGAGAACTACGAACAGGCTAAGAAGCTGGTCAGACAGTACCTCATGGAGGCAGTCGAGAAACGCATGAAGGACGGGGCTGTAAAAGGCATCACGCTGAGCGGCGGGCTCGACAGCAGTCTCATAACCTACATGGCCTACCAGATAGACCCCAAAATCGAGTGCTACACTGTCAGCATGCCGGAGGGCCAGGACCTGCCCCTCGCCAAAGATGTGACCAAGTATCTCGGTATCAAGCACCATATCCTCATGTTCGGCACCGACGAGATCCACGAAATTCTGCCTCAAGCCATCTACCATCAGGAGATGTATGAGGAGAGTTGTGTACACGGGGCCATAGCCAATTTCCTGGCCGGTGGCTTTGTCAGAAAGAGCATCAACTGCGTTCTCAGCGGTGAGGGGGCCGATGAGTTCTTCGCGGGATACGACGGCCAGTTTAGACAAGGCAAAAACCCTGAGGAAGTCGCGTGGATAGTCGAGGACAGCATCAGAGTAGCCCATAACACGGCCTTGCAGAGGCTCGACCGACTGGCTGCCGCCAATGGCATCGAATCAAGAGCACCTTTCCTGGATAGCAAGGTCGTTGATTTTTCCATGAAGATACCTATGCAGCACAAGATCCATGGCCCTGAACAAGTTGGAAAGTGGGTCGTCAGGCAGGCCTTCGAGGGCTGCCTGCCGGAGCATATAATCTACCAGACCAAGCGCTTCTTCGCCCAGGGTTCTGGTGTGGCTTCCATTATGAGAGCCGAAGCTGAGAAGTTCATCTCCGAGGAGGAACTACAGAAGCACAACAGCGATCCCACCAGTCCCTGGCTATCGTCGGTAGAGGAACTATACTACTACAGAATGTTCAAGCAGACCTTCAAGCAGCCTGCTTGTGACAGGACCGTAGGCAGGTGGGACCCGGTGAGACCGGAGTTCTTCCGGCGATTCGCCGGTTTCTAGCAACCCTGGCGGTCAACAACCAGGCACTGGTGTGCCCGGACCCTGAACGCTTGCCGTGGTCAGGGTCCGGGCGAAGCAGATTATGCTACAGGATTACAACGAGATAGGAGAGGACCTGTTTACGGGAACACCAGCACTGCTAATGCAGCTTCCCCAAGAGGAGCATGCGTCTGGAGTGTGACAAATGCAATTGACAGTACTTGGTTCCGGCGGCTGTGCCGCCATACCTAAGCCCCTATGTGATTGCCGTGTTTGTACTGAGGCGCGACTGAAAGGCGCGCCTTATGCCCGCTGCGGCCCGGCAGTCTTCGTGCATGATATCAACCTCTTGATAGACACGCCCGCCGAGATATCAAGCATGTTAAATCGTGGCGGTATTACCCAGCTCGACTACCTCCTCTATACCCATCTAGACCCCGACCACGTGGAGGGTAGCCGGATACTAGAGCAGATAACCCTGGACTACCGCACCTGGCAGGCCCATACGGGAAGCAGCATAAATCTGCTCCTGCCCGAGAAGCAAGAGGAACGTTTGTATGCCCTTAAGTCACAGTACGGGGCCACATTCGACTACTACCAGAGACAGAAATTCATTACAATCCGGACCTTCAACAGCCACTTGAAGATAGACGGAGTAGAACTGACCGCGGTGCCCGTAGACCGTATCCGTCAAACAGTGTACATATATGTCTTTCAATCAGGCGGAAAGAAGGTGGTATACGCCCCATGCGACGTCAGGCCCTTCCCCCATGACCGACAAGAAGTTAGGGGGGCCGATCTGTTGATCATACAACCCGGGTTCTTCGAGGACGAGATCAAGCACGCATTTACTTATCCACCGGACCATATTTCTCGAACTACCCTGTACTCCTTCGAGCAGACATTAGAGCTGGCCCAAAAGGCCCGAGCTAGCCAGATACTTTTTGTTCACCTCGAAGAGCACTGGAACCGCAGTTATGACGATTACCTTGCCTTGGCGTCTCAATATCCAGGCATCCGCTTTGCTTATGACGGCATGCAGGTCTCAGTCTGATGCAAGGAGGCCTGCCTTGAAGCGACCAACTTCGGAAACGTTAATCTCTCTGATGGTCATCGAGCCATGTTCGCTCTATACTGGACCATGCACTTGACTGCGTACGATTCATATCGACGAGGAGGTTTTTGAATGGCAAGTGGTCATTACCGGGTTATGGGCACGATCAAGAAGGCCAAGGGGTCCTGTACGATAGGCCACAAAGTCGGCGACCAGTTCGAGCTCAGCGGCTATAGCTCGGGAGGTCTATGCGGGTACTTCTATCATGATCTCTTTCCCTTCATTCTCATGTTGGAATACGGTGGAGGTTTCCCATGGGGTAATTCCGATGTCCAGCAATGGGAATGCATAGACAAAGCAAATGCGGTGACCATAGAGCTACGCCGGGTCAGGGATTAAGCTCCTCAGCCCGGGCTTGCCGGGCTGACCGCTGAGATATCCCAGCTCCTCCTGCGCATGGCAGGGGATTCTCACAAATCGAGGCGCCGGTCCAGGCCTTCCGGTTGTCATCGCTACAGCCGGGCCCTAGTTCGGATTGACTCTTGCGTTCCCAATCGGCCTATCGGTATACGAGAATCCAGACCAGTATCACCAGCAAGGCCAAAAAGACAAACGTCTCGGCCGCCAGCAACATGATCAGGCATCTCAGCGGCCGGGTTGAAAGCCACTCCGTGAAACGGTTTATCATGTCTAACATTAGTAATTCTCAGATAGCCAGGTACCGCGGCACACCGCTGTCCACGCCGGTCACGCACAGTCTCCCCTCATCCACCAGGTACTCCAGATGCGCCTTGATCTCTTCCAGGGCCAGCAGCACATCATCAACGGGGAGATCATCCAGGGAAGATGCCTGTATCAACTCGGGGTGGCCTCGGTAATACTCGTCCGTGACCTGGTACAAGGTCATGGCAAACCTGCACAGATCGCGGATCTCCTCAAGCCGTCTCATGTGGAAGTGCTCAATCTCCCTGGCCCTGGCACTGACCGGGTATATGGCGTTTTCGTGAGCGGCCAGCCCCAGGTCGACCCCTGAAGCAGCCACCTTCCTGAGCGAGTGCAGGTAATTCATCAGACCGGCACCCTGCCAGCCGGAAGTCGGGACTTGGTGTGGCGTGGTGATGGACAACATATGGTCGCCCAGGAACATCAAGGGGCCAACCCTCAAGCATATCTCACCCAGGCTGTGCCCGGGGGTATGATAAACTTCGTAGCCATTGATGATCTGCTGGCCGTCCACCACTTCTACGAGATCGTACTCCGATATATGGTAGTCCAGTTGCTCCACAGGGAAGATCTGGTCCAGGTCCCTGCCACAACCGGCTTCAAAGAGGAGTTCCCGCATATTCCTTTTCCAATTCTGGTAGGTACCGGAGTAGTCCCGTATCACCCAGCTATCCAGAGGATGGATGAACACCCTTCTACCTTTCAGCTTGCCGTATTCAAGCATGCCGAAGTGGTCTCCATGGCCGTGGGTTATTACTATATTGGCTACATCCGCCAGATCAACACCATCGCCGAAACTGGTGTTGATTATGTCAAACCCTCTGGCCAGGTCCTTCTGGGACTGCGGCCCGTTGAACCCTACATCGATAAAAGTGGCGGCACCATCCAGTACCAGGTACATGTTGGTGACATGATTGGGAAAGCTTTCCACCTCGATGCAGTATATCTTGACCCCCTCAGCCAAATACTGCACTACGTTCCCAACTCTGGTCTCAAGTACATTAGTGCCCCCGGTCCTGAATTCCAACATTATGCCTACCTCTCCTCTGCGATGTTCATCTATTCTAGTTTATGCATCGTCCATGAAGCAAGCACGCTCAGCCAGGGGCCTTCCAGGTTGCCTTTTGAACCCATCAATGTTAGAATTCGTCCTGAAGGAGGGCTGCTTATGACTAAGTTAACAGACGAAATGAAGAAGGTAATCTCCGAGTCGTTTCCCGCCTTCGTTGCCACCGCAAGCAAGACCGGTAAGCCAAACGTCTCCCCTAAGGGGTCCCTACAGATACTCGACGATGAACATGTTGCCTTCGCCGAAATGGCATCCCCCAATACCCTGGCCAACCTCAAGGAGAATCCCCAAGTAGCCATAGTAATGTTCAATCAGGCCACATGGGGCGGCTGCCGCATAAGCGGGAATGCTGAGTTACTGGATAGCGGTGAACTTTTCGACTCCTTCAAAGCACAATTTGCGCCGCTCAAAATGGAGGTCAAGAGCGTCGTCAAGATAGCCATCGAAGAGGCAGTCATCATGCCTCCTATGAAAGCGGGGTAAGCATTATCATGGATTTCCGGTTTTCCGAGCAGGAAGAGAAACTCCGGCTCCAAGTGCGCCAATTCTGTGAAGAAGAACCTCCCGAATCATTCCCCTGCGAGATCGAGGATGAGGGCTATGGCTTCGGTGGGTGGTCGCGTGCCTTCACTACCAGACTTGGCCAGAAAGGATGGTTGTCCATCTCGTGGCCCCAGGAATACGGCGGCATGGGCCGCACCGTCATGGAGCGATTCGTCGTCGCTGAAGAGCTTGCCTATCACCGGGCCCCCCAGTACGGCCATTTATTCGGCGATGCCGTGGCTGCAGGACTTCTCACCCACGGGACCGAGGCACAGAAAAAGGACTTTCTGCCGAAGCTGGCTCGAGCCGAGATACTTTTTTCTACAGGGCTGAGCGAGCCTGGCGCAGGTTCCGACCTGCTCAATACCGCTACAAGAGCAATCAAGAGCGGCGATGATTACATACTTAACGGCCAAAAGATCTGGCCAACCGGCGCCCACCTGGCCGAATGGTCCCTTATTCTGGCTCGTACGGACCCTGAAGCACCCAAGTCACGAGGACTGAGCACCTTCCTCGTCGACGTTAGAAGCCCTGGCGTTACCGTGAACCCCATCATCGACATGGCCGGAGCCGAGTCATTCACAGAGATCTTCCTGGAAGATGTTCGCGTGCCCAGGGAGAACCTTCTGGGACAGGAAAACCGGGGCTTGCCCCTGGTTTTTGAATGCCTGGAGGGAGACAGGTTCTGGGGCAGGTGCCTGAGACACGCTGGGAGCCGGAAGGACCTCGAAGAACTGGTGGAATACACAACCCAAACACGTTATAACGGCCGGAGCCTCTTGGATGACCAGGTATTGCGTGACCAATTGGCCGAGATTGCGATTGAGTTGGAAGTCAGCCGCATGATCAATTACAAGGCTGCCTGGCTGATGAACCAGGGCGCCAGCCTGAGCTGGGAATCTTCAGTCGTGAAGACCTTTGCTGATGAACTCGGCCAGCGCATAGCCGCAATAGGACTCCAGGTACTGGGCCCCGAAATCCAACTACAGGACGATCCCAAGTGGGCAGCACTCAGGAAGAGGTTCACCTTCCTCTATAACTTCAACAGAGGACTATCCCTCGCCGGTGGAACATCAGAGATTCAGAGAAACACGATAGCCATGCGAGGACTTGGCTTACCGAGAAGTTAGAAGGAAGAGGATATAAACATGGATTTCTCTTATAGCGAAGAACAGGAAATGCTGAGAAAGATAGCCAGGGATTTTCTGGCTACGGAGTGTCCCAGAGATACAATCAGGCAAATGATCAGGGAACAGACCGGGCATGACCCCAAACTCTGGCAGAAGATGGCAGAGCTTGGCTGGATGGGGCTTGTCATTCCTGAAGAATTTGGTGGCACGGGCGGAAGCTTTCTGGATGCAGCCGCACTGATTGAGGAAACGGGAAGAGCCAGCCTGCCCGGACCGTTCTTTACCACGCTTGTTGGCACCCTCGCGCTGATGAATATGGGCAGCCAACCACAAAAGCAGGAACTACTTCCCCAGGTAGCTGAGGGCAGCATGGTCCTTACCCTGGCAATCAGCGAGCCTGGTGTAGGATATGAACTGGATGCCATACGCTCCCAGGCCACAGTCAAGAACGGTGGTTATGTAATCAAAGGCACCAAGCTCTTTGTCGATAACGCCGACGTGGCCGACATGATGATCTGCCTTGCGGGAATCAGAAGTGGCACCGGCAAGAGACAGGTAACGCCCTTTCTGGTAGACATGAGGAGTCCCGGGGTTGTGTGTACCCCCCTGCAGTCCCTTGGAGGGGAAAAACAATTCCAGGTGACACTCAAGAATGTGAAGGTACCCCATGGTCGCATGCTTGCAGAGGGCATGGAAACCGAGAGAGAAGTGAGGCGGTTGATCAAATGGGCAGCAACCTTGAAGTGCGCTGAGATGGTCGGTGGAGCCCAGCAGGTCATGGACATGACTACAGATTACGTCAAGGAGCGAGTCCAGTTCGACCATCCTATTGGTAGCCTGCAGGCTTTGCAACATCATTGCGCCAACATGCTGATCGATCTGGAAGGCATGAAGTATATTACATACCTGGCAGCTTGGAGAATAAACGAAGGCATCCCCTATAGCAAGGAGGCTGCCATGGCCAAGTCATGGAATAGTGATGCTTATAAACGCATATGTGATCTTGCGCACCAATGTCATGGCGCTATAGGTTTCTGTGAGGACCACGATTTACCGCTCTACTCCAAGCGGGTTATGCCGTCAGCTTTCGCTTTCGGCGATGCCCCGACCCAGCGCCAGTTTGTGGCCAGGGCCATAGGACTCTAGTTGAGTTGCCGTCCTGGTCCATATCCCGCCAAGGATCAAGGGAATATGTTAAGGTGAGAAAGGAGACCCTGTATGGCTAAGAACAAAATCCCCATAATCGAAGGGTTGTTTACATGGCCCTCGGATAAACCACAACTTATAGCAAGCAAGTGCAAGAAGTGTGGGACCGTGACCTTCCCCAAGGCGGCATTCTGTGCCAATCCCGATTGCGAGAAGAAGAGAGATAATGTAGAGATCGTTAACCTCAGCAACACGGGGACGGTGTGGACCTACACCACCCAGATTTATGCTCCTCCAGCTCCTTTCAAGAAGGAACCATTCGAGCCCTATGGCATCGCCATGGTTGACACTTCGGAGGGACTGCGCGTTCTGGGCATCCTGACAACAACAGATAACGTCAAACTTGGCGGGAAAGTCGAGTTGACGGCGGGCAAGCTGTACGAAGACGATGAGAACGAATACGTCACCTGGATGTGGAAGCCCGTAAGCTAGCGGGTATCCGCTGCCAGAAATTAGGACCAAGGAGAAGAGAATATGCAAAAGTTTAGGGATGTAGCAATAGTCGGCGTCGGACTCCACCCTTGGGGCGTCTTCGGGGAAAAGTCGATGCCCGAAATGGCAGTCGAAGCCATCACTGAGGCTCTGGCCGATGCAAATATGGAATGGCGCGAGGTCGAGTCCATGGTATCCGGGGGCTATCTCTGGGTCACCCAGCGGGAAGGCATGTTCGGCATACTCAGCGGGACCGCTATATCAGCAGCCATGGGAGGGATAGGCATCCCGATCACCAGCTGCGCCAATGCCTGTGCTACCGGCGGGGCTATATTCCGTGAGGCTTACCTCGCAGTAGCCAGCGGGCTCTATGATACGGCCATTGCCGTAGCAGCCGACAAGTCAGCCGGCGGCTTCTTCCGTCCCCAGTCGGAAGACCCGCAGTTCGACTTGGACTATATTCGTTATGTGATGACCGGCGAGACCAATCCGGCATACTGGGCCATGGAATGCAAGAGAAGAATGGCCGACGTAGGCACCACTGAGGATGACCTGGCCGAAGTGAAGGTTGTAACCAGCAAGATTGCCCCGTTCAACCCCAAGACCAGGTACAAGAAGGCCTTCACCAAGGAAGACGTTCTTAATTCGCCAATGGTCTGTGACCCCCTGCACCTTCTCGAGATCTGCGCCACCAGCGACGGTGCCGGCGCTATTATTGTGTGCTCCATGGACAAGGCCAAGAAGTATACTCAGAAGCCGATCCTTATCGATGCCGCAGTCATCGGCAGCCCCACTTTCGGCGACCATACCATACCTCTCACCTATCTGAGCACTTTCCCGAGACCAGGTGTCGGTATCCTGACCGAGAGCAGGAACTCGATCGCGGCAGCGTACAAAATGGCCAACAGGCGGCCGGAAGACGTTGACCTGATTGAATTGCCTGATAATAGTTCATGGCATTACTTCGCGTACTTGGACTGCATCTTGCAGGCCCATGATGGCGAAGCAGAGAAGCTGCTAAGGAGTGGGGCGGTGGACCCAATGACCGGCAAACTGCCGGTGTGTCCAAGCGGTGGGCTGGGCTCCTGTGGTGAAGCCGTCGTTGCCCAAGGCCTGTTCCAGATCTACGAGCTCGCCAAACAGCTCAGGGGTGAGGCCGGAGAACGGCAGGTCAAGAACGATCCAAAGGTAGCCATTGCCCAGACCTACGGCTATGCGGGCAATAACGCTGCCTGCATAGTCAGCAAAGCCTGGTAATCGAGAAAAACAGCTAAGGAGGCGTATTATGGCCACTGTGGAGGACTTGAAGAAACTAATCGGTAATCGTGGCAGACCCACCAGCTTCTATATTGATAAGAGCATGATCCGCCTTTACTGCGACACACTTGAAGACAGGAATCCCAGGTGGCAGAACGAGATGCCGCCAGGGCTTCTCACCGCAGCCATGTTCATGGGCGAAGGCGTGCCCATGGAATGGCCCTATCCGGGCATCGTTGACGGCGGCCTTGAACTGAACCTGATGAAGCCTATCCGGCCTGGAGATACAATCACCATACAGAACGAATTGTTTAACGTAGAGGACAAGTCCAGCGAGAAAGGCAAGCGTCTGCTGATCTCCATGAGGTCCATCATCACCAATCAAAACGGTGAAGAGGTGGCCAATAGCGTCGGCAGAGTAATGAACCTGGGCTAGAAGAGCCGGGGCGCCCTTCGACGCCAAGACACACCGTATGACCTGAGGGTCCGAGGAGATGTTCCTCGGACCCTCTTCGTTCGAGCCTATTTGGCTTTCCCAATAGAGGTGGAACGGTCCTGCCATTAATCCAGCATATGCATTGATAAGACCGGCAACTTTCACTCATTTAACGGAGCTTCTGCACGCGTGAGATTTCCACAACCTTGACATCAGCTTCGACGGCTTAGAGCCTATCGGGGTCGGTGTGCTATACTATCACTGCGAACACATATCCTGACTAGGAACAAGAGACAATATGGTAAAGGACTATTATCAGACTCTGGGTGTTCCCAAGAATGCGTCGGAAGCGGACATCAAGAAAGCCTACCGTAAACTGGCCATGCAGTACCACCCGGACCGCAACCCCGGCAAGGAAGAGTGGGCCAACCAAAAGTTCAAGGAGATCAACGAAGCCTACGGTGTGCTTGGCGATGAGAAGAAACGCAAACAGTATGACCAGTTCGGCACTGTTGGCGATCCGGGCGACGTCTTCGGCAGTGCCAATACCAGGTCGACGTTCGAAGATTTGATGAAGGAATTCCAGGGAGCCGGCCTTGATTTCGGGTTCCTGGATTCCATCTTTGGCGAAGTCCTCAGGGGCAAAGGATCAACCTTCTCTTTCCGCAGATATGGTCGCCCCGGCCGGTCAAGGTACGAAGCCGGTCCGGAGGTCCACTTCAATTTCGACGAAATGATGGGCCGCACAAAGAGCCCGCCCAGGGGCGATGTTCGCTACGAGCTTACACTGAAACCCGAAGAGGCCATATCAGGCACTGTCAAGACACTGAAGAGAAAGGGCAAGAGGCTCGAGGTCAAGATACCAGCGGGAACCAAGGAAGGCAGCGTAATCAGGCTACGCAACGCACGACAGGTCACTGACGGCCAGCCCGGAGACATACTTGTAAAGGTTGCGCTCAAGGGTTCCCGATAAACCACCGGTCATCGCTACCCGCTCAGCTAGGAACAATGACTGTTCACATAGTCTACAGTGAGGAAATGAAGTCTTATGACTTTGGCCACGGTCATCCCTTCAGAGGCGACCGCTATGCCAACTTCATGCAGCTCTTTCGTGACATGGTAACGCACTTCCAAGTCATCGAACCGGAATACGCTCCTGACGAAGCCCTGCTCCTGGTACATGATCGGGCATACATAGACTTCCTGGACCATCCTCATAGCGCCCGCTGGGGATCGACTTATGATTACCTCACCCCTGATACTCCCTTGACACCTGGTATTGCCCGGGCTGCCAGGCTCCTGGTGGGTGCCTCACTACAAGCCGTTGAATTCGCCTGGCAGAACAAGAAGCACTGTATAGGCACCGGCGGGGGTCTTCACCATGCCAGACAGCGTTATGGGGCTGGTTTTTGCATCTATAATGACGTGGCTGTAAGCGTGCTTCACTTGCTGAAGAATCTCGGACTGGAAAGAGTCATGGTCCTGGACACAGACGCCCACGCTGGGGACGGCACGGCGGAAATATTCTACCGGGATCCCAGGGTGCTTTTCGTTGACATCCACCAGGACCCCTACACCTTGTATCCGGGCACCGGCTTCATGCATCAGGTTGGTGAAGGAGAAGGTCAAGGCTATACTGTTAATATACCGGTGCCACCGGGCACCTCCGATGCTGCCTACGAGTTCATCATGGAGGACATCGTGGAGCCCTTGGCCCAGGAATTTCGACCCCAACTGGTAATCAGGAATGGCGGCTCGGACCCGCATTTCGCCGATGAGTTGACAGACCTCGGCCTGACCTTTCAGGGTCTGGCCATGATAGGTTCACGCACGAGAAAGATGGCTGACAGAGTCTCTGATGGCCGGGTTGTGGACCTGGTAGGCAGTGGTTACAATCAGCAGGTGCTGCCCGGAGGATGGCTGTCCCTGGTTGTGGATGCTTCATCAATAGCTCGCCCCGGCGACCTGAAGGAGCCCTTCGCCTTCTCCATGCAACGCGACTCCCGATTGGGCGACGTGAAGGAGCTGGCAAAAGAGCTAAAGAAACGCTTAAGTCACCACTGGAGGTGTTTTCGTTGAGCAATGACAAGCCGCTTCTAGCACTGGACCTCGGCGGTACAAAAATCGTAACCGCCCTTGTAGCAAGCAATGGCGACATCCTGGGCCAGGAATATGTACTGACCCTGGCCGAAGAGGGTGTTGAGGCTGTGATATCGCGAATGCTGGCCACCATTGATCACGTCCTATCCATGGCAGGCCCAGCCGCCACGGGTGGAAAGGCAGACAGCCTGACAATTGCTGCAGCAGGTGCCATTGATTCGGAGAAAGGCATCGTGACCGCTTCACCGAATCTGCCCGGGTGGATCGATGTTCCCTTGCAGGAGATGATGCAGGAAGCCATCCAGATGAAGACCTACCTTGTTAACGATGCCAGCGCCGCTGCCTTGGGTGAGCACCGTTTCGGTGCTGGAAAAGGGTGCAAACACCTGGTCTACCTGACGGTCAGTACAGGGATTGGGGGTGGCATAGTTGTAGAGGACAAGCTCTATCTCGGGGCATCGGGCAGCGCGGGTGAGATTGGTCACATGACCATAGATATCGACGGACCCCGCTGTAAATGCGGCAGCAACGGATGTCTGGAGATGCTTGCTTCCGGGATGGCCGTGGCCCGGGAGGCACAGAGGCTGGTGGCCCAGGGTGTAACGACCAGGATCATGAAGCTGGCAGACGGCGAGCCAACAAATATCACAGCAAAGGTGGTCGGCGAGGCCGCACGACAGGGCGATACAGTGGCAAGGGAGATTTTGGACAGGGCCGCTACCTGTCTTGGAGTGGGACTGGCAAATGTAATCAACATCTTCAATCCGGAAATCATCGTAATAGGTGGCGGCATGTCACGCATGGGGGAGATGTTGTTGGAGCCGGCCAGGAGAGCGGCGAGCGAGAGGACATTCCGGCTACCTTTCCAGAGGACCAGCATAGTGAGGAGCGAACTCGGGGACGATGCCGCCCTGCTCGGAGGTACCGCTTTCGCTCGTGATGAGGCAAAAAAGAAACAGAACGGACTCAAGTCCTAGTCAAAAAAAGACGGGCCCCACTGGGCATCAACCCGTGACGGACCTCGACAATCACATAGTTCACGGGCGGACAACAGCACTTTGGAAACGCATGAAGCCCTAGATGTCGAGGTTCTTTACGCTCTTGGCGTGAGCCTGGATGAAGGCCTTGCGGGGTGGGACTTCGTCGCCCATCAGCATGTGGAAGACTTCATCCGCCCTGGCAGCATCCTCGATCTCAACCTGGAGCATTGTCCTGGTGCCCGGATCCATGGTAGTCTGCCACAGCTGCTCGGGACTCATCTCACCCAGACCCTTGTAGCGCTGTATATCGACCTTCTTCGCCTTGAACTTGGACAAGATCTCTTCTTTCTCCTTTTCGGTGAACACCCAGTGCTCTTCCCTGCCCGACTTGATGCGGTATAGCGGAGGTTGGGCAATATACAGGTGTCCGTTCAGGATAAGATCGACCATGTTCCGAAAGAAGAAGGTCAGCAGAAGCGTCCGGATATGAGAGCCGTCCACGTCGGCGTCGGTCATTATGATCACCCGGTGATAACGAAGTCTTGCCAGTTCGATCTGGTCGGCGATTCCGATGCCCAGGGTGGTAATGAGGGCGCGAATTTCCTCATGGGCCAGCATCTTGTCGGCAGTTGCCTTCTCCACGTTTAGGATTTTGCCTTTGAGCGGCAAAATAGCCTGGAATCGCCTGTCACGTCCCTGCTTTGCGGATCCGCCCGCAGAATCACCCTCGACCAGGAACAGCTCGCACTGCGCCGGGTCCTTCTCGGCACACTCAGCCAGTTTGCCCGGTAATGTGCCGGTCTCTAACGGGCCTTTGCGGAATACCAGCTCCCTGGCCCGTCGGGCAGCCTCCCTCGCTTTGGCCGCGGTCTGGCACTTGTCGATTATCCTCTTCGCATCGCTGGGATGCTCCTGGAGGTATTCGGCCAGGAACTCGGCAACCACCGACTCGACCTGCCCTTTGACCTCGGGGTTCCCAAGCTTGGCCTTGACCTGGCCCTCAAATTGAGGTTCATCCAATTTCACGCTTATAACTGCGGTCAAGCCTCCCCTGACGTCTTCACCGCTGAGGTTCGGTTCGCTCCGATTGCCGTTCTTGCTGTTGTTCTTGGACTTGTTGATGTAGTCGTTCAACACCCTGGTCAGAGCAGATCGGAAGCCGGTCAAGTGACTGCCACCGTCGGCGGTATTGACGCAGTTGGCGAAGGTGAGGACCAGTTCACTGTAACCATCATGGTATTGCAGCGCCACTTCTATGGCATTGCCGTCAACAACCTTGCTCATGTAGGCGGCCTTGGGATGAAGAATGTCCTTGCTCCGGTTCAGATGGTGGACAAAACTGGCAATGCCTCCTTCAAAGTAAAAAACGGCCTCCCTGTCGGTACGCTCGTCCCTTATGGAGACCTCAAGTTTGGGTACCAGATAGGCAAGCTCGCGACACCGTTGGGCGAGAACGTCGAAATCGTAATCGAGGCCACCGAATATCTGCTCATCAGGACGGAACGTTACTGTGGTACCGCTGCCATCTGCAGGCCCCTCTATGGTTACCGGCCCCTGAGGCAGACCATGACGGTACTCCTGTACATGAAGACTGCCGTCTCTGCGGACTTCAACGCGCATCCACGCAGACAGGGCATTGACCACTGAAGCACCAACACCATGTAAACCACTGGAAACACGGTAACTGCCCGACCCGAACTTGGCTCCGGCATGAAGCATTGTCATGACCGTCTCCAAGGCCGAGAGGCCGCTGTCCGTGTGCTTATCTACAGGGATGCCCCTGCCGTTGTCCTGGACCCTGACAAATCCGTCGTTAAATATGGTTATGTCAACAGAGTTGCCCCAGCCAGCAATGGCTTCATCAACACTATTGTAAACAATTTCAAGGGCCAGAAGGTGCAGTCCTCGCTGGTCTGTACCACCAATGTACATCCCAGGACGTCGTCTTACAGCTTCGAGCCCTTTGAGAACCTGAATGTTCTCAGCCGTGTAATCATTTTGCAAGTTGGCGGGTAAATCCTGCAATACTAATCTCCCACCAAAATTATACCATGTCTACCAGTTTAATGCTAGTCCATACTTGCCTTTTTGTATACATAGTGTTGACATTCATGCTCACATATGCCTCACAATCGGGTCACAAAGGGTTCATACCTGCCGGCCCACCTCGGCTCCATCGCCTATTGCGTCCAATCCCTTGCGAATATTAACCGCGTCGCCTATAACATAGAGTTCTTTCACCAAAGAACTCAAACCATTCATATCCTTTCTCGGACGCGATCCGCACGCAAGGACGATGCTGTCAAACCCCGGCCAGACCTCTTCAGTCCCATTCCGCTCCACCACTAATTCGCCGCCCGGCCGTATCTCCTTGACCTTGGTCAGAGTGAACAACTCTATACTCAGCCCCTTGATCCGGTTCATCATGTGCCAGCGTACCGTACCGCCCAGATCGGCCCCCACCCTTTTCAGCATCTCAATGACCACCACCGACCTGCCCTGCCCGACCAGTAACTCCGCCGTCTCCAGTCCCGTCATACCACCTCCAAGCACAGCCACCCGGCTTCCCACCTGACGACCCGACAGGACCTCCCATGCTGTGACCACGTCCTCGCTGTCTACACCCGGTATGAGTGGAACCAATGGCTCGGCTCCCGTGGCAACCACCAGAGCATCCGGCTCGTCCTGCGACAACATCTCCACTGTGGCCCTTACACCGGTCTTGACATCAACGCCGGCCGTGCCCAGTTGGCGCTTATAGTAGTCCAGTATTCCGGCATGCCTGTCCTTGTGCGGAGCAGCCGCCGCCAGCAGCCACTGCCCACCGACTTCAGAGTCCTCCTCATACAGGGTGACCTTGTGCCCGCGCAGGGCCGCCACCCTGGCCGCCTCAAGACCGGCCAGTCCACCACCGACCACAACAACTCGCTTCTTCGTGCCTGCAGGTTGAAGCGTCATTTCTCTCTCCCGTCCCGCCTCGGGGTTCACGGTACACTGAATGGGCTTGGTTGCATCCGCATCGATGCATACATTGCAGGATAGACAGTTCCGAATATCCTCATAGTCGCCCCTTGCCGCCTTGTTGGGCAACTCCGGGTCAGCAAGAAGTCCTCTGGCCACCGCTATGAGATCGGTCTTCCCGGCAGCAAGCGCCTCCTCGGCCACCCAGGGATCGCTCAGGCGCCCTGCCACCGCAACAGGCACATTCACAACCTGCTTGATGCCTTCCGCCAGGTAGAGATTGCATCCCTGTATCTGGTCATAGGGCGGCACGATCACTGGATAGGAGCCATAGGCGCCTGACGAGACGCTGATCAAGTCGGCGCCGGCCTTAACCAGCAGATGGGCAATCTGCTTGGACTCCTCCAGGGTTGTTCCGCCCACCATGTAGTCAGCACCGTTTATGCGACAGCTGACGGGGCAATCGCTGCCGGCTCTTTCCTTGGCCAGCTTAACGATCTCGACAACGAAGCGAGCCCTGCCGGCCACATCTCCCCCATATTTGTCGGTCCGCTGGTTCGTGTGAGGCGAGAGGAAGCCGCTCAGCAGATAGCCATGACAGGCATGAAGCTCTACCATGTCAAAACCCGCCTCCCTGGCCCGCCTGGCCCCTTCGGCAAATTTCTCCACCAGGTCTTCGACCTCACCGGTGGTCAATTCCCGGGGCGCCTCTTCGTTGGGCGACCATGGAATGGGCGACGGCGCCACGGGTTTGTAGCGTTTGATCTCTCCCCCCTGCCTGCCCAGGTGCATCAGTTCGATACCAATAGCGGCGCCGCAGGAGTGGATAACCTCTGTGAATGCCTTCAGACTGGGAATGAAACGGTCTTCATAGATGCCCAGTTGTATATCAGAGGCCATGCTCTCATCGATAATGCCCGGGGTCAGAACTATGAGCCCCACCCCACCCCTGGCCCGGGCGGCATAGAAATCGGTTACCGCCTGTGTCACCATGCCATGCTTGGCCAGGCGTTCAATCATGGGAGGCATTAAGAGCCTGTTCTTTAGTTCCAGGTTCCCAATCGTGATAGGACTGAACAGCAAGCGGGGTCTGTTAGCGGCCTTATCTAGCACATCTCCTCCTAAGTAAGAACTGTCAGGTAGCTGGCAAAGAATTCGGATACCCGGTCGGCCACCTCACCCTCATAGCCCCACCACATGTGATCCGCGCCGGGTACTATTGAACAGAAACTGGGATGAGGCAATCGTTCCGTCCATTGCACAAGTTCATGATCGGAGATAAAGCCGTCCTGGTTGCCGCTGAGGAACAGCTTCGGGACCTTGTAACGGGCAAGCTGTTCCCATTCCTGCACGCCCAGAAACGGTGAAACCAGTGCCAGCGCCCTGATTCTCCTGTCCCCCAGCGCCACAGGAGCAGCCACCTTGGTGCCAAAAGAATATCCGGCGAGTCCGAGCTTTCTGGGATCGACGTTCTGATGCTCTCCAAGGTGAACCAGAGCAGCAACCACGTCCCTTTGCTCGCCGACTCCCTCGTCATGGCGGCCCTCGCTTGACCCAACTCCGCGGAAATTGAACCTGAGCACAGCCATCGATTTACGGGCCAGGCCTTGGCTTATGGCCATGACCACGTTATTGTCCATGGAGCCTCCATAGAGAGGATGCGGATGGCACACCACCACTCCTGGGAAAGGTCCATCACCGGCAGGCATGTGCAATATACCTTCCAGGTTTATGCCGGTGCTGGAGAATTTCACATATTCCTGTCTCACTTCTTGCCTTTCCACCATTCCCGGAGCCTGGCTCCGACCTCCTTCTCATAACCTTCTTCGCTGGGCTGGTAAAAGCGCCTGTGCTGCAAGTTATCCGGCATGTTCTGCTGCTCCACAAAGTGCCCCGGGTAGTCATGAGCATATTTGTAGCCCTTGCCATACCCGGCTTCTCTCATTAGCGGGGTCACGGGATTGCGCAGGTGTACTGGCACAGGCTGGTTGCCTGTCTGCCGGATTTCCTGCCTGACGGCGCTATAGGCCGTTTCCAGCGAGTTGCTCTTGGGTGCTGTCGCCAGATAAACAGCAGCCTCCGCCAGGGCCAGGTTACCCTCAGGCATGCCTACGAAATGTGCAGCCTGCTGCGCCGCCACGGCCACCACAAGCGCCTGGGGGTCCGCCAGTCCGATATCTTCAGAGGCCATGCGCACCAGGCGGCGGGCTATGTAAAGAGGGTCCTCCCCGGCCTCCAGCATGCGGCCCAGCCAGTAGAGGGCTGCGTCGGGATCGGAGCCGCGGACCGACTTGTGCAGAGCAGAAATGAGGTTATAGTGCTCCTCCCCAGCCTTGTCATAGAGAAGGGCGCGCTGCTGCATGGCATCCTCGACCGTGGCCAGGGATACATAGCGAGCGCCGTCCGTCCCGGACGGAGTAGATACCACCGCCGTTTCCAGGGCATTCAGGGCCACGCGGGCATCACCCCCGGACATGCCTATAAGATGCTCCAGGGCTTCATCGCTGACCTCCGCCTGCATGCTACCAAGGCCCCTATCCGTATCCTCCAGAGCCCGGCACAGTATGGTCCTTATGTCAAATTCGTCCAGCGGTTTCAGGGTATATACACGAGTCCGGGATAACAGCGGCCCGATCACCTCAAAGGACGGGTTCTCGGTGGTGGCGCCGATCAGAATGACCGTGCCGTCTTCCACATGAGGCAGTACGGCATCCTGCTGGGCCTTGTTGAATCGATGTATCTCGTCGATGAAGAGAATGGTCCGGCGTCCCTCGTGCCGCAGCCTGTCCCTGGCCTGCTGCACTACGCGCCTCAGATCGGCCACGCCGCTGGTGACCGCTGAGACCGGGCTGAAATGGGACCTGGTCATGCCGGCGATTATGTAAGCAAGGGTGGTCTTGCCGCTGCCGGGATATCCCCATAGGATCATGGAGGGTATCTGGTCGGACTCGATGCTGCGGCGCAGGGCCCGGCCCGGCCCCACCAGGTGGTCCTGGCCCACGAATTCATCGAGGTTGCGGGGCCGCATCCTGGCCGCCAGGGGAGCCGCCCTGGCGACATCCGCCCGGTGGGTCTCCTCAAACATGCTGGGGGTATCGAGTCGCGGTCTGGGATTCTTCATGGCAGAATTGCATCCAATGCGTACATCGATTATGAGGGAAACCGGCCTGTGGTGCAAACGCGACTCGGGCGCATACCGGCGCAAGAGTGCTCTCATCTTTTGGACTTGCGCATGAGAGGAAGCAGGCACTTCTGTGAAGCAATGTTCGCGCATAGCGGACTATTCCCCCGTAGGGACCTTGCCATACGCTCCGGGGCGGACGTCAGGCACAACCCGTACCCCCAGGGAAACCTGGATCACAATTACGCCCCTACAGGAGCAATGCTCACGATCAGAACGACCCCCGTATGGACTACCCGGACCTGACGCTACTCCACCTGCCTCCGGATGGGGCTGCCGATTTGGGCCGAAGCGGTGCGACCTTTACCAAGGTTCCCAAATGGAAAATCGCAGGGGCGCAAGAAGCGCCACCCCTGCGATCGCGGTTTATTGAACGCGTTTTACGTTGACTTCCGTATGTTCCCGAAGGCCGGTTGCCCGCTATCTATTCAAGCCTGCCAGGCATCCTCTCCGGGAAATCTATGTCGACAACTCTGATATTGACCTCCTTGGCTATCAGCCCGGTCATTTGCAGGACGCGCTCAGCGACATTCTGACGCACTTCAACAACGATGTTTGGAATGCTATAACCATAGATGACCTTGAAGGTAAGGTCGAGAATGGCTTCCTTCTTGCCTGCTTCTACCGCGACGCCCCTGGCACGAGAGTCACGGCCCGTGAATCGCTCCGCCACGCCACTCCGAATAGAGCTGGTGCCCAGGGCAGCCACGCCCGCGATTTCACGAGCGGCGACACCAGCAATGGATGCTATGACGTTGTCCTCTATAATCGTCTCGCCCTGTACCTGGACCTGCTCGCTCTTGGCGCCTACCTTTTCTTGCTGGGTCATTTTGGGCTCCTTTCAATAAAAACTGAGGCTTTATGGCCTCTCATCTTTGTGTCCTTACATCTGCCATCACAGGGCCGCTCCGCCGGCTGAAATCCGTCCAGCGCATGCTCCTTGAAAACGCAAGCGACATGGAGCCTGAGCACACCCTTACAGTCTCATTGATCCCGAAGCGGAGTAACTCCCTTGAGATTAACATGACACTGGTTAAGCATCGGTTAAGTTTGGTGACCAATAAGTAACGCTATGGTTTCTAATAGGTCCCCGTTGGTTACAAAACTTTGCCGCAACTTGCAGCCGAGTTGCGGCAAGACTTGTTGAAAGAGATAAACTGCCCCTTCCATTTGGAAGGTAGTCGAGCCTCACACAGTCAGTTTGCTCGACCGCATAAACGGACCCAAGGCCGCTGGTTTCAACCTCCCGGGCGTATCCAACTTAGTCCAGCAGCGTGGGTTCCTCCCGGCAGACCTTGTACCCCGAATCCTCCGAGAGTATCTCGCCCTTGCATGTCCGGTACCTTTGCTCACCTTGGCGCCACAATTCACGTTCACGGTCAGAGGAGAGTATCAAGGGCGGTACTTCTGTCGGTTTGCCATCAGAGTCGACAGCGACCATGATGAAATAGGCAGTCAGGGCATGCTCTCTCTTCTCCTTGGCCGCATCCTCCCTGTACACCTCCACCCTGACCTCCATTGTAGAACGCCCCACGAAAGTGAGATAGGCAGTGATGATGACCAGGTCCCAGACCTTAATGGGCCGGTAGAAGTTTATCCCCTCTACACGTGCCGTCACCAGATCGCTATGGGCATGACGGATTCCGACAACACCTGCAGCGTTGTCCATAAGCTTCATGATCTCGCCACCGTGAGCAAATCCTGCCCGGCCACCCTGCTCCGGCAAGACCATCTGCGTCATTGTTATGAATGAATGTTCAACGGTTCTGCCTTCCATCTTCCCTCCTCTCACCGGACCTGCCCCGGCTTCTCCTTACGGCTCCAGCACCACCTTTATGGCACCCGACTTGCGGTCCTCCGCCACCTCGAAAGCTCGCTCCACCTCCGCCAGCGGGAAACGGTGTGTGATCAGCGACCTGGCGATCTCGGGATTCCTCGAAAGCAGCAGGGCCGCGACTTCCACATCGCGCACCGCGCCATTCGCACCGTACATATAGGAGGAAATAGCCGTTACCTCTTTAAGCATCGCCGTCATCGGCCTGTAGGTTATCGACTCCCAGTGAGTGCCCAGCAGCAACACCCGGCCGCCCGGCCGGCAATACTTCACTGCCTGATCGACCGCTTTGCCCGATCCCGCACACTCCACCACAAGGTCGTACTGACCCTCGATGCTCCTTGCCCCCAGCAGTTCCCCAGCAGCTATCTGGTGCTCGTATCGCGCCGCCAGGCCCACTTCAACCCCGCACGCTCCAGCAACGGCAACTGCAGACAACCCGATCGCCCCTCCTCCTATCACCGCCACTCTCTCGGGAGAGTCTTCCAGCCGCCCCCCTGCCGTTAGTCCGGCTTTACGCAAGCCATGGACCGCCACAGCCAGCGGTTCCACCAGACAGGCATCCTTGACATCAACATTGGATGGCAAATAGACCAGGCAGCTCGCAGGAACGCACATTTCACCGGCCATACCCCCGTCCCGGCCCAACCCCAGCGTCCGGCCCGTAGCCGCCGCACAGAGATTATAGTTGCCGGACCGGCAGGCTGGGTCCGCGTTGGAGTAAGAACAGGGTACGATGGGTTCCAGTGCCACGGGTGTTCCATCATCAAGCACACCGGCAGCCTCATGCCCGACGATGAACTGCAGCGGGTACTTCATGGCCAGCATGTGCAAATCAGAACCGCAGATCCCAGCCGAACGCACCCGTACCCTCACGCCGTCATAATCGGGCTCCGCCACCTGACGTAATTGGACCCTGCCGTCGTCGAAATACACTGCATCCATCATCTGCTCCTTCCACAAGGTCGTGTTTTTCAGATCCTGCCGGTCATCTCCGCCAACCCGAGGTCTTCCACGGTACGCCTAAGACCGGCCATGACCGTCTCTGACGGCGGAACGCAACCATCCAGCCGGTAGACCATCCCGTACTGGGCATACTTGGAGGCTCCCAGCATGTGATAGGGGACCAGTTCCACCTGCGTGAAACCCAGCCGGACTACAAACCGGGCCATGTCTTGGATGTCCTCAATCTCGCCAGTGTATCCCGGGACCACGGGAAATCTTATGATTACGTCGCCGGGAGCCTTCACGGAGAGCACCCTTTCGAGATTGCTCAGGGCCAGCTCGTTGGACTGCCCGGTGAGTTCACGGTGCCTGACCGGGTCCGGATGTTTCAAATCAAACTGCAGCTGGTCCACATGACGCAACACTGCCTCGAGGTGTCTCCAAGGCGCATGGCCGCAAGTTTCCAGGGCAGTGTGGAGAAAGGCATCCTGAGCAGCCTTCAGCAGCACAGCCGTAAACTCAGGCTGGGCCAGCGGTTCGCCGCCGCCAACCGTCATCCCGCCACCCGACCGCCGGTAGAAGGCCCTGTCCTTCTCAACCTCCGCCATGACTTCATCCACCATCATTTCACGCCCGACCACCTTCAGGGCGCCCTTCCTGCATGCCCCGGCACACTTGCCGCACACATCACACCCCTGCCTGTCAACAACAGCCCTATCCTCTGCATTCAGGGACAGGGCCCCTGCAGCACATACCGCCACACATGGTGCCCCGCAAGAGACGGCACCAACACAACGGGACTCAATATATCCAAGCTCCGGGCCGGCCTTCTGGGACTCGGGATTGGAACACCATAGGCATCTGAAAGGACAACCTTTCAGGAAAACCAGTGTCCGGATACCGGCACCGTCGTGGATGGAATAGCGCTGGATATTGAATACCTGCCCGGTCGTCTTGCCCGTCATCACTGATTAGATGCCATGCTCGGTTCGCCTGATTATGTCGTCCTGCACCGCCTGGTCCAGCTCAACAAAGAAAGCGCTGTAGCCAACCACCCTTACCACCAGGTCCCTGTATTTTTCCGGCTCTTTCTGGGCAGCTTTCAGGGTGTCCGCGTCGACTACATTGAACTGAATCTCCCAGCCTCCGAGATCAAAATACGTCCTTATCAGGTCAGCCCACTTCACCATGCCGGCCCTGGTCCCCAGCGGCCCGGGATGCATCTTCATGTTGAATATGGTGCCTTGCACAAGGTTGATGTGCTCCAGATTGGCCACTGACTTGATGGTGGCTGTCGGTCCATTAACGTCTGTGCCCTGGGCAGGCGAACAAGCATCGCTCAACGGTGTACCCGCCTTCCTTCCGTCCGGAGTAGCCCCGCAGATCACGCCATAGGTTATGTGCGCAGCCACCGGCGATATGGTGGCCCCATAGCCCTGGCCGGGCATGGTCTCGTACCGGCGAAGCTCCTTAACAAGGATGTTCAGGCAGTCCTTGGCCAGATTGTCCACGTAGGGCTCATCGTTCCCATACTTGGGCGCACCCATGCACATGTCCTGGATTTCCGGACCAGTGGGACTGGTGGAGGTATCCTCAAAATTGGTTTCCAACGCATGCTTCAGCTGGGCCATGCTGACAGATCTGTCGTCGAACACGAGCTTGCGCACAGCCGCCAATGAGTTAGCCAGGGTGGCTATGCCCACGATGCAGGCATTGACAACCCAGTTCCCGTACAGGGCCCCGCCATCAAAATAGCTCCTGCCCCGGCGGATGCAGTCTATGGTAAGCGAAGACAGGTAAGGGCAGGGCCTGTGTTTGTTATGGGCCTCCACCAGCGGCAGTATCTGCAAAAACATGATCCGTGCACAACGGCGCACCTGCTCCCGGTAGGCCCGCATCATATCATCAAAGTTCTCCCAGGCCAACATCCCGCCAACATGCTCAACAGGCATTCCTGTTACCGGGTCCTTGCCCTGCAGCATGAGTTCGAGGAGCCTCCCCAGGCTCACCGCATGGTATGGTATGCCTTCGGTCCCCTTTCCGGCAAAGGATATTTCAGAGCATCCGATGATGCAGTAATCGTAGGCATCCTCCTTGGTCATGCCGGGCACATAGGCAAGCTGGCTGGGAATGATAACCTCATCATTGAACAGGGCTGGATGCCCGCCGCCATGAGACTTGATGGCCTGGCAGCACTGCATCAGAAACCTGTCCGGCGTCTTCTTGTGAATGCGGGCCGAGACTGTAGGTTCGTGTAGCTGCATGTTGCTGGACACATCCAGCAGGAGGTAAGAAACATCGTTGGTGGCATCATATCCGTCCGGCGTCTGGCCGCCTATGGGGACCTGTATCCAGAAGGGATAGCCGGTATGTACATAGGTGCTGCGTGCGCTGACCACCCGGTTGGACTCGGCAATCTTCAGCCACAGGCACTCCAGGAGTTCCAAGGCCCCATCCCTGGTTATGACGCCCTCCCGCATGTCTCGCTCATAGAAGGGATAGCAGTACTGGTCCAGCCTGCCGGTGCCGATCGAGACGCCGTTTGACTCGATCTGCACGGAGGCCATTATAAGAGCCACAACTTGGACCGCCTCGCGAAAAGTCCGGGCCGGCTTTGCAGGTACCCAGTCGCATGTCTCGGCTATCTGCTCCAACTCCTGCCTGCGTACAGGATCACCCTCCATGGCCGCCTTCTCCCGGGCCAGGGCCGCAAATCTGCCGGCCCATTTAACAACGGCCCTGTCAGAAATGAGGACAGCCTTGAGGAAGGGCAGTTTGGCATAGTCCTCCGGATCTGTGTGGTCCAGGCTCTGAATGTGGTTTTCGGCAGCCTCGATATAGGCATTTAGACCATGCCTGATGACCCCCTCTATATCCGGCGCGATGTGGCCGATACCGCCCTGTTTGCCCATGCTGATGTCGATGAAGAGCACCCGCTGCGCTGCCTTGACTTCGTCCAGAGTAAGCGCATCGGCGACCGCGGCCAGGTTTCTCCTCTGCCAATACTCTGCGCAGTTCCGCCACTTTTCCTTGTCCTCCTCGTTCAGTAACCACGGATCGGCAGGCCGTGTCGAGACGGTGTCCAGTTCCTTCCTGAGCCAAAGGTCGTCATACTCCGGGAACAGGAATATACCTCTGGGCCTCGACGCTATATTGCTTACAACCAGTTCGCCGTCCTGTATCCAGATGGGCATTTCTGTCAAGACCTTGTCAAAGGCTAGGGCCTGCCTCAGGACGGGAGGCAGAGCCTCTGTGGACTTGTAGGATTCCGTAACCAGAACACTGCGTTCAAGGCAGATATTTGGTTTGGCCTCCATGTAGGCCTTCTTCAATTGCTTGGTACGCGGCGTGCTGGGACACAGTTTCGTCTCTTCTCTGATGCCGGTCTCTGTACTCATTTCCGGACCCCCTGTGTGCTGCAGCTAATGGGAACAGGCAGAACTGCCCTGTCAGGCGTTTATGCCCTGTATCTTCTTCTTATAGTAGAGCAACTCGGTCATCAGCCCGCCTACCTCCGTGGTGTCATAGTAGACGAACTCCATTACTCCCATATCATGTTGAAACACCGGTGTAAAACCTCTTGCCGCAAAGACAGCCTTGGCAGCTTCCCAGTCATCCACCATGAACGCCAGGTGATGGATGCCGTCACCATGCCTGGCAAGGAACTCCGTATAGAGGTTCTCGCCAGCCACGGGCTGGATAAACTCGACCTGGACGCTCCCGGACTGTGCAAAGGCTACTTTAATGGTTGTCGCCACAGGTCTGCCGCGTAGGACCGCGCCACCCATGTCGACGTCGATGACAGGGGAAAAGGACATGCCATACAACCCTTCATAATACCTGCAGGCCCTTTCCATGTCCCCCACTACGTAACCAAGCTGATGCACGTGCGATAGATTGAGTCCTGCTTCAGCCATGAAACGTTCTCCCCTCTGAAACGATTATACCCGGCCGGTATCCAAGAAAGCTATCATAATCACGGTACAAATCCAACCCGCCAACGCTCTTCGCCTTCACCAGTCAAGGTGGATTCCGTACTACCCTGGCCAAACTCTCTCCCGTTAAGGTACTATCGTCGTAGTCGTTTTTGGAAATCCAGCAGGTATATGGCCTGGTTGGTTGTGCCGCCCTCTGGCGGAACCGTTCCAACTGGCACCCAGTCCTTCAGTGCCGCGGGGAAATCTTCATGCGGATGATATTTCTCCGCAACGTTCTCCTTAACCAGGCAAGGTATAAGATTGAGTATCTATGTTTGATGAGCGTGACCTTGAAGT
>PUNJ01000056.1 GCA_003551705.1 Chloroflexota bacterium | reverse complement strand
TGCTTACAGGAATGCCTCTGCGAGCCAGGTAGTGCTTCGCTTCAGTTATGGACATTTGTCCGAAGTGAAAAATGGAAGCAGCAAGCAAAGCTCTAGCTTTACCCTCAACCACCGCCTGGTAGAGGTGCTCAAGCCTTCCTGCTCCACCAGAAGCGATAACGGGAATGCCTACGGCCTCAGCTACAGCGCTGGTCATTTCAATATCGTAACCATCCTTTGTCCCGTCGGTATCACGGCTGGTCAAGAGTATCTCGCCTGCTCCTAGCTCCTCGATCTCTCTGGCCCAGGCTACCAGGTCATGCCCGGTATCTTCCATGCCTCCTCTAATGACAAGCTCCATACGCGGCCGGTCACTGCCGGGGGGGTTCTTCTTGCCATCGATGGCGGCCACGATACGGGCTCTGCCGAATTCATGGCTGGCTTGCCGGATGAGTTCGGGATTCTTGAAGGCCGCAGTATTGATGGAGACTTTGTCGATGCCCAGCGCTATAAGCTCTCCAACATCAGCGAGGTTTCTAACGCCTCCTCCCACCGTAAATGGGATGGTCGTAGCTACTCTGACCTTCTTGACCCATTCGAGGCGCGTACCTCGTTCCTCCGTGGTTGCGGAGATATCCAGAAACGCCAGTTCATCGGCTCCCTGCCTGCAGTAAGCGATGGCGGCTTCAACAGGGTCTCCTGCGTCATGCAGGTCTACGAATCTGATCCCTTTGACGATCCGGCCATCCTTTACGTCCAGACAAGGTATTATTCTCACCAATTCCATTCGTGTTCTCCCTTAATCAATAGCGCACCGGGATTCCCTTGGCCATCAGATACTCCTTTACCTGGACAATAGAGTAGGTGCGAAAATGGAAGATGCTTGCTGCGAGTATGGCATCAGCCTTGCCGTATGTGAGCACCTGGTATACGTGGTCCAGATGCCCGGCACCTCCACTGGCTACGACAGGAACATTCACAGCTGTGCTGACAGCGCGGGTCAACTCCAGATCGTAGCCCTTTTGCGAGCCGTCAGCGTCATAACTGGTCAGGAGTATCTCGCCCGCGCCCAGTTCCACGGCTTGCCGGGCCCACTGGACAGCATCGAGTCCGGCTGGCGTTCGCCCGCCGTGGGTGAGCACCTCCCAACGGCGTGGTTTGCTGCCAGCCACTTCTCGGGCATCTATGGCCAGTACTATGCACTGCGATCCGAACCTTTCGGCGCCTTCGGCGACGATGTGAGGATTATGAACGGCAGCAGTGTTGATACTGGTCTTGTCGGCTCCGGCTGCCAGCATGCGCCGTATGTCATCTGTATTACGCACTCCGCCGCCCACAGTAAGAGGGACGAACACCTGCTCTGAAACCCTTTCCACGACATTCACCATCGTCTCGCGGGCTTCTATTGTGGCCCCGATGTCCAAGAGAACGATTTCGTCAGCGCCCTCCCGGTAGTAAAAGGCAGCCATTTCCACCGGGTCACCGGTGTCTCGGAGGTCTGTGAAACTGGTCCCCTTGACGACTCGCCCACGAATCATGTCAAGGCAGGGTATTATCCTTTTGGTCAACAATATGTCGTCTCCAAGGTTATCGTTGGTTTCCCAGGGCATATTCCAGGAAGTTGGCGAACATCCTCAGGCCTGATTTTCCGCTCTTCTCAGGGTGGAACTGGGTGGCAAAGAGATTGCCCTTGATGATCATGCTGCACAGCGTTACACCATACTCGGTCGTGCCTGCAACAACGGTGGGGTCTGCGGGTCTGCCGCAATAGCTGTGAACGAAGTAGAAACTGGCCCCGTCCGGAATACCGTCAAAGACTGGGTGTCGAATGTGCTGTTTAACCCGGTTCCAGCCCATGTGTGGTATCTTGGGGCCGGGGGGAATCCTCCGGACTTCTCCCGGAATTATGCCCAAACAGTCGCAACCACGGCCTTCTTGAGTGCTGTCAAAAAGCACCTGCATGCCGATACATATGGCAAGGAATGGCCTGTTTTCGGCAATCACCTGTCGTATGCAGCCGGACATGCCGGAAGAGTCTAATTCGCGCATGGCACTTGGTCCGGCGCCGACTCCGGGAAAGAGTATGGCACCGGCCTTAAGGATCCGGGCAGGATCAGCTGTCAGATCGGGATGGTATCCCAGGCTGGCCAGGGCGTTGGCGACGCTCCGGACGTTGCCGGCGCCATAGTCGATTACCGCTATATTTCTTGGTACCGGCATTTCGTTTCGATCGTCCAGGATGGCGAAATTCTAACAGGTATGCAAATGGTGGTCAATCAGCTATTGTCCGTTGCCTTGTTCAAACAAGAGAGGCCGCCTCTGGGCGGCCTCTCCAAATGGTCGTTTTTGAGCGGATTATTTGAGGGTAAGGTCGATTAACTCATAAACAAAGGTGAATTCTTCGTCCTCATCCTCGCCTATTTCCAGGTAGATAGGCAGTGCCAGGTCGGGTGAGCATATGGCCTTGTAGATGCCGCTCTGGTCACCATCGGTCCATGTTATCTCTATGGACCATGCATCGAAGGTGTAAGCGCCGACGGTCTTGTTTATCCTGGAAACATCATAGGACATTCCGCCAAAGCTCCAGCTCTTTTCCTCGAGGTATTGGGTGCCTGATGCCGTGAACGGCCCAAACCACGCCCATGCCCATCCGTAAAGGCCGAAAAATTCGAAGTGTATGTCTTCCATGACGTCATTCTCTTCCATATAGGGCATGTATTGCATGGGGCCTTCTTCCTTCATCTCCTGGGTCAGGTAGTAGCCGAATTCGGCGGTCTGGCCCACAGAGTCCTCTATCTCCGCCTTGGCGAAGACCCAGCCGTAATAGGTTTCACCGACTTCGTCCACAGGGATGTAAATGATGACCTCTGACCACCAACCGGCCCAGTCGGGATTGCCCTCGATGGTGATATGGTGCTTGATCGCGTAGCACTGTACCGAATTCTCAACAACCTGGGGCTCATCAAAGTCGAAGTCGTCCAAGTCCTCCCAGTCCAGATCATCGAAATTGAAGTCCCATGATGGCGTCTTTGTAGTCTTTACATTCGTATTGACTTTGCCCAGGAACGAGCCCTCTATGCGCAATTCACCGTCAAAATCGGCATCCATGGTCTGTCTCAATACAAAGGTCTCTATCTTGCCCGAACCACCCGAGGCCGGCTTGACGACCTGATCGAACGCGTATGCCATCCATTGTGTTGTTACACCATTGCCAGTGTCGCCGCCGTTGCCGTTGCCATTGCCATTACCGTTACCACCGTCGCCGCAACCAGCAACCAGCGCCAGCAAGAAAAGGGTAATCACCATTAAACCCAGCTTCTTCATGATCCACCCTCTTTCCAGTCGAATCAGTATCTCCGTTTCTCTTGTCTTAAGATGGGCACGACCGGCGTGCCGATAACGGCCTTCTCTCTCAACCGGTCTTTTCACCATGAATGACAGAGCAGGTAGTTCGAGTCGGGCCCATGCTCGCGATTAGTGAAAGCCAACCTTCCAGGTAGCAATGCGGGCAAGCAGGCCGCATATCACCAATACTTTACCATTGTTTAACTGGCAGGGGAAGACCAAAAGCATTACAGACAAATTAGGACGAGAGTGTCGATCAGCCTGGACTCTCAGCGAGACATCGAGTAGTATGGCCAAGTATATTGTGGAAGCAGGTCTCTTTTGGGAGGTAGTTGTTAGTGCCAGTCGAAAAACGCAAGCGCCCTCCGGCAATCTTACCGTAGATGCCAGTTGACAATTTCTCGTTTACACCTGATAATATGGTCAATTGTCATGGTAAAGATTAGATTATCACGAGTAGGTGCAAAGAATCGACCCAGCTACCGGGTGGTGGTCATGGACAGTAGGTCGCCAAGGGATGGCGCCTACATTGACAAAATAGGGCATTACGATCCACTGACTGACCCGGAAACCGTGTCGATTGATACTGAGAAAGCTCTAGAATGGCTTCGACAGGGAGCTCAGCCGACCGAAGCAGTAGCGCGGCTGCTGAAAAAGGTGGGCGTAACTGAGAACGTACACGCATAAAAAAGGAGCCATACGTTGGGGGGAAACATGAAAGAGCTTGTAGAGTACATTGCCAGATCCATTGTCACCATTCCCGATGAGGTCTCGGTGAACGAGGAAACCAACTCCGACAGCATTGTCCTGAAGTTGCAGGTTGCTGCAGAGGACAGGGGCCGTGTCATTGGGAAGCAGGGTAAGGTTGCACAAGCAATGCGCACCTTGCTCAGAATAGCCGCAATTCGGGAAGGTACCAGGGTCCAGTTGGAGATAATGTAAGCCCCAAGGCGTTTGCATGCTTCATTAGGCCCCCGGAATCTTTTCCGGTACCAAGGGCTTTGGGACGGACTGCATAGCATCCAAGGTGCTATGCAGTTTGCTGGTTGGGACCCTCTTGAAGTTTAGGCTGACAACTACCTCAGGTGGATTTATGGGGGTCTATGATCCCGCCTGCGACGTCTCTCAGCTACCTTCAAGCGGGCCAGCGACCGTCGCAGAGCGGCCTCCACACGTGCCTGGTCCAAATCAGTGGGAGCCTGGGAACGGAGCGATTCCTGTGCCTTTTCTTTGGCCAGTTCAGCTCGGGCGATGTCGATATCCTCGGCTCGCTCAGCGGCGTCGGCCAGGATCACCACCTTGTTATCAAGGACCTCGAGATAGCCGCCGGTTACCGCTATATACGTCTCCTGCCCGCCTTTTCTTAGTACCAACTCACCCGGCTCTATCATGGTCATGAGAGGGGCGTGATGGGGCAAAATGGTCAATTGGCCGACTATGCCGGGCACGATTACGGCATCTACTTCGTCCTGGTAGGCTACTTGCTCGGCGGTGATGATTTCAAGCTTGAGAACCTTTGCCATACACTATCTTTCCAGGGTATTAGCCATCTCAATGGCTTCGTCTATGGTACCGACCATGAAGAAGGCTTGTTCAGGTAAGTCATCGTGTTTGCCGTCCAGTATCTCTTTGAAGCCGCGCACTGTCTCCTTGATGGATACATATTTACCGGCCCGGCCGGTGAAGGCCTCAGCGACTGACATGGGCTGCGACAGAAATCTCTGAATGCGCCTGGCCCTGGTGACCGTAAGTTTGTCCTCCTCAGAGAGCTCTTCCATGCCAAGGATGGCGATGATATCCTGAAGCTCCTTGTATCTCTGCAGGACCTTCTGAACACCTCTGGCAACGGAATAATGCTCTTCGCCCACGACCTTGGGATCGAGAATACGGGAATTGGAGGACAGCGGGTCGACCGCCGGATACAGTCCCAGCTCGGCGATGGAGCGTTCCAGTGCTATGACGGCGTCCAGGTGCCCGAAGGTGCTGACGATACCAGGGTCGGTATAGTCGTCGGCCGGAACGTAAATGGCCTGGAAGGAAGTGATTGATCCCTTCTTGGTGGAGGTAATCCGCTCTTCGAGATCACCGACCTCTGTGGCCAGTGTAGGCTGGTAACCGACTGCTGAGGGCATTCGTCCCAAGAGGGCCGATACCTCCATACCGGCCAGCACGTATCGATAGATGTTGTCGACAAATAGGAGAACGTCCTGGCCTTCAACGTCACGGAAATACTCGGCCATGGTAAGTCCGGTCAGAGCTACACGCGCCCGGACGCCGGGTGGCTCGTTCATCTGCCCGAATACCAGGGCGGTCTTCTCGATGACGCCGGACTCCGTCATTTCCCTCCAGAGGTCGTTGCCTTCTCTGGACCGTTCACCTACTCCGGCGAAGACGGAGTAGCCGCCGTGCACCGTGGCGATGTTGTGAATAAGTTCCATAATGATCACGGTCTTGCCCACCCCTGCGCCGCCGTAGGCTCCGGTTTTGCCCCCTCTGGTGAAGGGCGTGATAAGGTCGATCACTTTGAGACCTGTTTCAAGCATCTGGGTAGTGGTCTCCTGGTCCTGGAAGGCCGGCGGTGTGCGATGAATGGGCCAGTAATCATCCGATTTGACGACGCCGAGGTTATCCAGGGGTTCGCCGAGCACGTTGAAAAGCCGCCCCAGCGTCGGCTTTCCGACGGGGACCGATATGGGTGCTCCGGTATCAACTGCCTCCGCGCCTCTCTGAAAGCCGTCGGTCGGGCCGAGAGACAGGCACCGGACCCAGTTATTACCGATGTGTTGCTCGACTTCGAGAACAGTCTTGTATCCGTTATTCTCTATTTCAACCGAACTGTACAAAGCCGGTAATTCTTCCGGGGGAAACTCTATATCGACCACCGTTCCAATAATCTGAGTTACTCTGCCCTTGGCCATAGATACTACCTCCTAAGCTTGTGCCGCGGCTCCTCCGGTGATGTCGAGCAGTTCGTTTGTAATCATCTCCTGGCGTGCTTTATTGTAGTTCAATGTCAGGTCCTGGGCCAGTTCGTTGGCGTTGTCCGTTGCATTTCGCATGGCCACCATTCTTGCTGATTGTTCACTGGCAATCGATTCCAGAATAGCATGGTAGACTTGCATTTCCACGAAACGAGGCAGGAGTTCGGCCAGAACGGTCCTCCGGTCCGGTTCATAGATGTATTCGATTTCGCCCACCCGCTCTACCACAGCCGGCTCTACCGGGAGCAATTGTTGCAGGGCCGGCCTTTGGGTCATGGTACTGACAAATCTGGTAAAGGCCAGATAGATTGCGTCTACGTAGCCGCTGCAGTAATCGTCGATCACTATCTTCGAAATGGGTAGTGTATCCAGCATGCTGGGGCGATCACTGAGACCGATGAACTCGGCCCTGACATCCCGGCCGTATCTCACCATGAAGTCTCTTCCCTTCTTGCCCACTGTAATCAACGTAGCAGGTATGTGGCTCTCCAACATGAAGTTTACCGTGGCACGGTTCATGTTTGTATTGAGCCCGCCGCAAAGTCCCCGGTCTGCAGTGATATGTATAATGGCGATTCTGTGGGGCTCACGCCTTTCCAGCAGAGGATGGAGAGCATTGCCTGGCTGTGAAGCCAGATCAGCAAGGACCTCCTGCATTTTTTCGGCGTATGGGCGGCCGGCCAGGACCGCCTCCTGTGCCTTCCTCATCTTGGAGGTGGCGACCATCTCCATGGCCTTGGTGATCTTGGCCGTTGATTGAACGCTACGTATACGCCGCCCGATGAGACGAATATTGGCCACTATACTTTACCTGCTTCACAATGCGTGGTGTTGAGCTGCATGGCTACCAACTGCCGTCTTCCTTGAATTCGAGTATGGCTGTTCTAAGTTTGTCTTCCAGATCAGTGGGCAGGTCCTGGGTGTCCAATATCTCCCGCCCGATATCGGGATGGGCTGACTGCATGTGTTTGATGAAAGCGGTCTCGAAAGCGGCTACCTGGTCCAGCGGCAGGTCATCCAGATGCCCGCTGGTCACTGCGTAGAGGATGAATACCTCCTGGTCCAAGGTCATGGGAGAGTATTCGTTCTGCTTGAGAATCTCGGTACTCCTTTGTCCTCTTTCAAGCTGGGCCTTTGTAGCTTTATCGAGATCGGCACTGCCGAATTGAGCGAAGGCGGCTAGCTCCCGGTACTGGGCCATCTCGAGCCTGAGTTTGCCGGCTACCTTTTTCATGGCCTTTGTTTGGGCTGCTCCGCCGACGCGGGATACAGAGAGCCCCACATTTATGGCGGGCCGAATACCCGTGTTGAACATGTCAGTCTCCAGGTATATTTGACCGTCGGTGATGGATATGACGTTGGTTGGCACGTAGGCCGACATGTCTCCCAACTGAGTCTCGATGATGGGCAGAGCTGTAAGAGATCCACCACCGTTCTCTTCGTTGAGTTTAGCGGCTCTTTCCAAGAGACGGCTATGCAAATAGAAAACGTCCCCAGGATAGGCTTCTCGTCCTGGTGGGCGTCGCAGTAGCAATGATATTTGCCGGTATGACCAGGCATGCTTTGACAGGTCGTCGTAGATAACCAGAGCGTCCTTGCCCTGCTCCATGAACTCCTCGCCAATGGCACAGGCGGCAAAGGGACAGAGGTATTGGAGCGGTGCGGGGTCTGAAGCCCCAGCTGTAACGACTACCGTATGGTCCATGGCTCCATAAGCCTCCAGCGTGGCCACTACCTGGGCTACCTTGGAAGTCTTCTGGCCTATGGCTGCATATATGCATATCAGGTCGCCGCCCTTCTGATTGATGATAGTGTCGAGACATATGGCTGACTTGCCTGTAAAGCGGTCGCCGATAATAAGCTCACGCTGGCCGCGTCCGATGGGGACGATGCTGTCGATTGCTTTGATCCCGGTCTGTATAGGCACATTCACCGGCGCTCTGACGGCTACGTTGGGAGCTACCCGCTCCATGGGCCGTTTCTTTACTCCAGCAATTGGCCCCTTCCCGTCCAAGGCCTGGCCCAGCGGGTCAACAACACGCCCTATGAGTGCATCTCCCACCGGTATTTCGAGAATGCGTTCTGTGCAGCGAACCTCATCACCTTCCTTGATGGCATAATCTTCTCCGAGGATGACGGCTCGGACGGCGTCCTCTTCCAGATTGAGGGCTATTCCCATGATATCGTTGGGGAATTGGAGCAGTTCATTGTATCTTGCTTCAGATAGGCCATGTATACGTGCCAGGCCGTCGGCAACCTCGACCACTGTCCCCACATTGACCATGGCCACTTTGGTCCCGAACTGCTCAATCTGTCTTCTTATAACTGAGGCAATGTCATCGCCGCGTGTCACCATAACTATCCCTCCTGCCCGGCTTCTTCAACTACTGCCAAGATCCCCGGCTACCTCAAGCTTTCTTTCAAGTGCAGCAAAGTAGTACGCACACTCCCGTCGATCAAAGTATCGCCTACCCGGGCTATCAGCCCACCCAGTATCTCCGGGTCGTTTTCGGTGTCGATCACTAGTTCCTTGCCCATAAGCATGGCCAAGACCTTGGCTATCTTCTGCTTCTCCTGTTCGTGGAGAGGTATGGCTGTGATAAGTATCGCCGTCTCCCTGCCCAGGCGTGAATTCATGAGTCTCTCATATTCCGCCAGCAAACTGCTCGTGATATCAAGCCTCTTCTTGTTGACCAGCAGTTGTGCCAGGTTTAAGGCTACGGGCGAGATTCCCGATAAGAGGTTTGCCACAACCTCCCGTTTGGTTGCGTGTGAGAGCTTCGGACTGTCCAGTAAACGAGCTACGTCGGCGTTACTGAACACTTCGTCAATCCTTTTCAGGTCGGCGTGCCATTCCTCGAGAGTTCCACTATCACTGGCAATCTGGAACACCGCCTGAGCATGCCTCTTGCCGGATACACCCTTTGCCATGCGTCTACTCTAGTCTTTCCTGGAGGTCAGTCCTTCCTCTAGTACCTGGTCGATCAGCCTCTGGTGTCTCTCACCGTCCAGTGACTGGCGAATTACCTTCTCAGCGGCCCGGGTCGCCAGTTCAGCAAACTCCGATCGCAACTGGTTCAGGCTATCTTCCCTGTCCCTGGCAATTTCGGCCCGGGCTTT
>PUNJ01000151.1 GCA_003551705.1 Chloroflexota bacterium | reverse complement strand
TCTGCTGCGCCAGCAGGTTGACCAACTCCGGTCAGAGCTGCATAGCGGCCAAGCGCTTCATCGTAGTCCAGGACGTGTGCCGGACCTTTGAGCGACTGCTGGTGGAGAAGATGAAGGCCGCAAAGACCGGCGATCCCATGGACGAGGATACGCTTGTCGGGCCTCTGGCCGGCCTGGAGTTCCGAGACGCGCTACACCGGCAAGTGGAACGGAGTCTGGAGGCCGGTGCGTTGTGCTTGCTGGGCGGGCAAATACCGGCCGGCAGCGGGGCCTTCTATCCGCCGACCGTGCTCAGCGGCGTGCGAAAGGGTATGCCGGCTTATGAGGAAGAACTGTTCGGTCCAGTAGCCGCCGTCATACCGGTGTCGGGAGAGCTTGAGGCCGTACAGGCGGCCAACGATTCCATTTACGGCCTGGGCGCAGCGGTTTTCACTTCAGACCGGGCCCGGGGCGAAAGGATAGCAGCATTCGAGCTTGAAGCCGGTTCGTGCTTCGTTAATGAAGCGGTCAGGTCGGACCCGCGATTGCCTTTTGGCGGCATCAAGGCCAGCGGCTATGGGCGTGAGCTGGCCGAATATGGAATAAGGGAATTCACCAACGTCAAGACGGTCTACGTAAAGTAACCTCTTCCTTGGACGAGCCTCCCTGCGTCAAACTTTTCAAATCTGTGATTATCTGCTAAAGTTTGAGATACATACGTTCTGATTCAATAAGGGGCATCAGAAGTCCTCCTCGTTAAGTCCAGACGAATCGCTTTTTTTGTCCTCCATACTCTTTCCTGCTTATTTTGAAACTCAACTTAGATTTGAAAGGAGATTATCATGACCCAAGCAAAAGAGGGAGACAAGGTAAAGGTGCACTACACCGGCAAACTCGAAGATGGTGCAGTTTTCGATACTTCCCAGGACCGTTCCCCGTTGGAATTCACCATAGGCAGCGGACAGGTCATTCCTGGATTTGAGAATGCCGTAGTCGGACTGAGCCCGGGAGAAAAGACCCAGGCAAAGGTCCCGCCGGAAGATGGCTACGGACCGCATCACAAGGAGATGGTCATCGAGGCCGAGCGATCCGACCTGCCTGCTGATCTGGACTTGCAGGCCGGGCAGCAACTGAATGTGCGCCAGGAGGACGGCCGGGTATTCAGGTTGACCGTCATCGATGTCACTGAGTCAAAGGTAACCCTGGACGCCAACCATCCCCTGGCAGGCAAGGACCTGACTTTTGACATCGAGCTTGTCGAAATAGACTAGGCTTCACAGGGCTCGGACCGGAACGCTCACCGGAGGACCAACTTCTGTCGAAGTAGATATTGGTCTCCTGGAAGGCTATAATACAGTACAGGAAACTCCAGCCCGAGGGGCAAGAGGATAGGAGTTTGGTCGCAAACAAGGGGGGTATCCTCAGGGGTCTAGGCAGCGGGCTTGTTGCCCTGTACCGGCGGTTGTTCGGATGGAGACATGCCTTGGTACGGGGTCAGGCTGCGCCATACACCAGCGATCAAAGCCGGGTAAGGGACCCGGCAGAAACACCGTCCGCCGATGAACACGGCTTTGACCTGGTCCACAACATCGCTCACGAACTGAAGGCGCCTCTCACTGCCATAGTCTTCTCCTCCGAGCTTCTGGGCGTGTTGGAACTGCTGGAGTCCGACCCGGACAGGCACAAGGAAGCCCTCATACAAAATATCGCTGCGAACGCCCGCAAGGTAGACCGCAGGATAACGGAGCTGTTGGACTACTTGACCATGAAGTCCGGCAGCATCGCCCTCGAGCTGGATACGCTGGAGCTGGCGCCTGTCCTGGATGATGCCGTCTCGCAACTTGCGCCTGCACTCAGGAAAAAGGCCCAATCTGTGGAAATGGACCTGCCGGAGACCCTGCCCGCGATAAGAGCCAACAGGGAGCGGCTGCAGCTGGTGCTTGCCAATCTCATGGAAAATGCAAGCGAAGTCTCTCCTGAACAGGCAAAGATCATCGTCAGGGCCAGGGTTGCCGGCCGGAAGGCTATCCTGGAAGTGATCGATTGCGGGCCTGCCATGACGGAGGAGGAGACGGGCAGGCTCTTCGATCTATGCTATGACGGGAACGGCCCGCTTGGCAGGCAGCATATCGCCGCTCTCGGGCCTGGCCTGGCCATATCCAAGCAGCTTATGGAATTGCAGCATGGCGAGTTATGGGTTGAGAGTGAGATCGGCAGGGGCAATACCTTCGCCATCTCCGTGCCTGAAGCCGGCGCTCCCGGTTAGTCCTGTCCTGTTTCGGACGGTCTTGCCACTGCCGTTTCCATAGCCGCCAGGGCCTCCTGGAAGGCATGCCATGGCTCCACCGACAGGTAGTACATGGGTCCATCTTTGACTACGGGCATCTTGGAGGTCAGGCGGGCCAGGTCGGCAGGCGACACTTCAGCATCCGGTTCCATCGATCGTGCTCCGTCGGAGATCTCGTCGAGGCTCTTCCCCTTCCCCTCTCCGTTGGCATCAAGACCGGCCAGGACCTTTATGATCAAGACTTCCGGGGTGTCCAGCATGGTCAACCGGTCCTTCCAGTACGATACCTCCGGCGGGTCAATCTCCCTGACGCCGAGGTATTCCATCAACTCCCGTCTGGAGGAGGTATCTGTGAGCACGGCAAAGACATCGGACAGCAGTCCGTTCAGGGCGGAACCTATGCCTGTATCACACCGGGCCTTTCCTGCTGCGAAGCTGAGACCGAACAGCGTGGACAGCACGCCAAGGAACTCGCCGTCTTTGAGTCCGGCATAGCCGGAAATGAATTCACTCACCCGCATGCCATCCTTTGCCCTGCCGAGCTCGGCCAGAGACTGTGCGACGGGATTGTGGGCAATGCAGATGAGTGCCTCCACCAGTTCGCGCAGGTCTTCTCTATGGTTCATGCTTCCCTCCCTGGCTGGGTACCTGGCTTCCCGCTCCTGTTCGGACCAAGGAAGACGCCCGGTTCACCGATCCTGGCTACGTAAGGGCGCATGCATCTCCAGCCGATACCGAGGATGCCCTCCGACATGGCGTCTTCAATCAGTTCCAGGGGTCTGACCAGTCTGACTGCCAGGTCCACACATATTCTTTCTATATCCGGTGTTATGCGTCCCATGCACACCAGCCAGGCCTCTACCCGGCGCTCGGTGTCTTGTGCCATGACCGTTCTTGCCCGTGCGGCCAGGTCCCAGACCGTGGCTGCCTTGAGCGTCTCATCCACTCCCGTGCACTCCACGATAATCACCCTGCCGTCCGGTGTTTCCGCCCAGGCGTCCAAGGTAATGCCGGCATACACACTACCCGGTCGTGCAGGGACCGCATACCCCTTGGACTTGAGGATGAGGAGTACCAGTTCCTTGAGAGAGGGGCCCTTGAATACCTGGCTTATATCTCCTTCAGCAGGGAGGGGGCAAGGCCCGTCCCGGGCGGGTGTGAGCAGGGGTATGGAGGGCCTCCGCGCGGGCGGAGCCAGCTGGAAGCGGGCCTCTTCCGTGCTGAACCAGTAGCTGCCCCCGAGCGCTCCATGTCTTTCACCCACCGATCCTCGCTGCTTGAGGACCTCGAGCGCATCCCGCACTTCGGTCTCCGTGATCTCGGGGGCATTTTGCCTGAGAAGACCGCATATGGTCTCGAAGGACAGGATGCGGAAGTTGCCCGTATAGGCCCTCAGCATGCGCAGCAGGGAGACGTGCCATTCGGGGAGACTTTCGGTCTGGCGGGCGTCCGGTATATAACCTCTTGAAATCACCTGTCCCTTCCTTCGCCTTACTTCCGGAAGAAGCCGGCCCTCTCTTTTCGGGCAGGGATGAGGAAGAAGCCGGACCCTGGCGGTATTCTATGGCTTGCCCGGCCAGGCTGTCAATGGGCATGCCCAAGCGCATGCCCTGCTGATGGTCTACGGGCAAGCAGGCAGACAGTCCCGGCTATATAAGGACCGGGGTTAGTATGCGAAGATGAAAAAGAGACCCAGAGCGACGTAGAAGCCCCCCATAAGCCTCATGTAAGTCAAATAGCTGGAGGGGCTCATGATCATCTGGGCCAGGCTGGTCCTCTTAACGACCATCTTGGAAAACACATCGGGCTTGATCAGGAAGGTGATGCCGGCTACGAATAACAGTGCTCCTACTACAGTCCACATCCGGTGTCCCTTATCTAGGGTCCAGGGCAGGTTTCTGATTTTGCCGGCCCTGCTGATCAGTCCGAGAGCCGGGTGTGAGCGCTGGACCACAGATATGTTAACATAAGGCGCGAAGTTTTTCATCTGTGCGCAGCTGTCATGCGGCTGTGGAGTAGTGGGGAAGTCCCGCCCGGTGCTGTGTACTCTGCGCTGGTACCGGCCCAGGTCTAGAAGAAACCGTCGAGCAGCTTTCCCAGCAGGCCTTTTCTGGGTCTTTCCAGCTTCCTGGTGTAGTCGACTACCTTGTATTTGGCTATCCCGGCCCGTGAGGCGGCCATCTTCAAGGCTTGTTCCCTGCCGCCTATCTCGTCAACCAGTCCCAAGTCCTTTGCTTCCAGTCCCAGGTAGGTCTTGCCCGACGAGATCTCGACCATGGCATTGTCGTTCAACTGTCTGGAGCCTTTTATCTCGTCGAGAAAGCTTTGTTGAATTAGGTTGATGTCGTCCTCTCTCCTCTGGCGCTCCTCTTGCTTCTGCTCCGGCGTCAGGGGTATGGCCGGCACACCGTACAGCTTGTGAGGCCCCGAAGCCAGGGCGTCCACGTCTATGCCCAGGTGTTTCAGCAATCCTGACAGATCGGGGCGGACACTGACCACACCTATTGATCCCAGCGTGCTGAGGTTGCTGGAAACAATGGCGTCAGCGGCGGCGGCCACCCAGTAGCCCCCGGAAGCAGCCACCTCCCTCACCCATGAGATGACCGGCTTGTGCATGGCTTTGATTGTGTCGGCAATCTCCTTGCATGGAAAGGGCGTGCCGCCTGGGGAGTTTATCTCCAGGACCACGGCTTTGACGGACTTGTCCTTTTGTACTTCCCTCAAGAAGGAAACAATTTCCGTTGAAGCAACCCTTTTGACACCTGATACGGCTGACTTCTCGCTGACGATCATCCCCTTGATGGGGATCAAAGCTATCTTATTCATAATGCCTCCGGCGCTGTGCTCCCGGCAGCCTGGTCCGAGGTATGATGAGGGAGGAGGACCGGACCCGGTCCGGTGCCGCCCCGGCTTGCCGGGGATGGTATTCGGATTACCGGGGCGCTCTGATCATGGCTATGTCCCTATCCCATTTTAGCAAATGAATAATGGGGGGAAGGTTTGAGAAGAACGCCTTGACACAACAGCCTGCGTAACGTAGTATTCGGGGTAGTGAATCAATCCTCGATGGCATAACCGGTATTACTCCGGGCTCCATACAAGAGCGAATCACAGAATCTGGCACTGTCACCGTGTTTTCGGTTTGGCAAAAAGTGCGTGGAAAGGAAGACCATATGATACTCATCACAGACAATGCAGCAGCGGAGTTGAAAGGGATACTGGCCGAAAACACTACGGATCCCGACCAGGTGCTGCGACTGGACCTGGATGGTGATGCGATCTCACTTGGAGTAGGCTTTGGTGCGGAAGACGATGACGTAATTCAAGGGGAGGAGGGGCCTCTCGTTCATGTATCATCCGAGCTGGCTGACATCCTCGAACCGGCTACCATGGTCATCGATTGCATCGATACCCCGGAGGGCCCGCAACTGACCATCTATAACGCCAGCGAGTGCTCGGTTGACGCTTGCGACTGCGGCTGTCATTCCCACGATCACGAAGAGAAGTAACCGGGTCTGGCTTGAATCCAGTGCATCCCCAGGTGCGGACTGGGGTCAAGCAGCGGTCGGGCAGGGTATTGTGTGGCTGCTTTTGAATCACCGGCCCCGGCGCACCTTTCAGTAGCTGAAGCTCGTACGGCCCCCTTTGCCTGGCGCTGTCGCGGCGCGTCCGCCGGATGAGACCAGCGGGAATGGGCCGTGTCGGTATCAGTCCAGGGCGGCCGCGTAGGGTGGAGCGAGGCTGATATCCGAAGGGGGCCAGTATCTCATCCACACACGCCCGACAATGTCTTCCCTGGGCACGGTGCCGAAGAGGTGAGAACCGGTGGTCCCGCTCCGGTTATCGCCCATCACGTAATAGGTATTGTCCGGCACTGTCATTGAATCGGTCTGTGTGTGCGGCATCATTCCCAGTGGCGGGTTTTCCCTTAGCTCCGTTCCGTTGATCAGGATCTTGCCGTCTTCTACCTCAACGAGTTCGCCGGGCAGTCCCACTATGCGCTTGATCAATGGCGCTCGATTCGGTGAACCGGGATTGTTGAAGACGATCACGTCTCCCCTTTGCGGGTCTTGAAAGTAGTATCCAAGCTTCTCGACCAGAAGAAACTGGCCATGCATGAAGCTGGGTTCCATGCTCTGCCCGTCCACCCGGAAGCTCTGCAGGCTGAGGTGGACCAGGGCATACATGAGGAGAAACGTTACAGCCAGAAAAATGACGTTGCGAATTCTGATATTCATGATGCCGGCAAATCGAGCAAAATGCGTTGCTTGGAATAGGGCTCCTGATCAGGACCGCCCGCGTTGGTTGCAGCCAATTCAATTGTAGCCACCGGGCGGCCGTACAGGCGGGCGCCTCACCAAATTGACACGCCTGGCTGGCGGGTGTTAGTATAGAGGCGAGTTTTGCGCATGGAGGAAGGTATGGACCCGAAAGACTACAAGTTTGTCAAGTATGAGAAAAACGGTGAAATAGCGACCATAACTTTCAACAAACCCGAGAAGATGAACTCCTACGTAATCATCTCCGTAGGAGAGGATTTCGCCGAAGTCCTCGATGCCATCACCCAGGCAGAGGAGGACGATGAGATCAAGGTCATAGTCTTCAAGGGAGCGGGGCGGTGCTTCTCTGCCGGGCAGGACCTGAGCAAGGTCGGCTTCGTGTATGGTTTCGGCACAGGCAAGGATGACCGGCGGCCCAGCCAGAGGATCCGGCTCAAGATGGACAGGATGGGAATCAGCGAGGGCTACAAGAGGTTCTTCCTCAGTCCGAAACTGACGGTTGCCCAGGTCCACGGATTTGCTCTTGAAGCGGGTCTTATGATTGCCATGCTCTGCGACTTCTTCATTTGCGACGACGATTGCAAAATGGGCTTCCCGGGCCAGCGGATAGGCTTCGCCGGCGGCGGAGAGCATACCTTCGGCCACCTCATGATGACGGTAGGCATGAGGCGGGCGCTGGACCTCTATATCAGCGGCAGGCAGATCAACGGCAAGGAAGCCGAAGCCATGGGGCTGGTAACCAAGTCCGTGCCCCTGGACAAGCTTGAGGACGAGGTACAGGCTCTGGCCAAGGACCTCTGCTTGATGCCCAGGGACGGGATCGCCATCGGCAAGGCCTGCCGGCACCTGTTCTACGACAGGATGGGGCTCACGGACTCCTTCACATATGCTTACATTACCCACACGATGTTCACGAATGTCCGCCATGAGCCTGGGGAATTCAACTTCTTCAGGGAAAGGCGGGAAAAGGGGGCCAGGGCGGCTTTCCACGAAAAGGACGATCTTCGCCAGCAATAGACCAGATTGAAGCATCTTGGCATAGGGGTGGGGCGAAAGCCTCGCCCTTTCGTTTATTGGGGGATGAAGCTGCTGCACGCAGGGGTAAGACGGGAACTCAACAAGGGGGGCGTGGAGGGTCGGAGAGCCAAGGGGTCCTAGGGGCAGCAGGCCCTGCCAACGAGGTCCTTGAGCTTGTCGTAAGTGGAGAGCAGTGATTCGGGGAGCACCCGTGTGTCGGCCACTACGGGCATGAAATTGGTATCTCCCGACCAGCGGGGCACGATATGGGAGTGGATGTGGTCTCCGATTCCGGCGCCGGCCACCTTGCCTATATTGAGGCCGATATTGAATGCGGCTGGCGAGAAGGCTTGCCTGAGGACGATGGTGATCTTTCTTACCAGCTCGAAATGCTCCACCATTTCCTCCGGGGTCATGTCCGCGAGGTCGGGGATATGCCTGTAGGGGGCCACCATGATATGCCCGGGGTTATAGGGGTACTTGTTCAGGATGATGAAATTCAACTGGCTGCGGAAGAGGATGAGATTGGCCCTGTCGTCGTTTTCGAGGGGTCTCATGCAAAGGATGCAGCCGGAGGGTTTATCACCCAGGATAAAGTCCATTCGCCAAGGCGCCCATATATGGTCCACTGCTCCTCCGGAAGGTATTTTAAGCCTGGTTCCGGGCGGTAGTCAACGGTAATTATGCGTAATGGGCCTGGTTTTTCATGCAATAAATAATTGCGTGCGTTTTTTCCAGGTGTGAGTTGGGTCCGGCAGCGGTACTGCTTGCCAAGCAAGCCCGGCCTGCAGGTGCCGGGGTGTGGTATGGGTGGAGGTGGGTGTCAGGTTCGCTGCCCGTCGGTCCTGGCGCTTACAGGGCCCTAACTACGCCTGGCGTGTCTATAGCTCGCCCACGCCAGCAGGGCCAGTCCGATCAGCACGTTGGAGGCTGCCCAGGCGATCTCCGCGGTGAGGATGGCCCGGTTGTTCTCGATGAGGGTGATCGGGCCGTTCATCAACATGACCAGCAGCATAAGCCACAGTCCTGCTTGAACGGTCAGAAGCATCCAGGCAAAGTAACCCAACCCCCTCATCTCACAGTCCTCTAAATGCTTTGCTTGGTCGTACGGGCGCAGGCTGCTGCTGCGGTGCACGTTTGTTTCGTGTCGTGCCGCGTTCTGCATGCCGGCGCGTTCAAATAGATGCTGCCGCGGCCGGGCCACCGGCTGTTTCCGGCCATGGCGGAGTTGGCCGGACCGTGATGAAGCCGCGCCGGTCGGGTTGGGCGAAGTCCGGCGGAGGAATGGACCCCGTCTCACCCGGAAAATTTCCCGTCTGTTCAGGCTGTTGTCGAGGCGAAGACGCCTGGTCAGGTCGCCTTGGGGCTAGTAGTTGCCTGCTCCCATGGCGGACATGATGCTGTTTATGAACTCGACAGTGGAGACTGTCATGTTCCGGATGCTTTCGGCAAACGCCTCGCCGCACTCATTCAAGCTTACTTGTATTTTGGATGGACCACATTCGTCATGGAGGACCTTCGGTTCGGTGGTCCAGTAACTTACAACGCCGTCAGCCAGGGCCAGTAATTTGGCAATGATACCGGTTAAATAGGTTACTTCCATGGTCGTGTAACATGGAATCGCTCCATACGACGATTGGTGTCATGATATTCCTGCTCCTGCTCGCGGGGGCGGCTCTTGCCCGATCGGGGCGGGCGGCGCAAGTATTACGGGAAACCCGGCTGCCGGTCGTGGCTTTGGGTTTTTTGGGGTGCCGTCCCCGGGAGATATTATTACGTTAGCAGGGGTGGGGCTGGTTGCCAATGGCCCGGCGGGGCAAAAGCGGTGTCATTATGGGGAGGAGGAGGGGAACGATTGGTTAGGGTGGGGGAGTTGTGCGGCGGCTGGGGCGATGTTGCCGGTTTTGGCCGTGACGGGGG
>PUNJ01000034.1 GCA_003551705.1 Chloroflexota bacterium | reverse complement strand
GAGAATTTTGCTTCTGCTGCCCTGCTCCGTGTTCACTGCCCGGCAGGACACGCTCTAATCATGCCCGGTTTCGAGGTCAACTCCATACCAGAGGATATCACCCTGCCCGTGCAGCGTCAATCACTCTGGTACGTGCAATGTGAGGCGGACAATCGCGACATCAAGTCAAATCTTCCATTTTGGATGGAATCCCAATTCGATTCACTTCAGACTTGCTTATCAGCTTCTATGCCGTTGATTTCTCTCTGCTCCTCCAGGGAAACCATGGCTCCCTCCAAGCCAGTTCGTACATGATTTTTCACGACCTGCTCCCTGGCAGCGATTACGGCACGTTCTGTTGCTCTTCGCAGGTCCTCCATTGTTGAGCACGAAAAGGCCTCCTTCACGAGCCGGGAGTAGTTGGGATAGCGCTTGTTGATGATCTCCCTGCCCGAAGCTGCCAGGCTGTCTTTTTCTCCCTGGAAACTTGCATTGCGTTGATGAAATACGAAAGCCGCGGGGGCAATGACATTGCGCCAGCCTGCATTAACAGCCCGCATGCAGAAATCGTTCTCCTCACCATACCCGCGTGGAAAAGCCTGCTCATCAAAGCGGCCAATGCGTTTGATCAAGTCTCTCTTGATGAACATGCAAAAACCATTGCCGGTTGGGACATCCGGTATGGTGCAAGCACGACAGAATTTCCTCATCAGGAGTGCATAATCCTCATGAGTGACCTCATCAGGTTTTGCATTAAGCTGATTGGCCAGAGGTACGGAAAATGCCCCGGCATTATCGCTTAGAGCTGTGGCGGTGCCTACTTCGGGTGCTGAGTATGCAGCCAAGCGCAGTGACTCCAGCCACCACGGGGTTACGATCGTGTCGCTATTGAGGAGTACTATGTCGCAGGAGGATGCCAGCGAAATCCCCTTATTGCAGGTCCTGGTGTAACCCATGTTCCTTTCATTACGTACTACCTGAACGTTTGTGAGGCTATTGAGATATTCGTTCACCCTTGGATCGTCGCTTGCGTCATCCATCACGAGCAGGCGATTCTCGGTAAGGTCTGTATGTTTCTGGACCGAAGCAATACACTGCCGGAGTTCTTCATAAGCATTGTAAACCGGGATGATAATGGTGGTGGGCGGAGCCTTGCGCAGCAAATCCAGGTTGCGGGCCTGTAGTCGTGAGTCTTTCTCTGTCAAGATGTGGGTATAGGCATCCCTGAGGCGTTCGGTAAGTGTCTCAGGAGAATAATAGAGTATGGCGCACTCGCGCCCTTGAGTTCCCATTTCGCTGATGAGCCTGGGGTTTTCGCATAGGGTCTTAATCGCAGTCACTAGTTGGTCGATATTCCGGAAACCCACAAGGTAACCGTTTTCCCCATGGCGGATGATTTCGGAAAGCGCTCCCCAGTCGTAAGCTATTACTGGACGTCTAGCAGCCATCGCTTCCAATACCGTCCGGCCAAAAGATTCCTTTACATACGAGAGGTTAAGGATCACGTTGGCTTCCGCCATGGCTTCTCGTGGTGTGTTCTTATACCCGGAGAACTCGATGTTCCTGGGCAAAATCCCCTCTTCGTGGTCGTTCTTCAGTGCATCGACATACTCGCCAGGCGGGCCGACAGCCAGAAATAGCGCATTATGCACGATGGTCTCGCAACGTGCTGCCAGTTCGATGAGGTCGTCAAGTCCCTTTTTGCGTTCGTTGTTACTTACCAAAGCAAATCGTACATTGCCAGGATCCACCTCATTAGGTATATCCAACTGGTCTATATCAACCGTGTTGGGGACAACCCAGACAGGGCTCAGGTCTTTGAAGCATTCAGCGGTAGCTTCGGAATTCGCGATGATGAAATCCGCCCTGTAAGCAACCTGTCTGACGATTTCGTCAGGGGTAATGCCTATGCGCCTGGCAACATCTTGATCATTAGTGATGATTTCCCGAGCGTGGATTACAGTCGTGACTCCGCATCGTTGGGCTGCGGTGAGCGGCTCACGGAGCATTATGGTGTTTGCATGGACCACGTCTACGTTATGGGTTCGGATAATCTCCATGAAGCTCCTGATTACAGCTTCGGCTTCCGGCGCAGGGCCCCATTGGCGGTAGGAAAAAACATAGACTCCGGCTGAACGCTCCAACACGGCATCGATGTAATCCCGATTGTCAGTAGTGGGCAGGGTACAGATGGCAGAGATGCCAATTCTACGAAGGCCATCAAGGGTGTCTATGAGGCTACGCTGGGCCCCGAATATGTAGGGTCCGGATTTGTGTGCGCACAACAGTACTACCGGCCTGCTGTCAGGAGCCTGCAACTTGCCAACGAGGTAATTATGCTTTTTGGTGCTCCCGGGAAAGACTTTTCTGATCCAGGACTTGAGGATATTCGGCAGAGGCACGTGCCGGTCGATGGCGCGGGCGGACCGGTCGAACTGTCCGGATAGCAGCCACTGCGCCAGCTTAAGGAAGCGGCGTATATGCTTTCGGATGGGCTTCAATTCTGTTGCACCCCAAGTCGCGTGATTAGAATGTCTCTCATAAGTTCGTAGCGTTACGACTGGGACTCACAGCGCTGCTCCTCCACCGCGTTAGCTACGGGCTTCTTGTCGAGTCCCATTGGAAGACACCTGCCTTCAAGAGCCTACTCAGGCATTTCTGCCGGGAGCTTATCCGAAGTAGCTGATACAGGCCGACGGCCCTGCTAGCATTGTGCCTGCCTACTCCGTACCAGAGCATATCATCACCGCCATGCAGCGTCAATTAGGCGTTGTGTTGACTTCTCTTTGAAGAAGCGTTAACGCCGGAAGGTACCCGACCAATGATTTTATCGTAAGGAAGTGAATAGATAAAGATAAACCCCGGACTAGCACGTCCGTTCACGGTCTCAGAGTCAACGGTTAGCCTTTCGGCTCCATCGCAAGCCCGTTTTGACAACTCGCCGTACTCTCTCAGGAACCATATTTGTCAGCCAGGCCGGGAACAAACACTGGTAGCCCGATAGCAAAAGGCTCACGGCCCGGCTCAACTGAACCATAGCCATGTACCAGATGGCTCGCAACGGCCTGATGACTCGCCATGACGTTGAAGCCTTGAATGCCGATAGCTGCGTCTCCAACTCGCCAACCTGCCGGCGAAGCTGGGCTGCCTCGGACCTGCTTTGGGCAAGGGCTTTCTGTCGGGCTTCATCCTCCTTCGAGTTGAAGCGGCGCACCCTTTTTACTTCCCAGACCACCGCCTTCCCATCCAACCTCTCATGCAATTGCCGATTTACTCGATCTGTCAGGGCCATACCTTCGAGAACAATCATCCTGGACTCAAGCGCCATGTTCTGACAAATGGCATTGACCAATTCTGATGCCAGTGTGTCATCAGCGTCCAGCAATCTGAAAATTTCCTTAGCCACTGCCACGTGAGGTGCATCGCCGTTCGTGTCCTTCTGCTCTCCAGATAGCCGCAGTGCCGTTTCCCCGACTCTCTGTTGAATGCTTATTGCATGAGGATGTTTTTGTGAATGACCTCTTATGATTTCGAAGATCATGCTGTCCACATACAAGACCTGGGATGCTGTGGCTTCGAATTCGCTGGCAAGCACGGTCTTGCCGGTGGTAGTATCACCGCTGATAAGCAGGACAATTGGAAGCCTTTTCCTGCAATGGAGCACGTACCGCCGCGGATTTTGATCCGATCGCTTTTCCTTAGGCAAGCGGACAAGGCGCGATGCGAAATCCTGCAAATAGGTATGCAGAAGCAACTCCCTGGTGGCAAACCATTGTGTCCGTCCATCTTCGCGAATCGAATGAAGTTCTTTCCCGCTCACATCCAGCATGCGATACTCCAACACCAACAAGCCGTCATGAGCCAGGACTGTGTGGAGATTCTGCAATACTAGAGCCTGATTGGGAGAGCTGTTGATGATATCGCTTACTATTACAATATCGAACGTTTCCGCGGTGCTATTATCGAAGTCGCGCCAAATGTATTCTGCACCGTTAGCCGGATTGATTCTGGCCCTTTCACTAGTTTCCTGGTACAGGTCAGCCGAAATCACCCGACTGACATCCCTTTTCAACAGTTCCGCACAGAGGTCTGCTTTATCACAGCCGACCAGGAGTAGACGCTTTCCTGCCAAATTTGAGGGAAGTCTGAGATAATCAAGCCTTTCGTCAGGTCGCTCGGTTTCGTCGCCATGTTTGGGCGTCATATGCTCTCCCTTGGGCGTGGCCGCCTAAGCCGGGATACAGACTCGATGATCTTCTACGGCGAAGCCTCGTCTATGGACACGGCATCAGGAGCCTTCCGGGATGTTCCGATGAGTTCCGTTACTTTCGTCAAATCCGAGGCAATAGGACCACTGGAAGAAAGAAGTCCCTGCCAAAACTGTCTCCGCTGTTGTGCCTGGGACGAGAGGGTGTGACGCGTTAGGACATCTTCTCGGGCGTTACCTCGCAGTTCGTCACGGCGCTCCGGGTCTTCCATCAGCGCACATAGAGCGTGAAACCATTCCTCCGGACGGTTCTTGACTAACAGGCCGGTCTCGTTATGTCGCACCGCATCCAGGTATGGCCGGACGCTGGACATGACAGGCAGAATTCCACAAATGCCATAATCCAGATACTTTATGTAACTCTTGCACCTGGCGAACTCATTGTCTACCAGGGGGCCGATGCCGATATCATAGCATTGAAAGTTTGCCATCCACCTGGCGAAGTTTGGATATGTAGCGGCCCATTTGGGTACGCTCTCCGTCAGGAAGAACGCCTCTTGAGGATTCTTGCTGAAGCCGCCAATACAAGTGAAGGATAGGCGATCACCCCATTCTACCTGCAGGGCCTTTATCGAATCAGACACAAGAGCCAAATCTTCATTATGAGTGCGCGTCCCCATGTAGAGGATTCTGATCTGGTCATCCCGCCCTCTGGTAGGTGGCAGGTCAGCAGCAGGGAGCCATAAGCCCTCGTCCAAGGCATTCGGGAGGACATACACGTTATCGTTGAAGCCGCGAAGTCGCTCCTTGAGTGGCACTGTTGACGTTAACACAGCTTCCGCCTCAGACAGAATAGAGAGCATTGCCTCTTTGAGGGCTGGCGAGTAGTCTTTGAAAGAAGGGTGCGTTTCCGGAAGATCAAGCAAGTAATCGTCTATCTCATAGATCAAGCGGATCTTCTTCTGCCGGCAATGGTCGATTAGGTCCCTTGCCATCTTCGGTGACTTTACCGCATCCCGTTGAATCAGGATCGCATCGAAATCTTCGCTGAAGGCTGCCATGACTTCGTGTGCCAGGGATAGCTGCAAGACCGGGGACAGGCTTGGATGCTGTAAGGGAGCTACTACACGTACGTAGGCGGACGCAGTAGGCCAGCCCTCTGAACTAACAGGAACTATGGCCAGGACCGACTTCGGCCATTGCCCATTACTAGGCTTGCTCAGCTTTGGTGTGTGTACTCCCGGTTGCATTGGAATGGTAGTACCCCATGCTGGAGACAAATACAAACTCTTCGCCTTCTTTCTCAGGTCTTCCAGAAGCGGGTTAGCCTCCATGCTTCTCACGGCCCTCAGAACGCGAGCACGACCATGAAGACGTGAAAGAGTCTGAGAACCCTCCTTCATTAGGGATATGCGTACAGGGTTACTGTAGCTCTTTGATTTGGCATGAAAGACGAATGTATGCGTAGCTACCACAAGACTGAAGCCAGCATCGGTAGCCCTGAAACAGTAGTCATTTTCCTCACCGTAACCCCTGGGGAAACTGTTATCGTCAAAGAGCCCGATCTTGTCCAAAACCTCCCGGGTTATACCTATGCAGAAGCCGTGAACAATAGGTACCCGTGGCAAAACATGCGCGGCGGTCCATTGCTCGCAGTAACGGTTCATGTCTTCTGGAGTCAGCCATGGCGGAATGTCATTAATCGCGGTCTGGTCTCCAGAGCCGCGATGTTCAGGGATGGACTGGTGACTGGCCGCGTTGGAAACCGGTCCGACGATGCCGGCGCCCGGCGTGAAAAAGACCGCATCGGCCAACTTTTCCAACCAGCCATCAGTAACTAAAGTGTCGCTGTTAAGCAATACGACAAGCTCACCAGTAGAAGCCGCAAGTCCTTGATTGGCGGACTTCGCATAGCCCATTGCTTCATCATTGCGATGCAGATCAACCCATGTTTCACCGGCTGCAAACTCCTGCAGGTAGCGGGCCGTCACACTATCTGATCCGTCATCAATGATGATGAGCCTGTGCACTTCGCTCTTCCTCTCTCGCCTGACAGAGTCCAGGCAGCGCCTGACATCTTCGAGGGCATTATGGACACACACAACAATATCGATAGGACGATTGCGTTGGCCCGAAATCCGTTCTTCTCTGATGCTAGCGTAGGATGGCCCCTCATAAGGGTCCAGTAGTGAAACGCCGAGGGCATCAATCAGCATGTTCTCCAAGCCGTCGCCCGCACCGTGAGGCACAAGTGCGAAGAGCGGGTGGTCCCGTAGGCTGTTAGGTCGCTCGGTCAGCCAGTGCGGATCAAGACCGCTCTTCACCAGTGCGTAGTTAAGGCTGAGCTGGTCTCGCTTGCTGAAGCGATCAATTTCGGTCCACCAGCTATCGAGGAAAGTCCGGATACGGTCATTGCGCAGATCAAACATCATAAGACCGCTCTCCAGCAGATCATTATGGACAAAACCCCCAGAGCGATAATGGTCTGCCTGTGCTCTCATCGTTTCGGGATCGTCTTTCCCCTGTCGAACACAGGCATCGACTTCTTCATAGATGGAGATTCTGCGTGGATGGGGTATTGCTGCAACGGCCTTACCAGAGGCGAGGAATCCTTCCACCATGGGATACAGATCTCCCAGTATCATTATACTGGCGTCAACCCATATAGCTATGTCATAGTCCCTCAGCAGCATGTGCGGGTGAGTCTTGACAAACCGGGCCGCGCGAGTTGCATCTTCGTGACAGTAGGTGATGGGTTTCACCTGATAGATCCCGGTATCCGGCACCGGTACGTCTGTGAAAAGTACATAATCAAGTCTGTCATCAAGCCGTTCGGGAAGCTTAATCGAATCGTAGTTTCCAGAAACAACGGTGTAAACTACGATTCCCCCATGGTCTTGGGACACCCTGTTGGCGCGCCCTTTTACGTACACGGCAATGTGGTCCTTGTACTCGCCCACATTCGATAGACGATATGCCAAACTTAAGTTGGATTTCGCACTCCCGGCAGCGACGGGATCATCCCTGAATTCATCTGAGACTACTCGCCAGCACCGGATGGCCCGAGGTAAGTCGCCCGCGTTAAATGCCGCAATTGCCTCACCCATGGTCTCCCCAAGTGTTCTCTTGACCTTCTGAGTTCCTGTCACTGGTGGCTTGTCTTCTAAACGAATGGATTGGCCTTTATGTTTCTTCAATCTCTTCTTGACTGCTGAGCGCAGTCTCTCAGGAACCATCTCTCTAACACGGTCAGGGAAAACGCTCCTGTAACAGGGCAACAGTATACTGGCAACCCGGATTCCCGCCAGCCTGAGCAGGCGTAGTAAGGTACGTAGCGGTCCGGTAATTCGCCATGCGGGCGAAGCATGGATTGAAGACAACTCGCCTTCTAGCTGCCTAATCCGCCTTTGAAGTCGGTTTGAATTGGCTGCGCATTGTTCCAGCTCCTCCTTTGTGGATTTGAGACTATTTCTTTCTGCATCCAGGGATCGCTCGAGTTCCTCTTTCTTAGCTTTGAAATCAGCTCTTGCAAAGGTCAGGAAATGCTCGCTCTCCCGAATGCGGGTCTTCATTTTTGCCAGTTGAGACTCGTAATCAGCCACGGTGGCAGCGAGCGAGGTGATCCGATTGTCACGATCTGAAATCGTCCTGTGTAGACCCTTAATGTGAGCATCGCGTTGTGTAATGGTCTGCTCAGTCTCCCTCATACGGGACCTCAAGTCAGTAACCTGGTTTTCGAGCTGGGACAGTTCCGCGAGGCGAAGATAGAGTTCCTCTTCTGGAGGCTTATCTCGGGTTGTCCACTCGTTACGGGTCTGGTCATGCCTTGCCCCGGTGCTTCCATGCAATTTGGTTATCCCATCCGTGACCGTTTCCTCGCCACCAGCCACAACTCTGGTACCAAGTCTGTTACGATCAGGATCCTGTTTGCGCACTATGCAGAGTGAGTTCATGAACTGGACAGAGTGAATTGCTCGTAAGATTTCCTCGTCCATGTGAAAGCCATACTGCGAGAACACTCCGTAGAAAACCTGTGAAGCAGGCCTATTTATGCCCCAGTGCTCCTGATTCACGATATCCGCCAGGCGTTTGAAGAAGGTAAGCGAAGAAAACGGGTAATAGAGGCCGCCTTCGTGTTCTCGCCAGTAGCTGCAATGGAGATCTTCTACGATGTAAATACCACCATCAGCAAGCAGGGGAAAATAGCAGGCAAACGAATTCAGAACGTCGCTGGAGCGATGGGAGCCGTCGTCAATGATGATATCGAAGTCGGACGCTTGCGCTGTTATCGCCTCTTGGGCTGCGGCAGAATTGGCATCTGCGACTACTACACAAACGCGGGGATCTTCGTATTTCAGCTCTGCACACTTCTCTTCAATGTCACAGCCGACTATCTTTACAGCATTAGGGAAGAACTTGGCCCAGATTTCTAAAGAGCCGCCGTTTTGTACGCCGATTTCCAATAACCGAACGGGGCTGTGACGATAGGCCTCGAGAATCCTATCATACTCAATGAGATAGCTCGACCACTTATCCGACGCTTTACCCGTATGCTCAGAATAAAGCTGTTCCAGGCTCTTCTTGTTTACCATTGGTTGCGTATCTCCTGCCGGGCATGAAGTGAATCCATGGCTACCTGCAAGTGCTGGACTTCCCGAACACCATCTTGCGGATTCATCGACTTTCCATTCCCGTCATAACCTGATCATGATTGTCAATGTCCAGAAATTCAAGGCCTTTATGCCCAGACGCTCCTACCTCCTATTGTGAAACGCCTCCCAAGCTACTGCCACGTGTCAGTCCAGGGCTTACTCCGTACCAGAGCATATCATTCCCGCTCAGGCAGCGTCAACGGAAGGTATTCCCCCACCTGCAATGTTTACTCGATGGACACGGTTCACCCGGCCAGAAATGCTACTGAGGAGAACCATGCCGGGCACCCAGCGCAACCCTGCGGCAATAAGTATCAAGTGACACGTTCTCGAGGGAAATTGCCCGCTTGCTCACTGTTGACTTCTGGAAAGCGTTGACTGCTATAATGGAGCCGCCGGCTCGGGTCACCGGGACCGCCACCCTGGTCGAAACCAGCAGATTTATTTGATCTCGTGTACGATAGCGAAAAGGGTTCAGATAAGAAATTCGATCCAGCACAGGGGAGCGTTGATCGTGGGTCTCCCGCGCCCCCCGGGATTCACACTGCCTGCGAGCCCCAAGCAGGCCCCATCACCGGCTTTTTCAATGTGGGGCCTCTCTGGGTACTGGCCATGGCGGTCCTCGTTTTCCTCTCCTACCATCTCCGCTGGCCGGCCTTCCT
>PUNJ01000113.1 GCA_003551705.1 Chloroflexota bacterium | reverse complement strand
AGGGGCATTGCTCCTGACATCATATTCCTCCTCTTCGCCTGGCCCGGCTTTGCCTACCTGCTGAGGAGGGCCAGGGACAAAAGGTACGTGGCCTGCACTGCCATGGGACTCGTGGGACTCGTGTGCCTCATTTTCTATGTGCCCAGTCCGGTTGACTACGTGCCCCTGCTAAGAAACCTGTTTTTGATATACCGCGTGCCCCTGTTGCTCACTATCTTTATGTCGCTGGCTATGGCTTATGGGATGCTTATCCTGGCTAAAGGCCGGCCGCTGAAGAAGGCCACCATCCCCGTCCTCATCACTGCAATCGCAGCCTTCTCGTTCTTCTCCATGGGCGCTGTGAAAAATGCATCCGATGTTCCCGATTTCAGGACCCCTAATGACGGCCAAAGACGCTATTTCACCGTGGCAGAATTGAGCGCTTTCTCCTTTGTCCAAGAAGAGTTACCGCAGAGAATACCGATATACTCAGATTATCACGCCCGGCGTTACTTTGTCGGCCGCCCCGCCCACGTCATAACACACCCTGATATCGGCTATATTGAGGAGGGGTACCTCCTCTTAAGAACTGGTGAGCTTGAGGACCGGTGGCTTATCTTTCGCGGCCGCACGCTTTACCTGGGGGCCGAGCGTTACAGGTACAACCTGGAGGGCATGGACCCAGCTGACAACATTCTCGAGTACCTTGCTCTCGAAGACCGGGTATATGCTAACGAGACCACCCAGATCTATATTGTACGATCTGCGCTGAGTGAGCCACAGGAGCTATAGCGAATCAGGGAAGATTGCAATGACAGCCGCTGAAAGCAAGAAGAGGAAGGTGCTTATTGTGTCCTATGTCTTTCCTCCAATGAGTACTGCGGGGGCCGTTCGAGTAGGCAAGCTGGCCAAATACCTGCCTGAATTCGGCTGGCAGGCGGTCATTCTGACCGCAGCCCTGCCCGGCCGCCCCGACCCGCAGTTCGAGGTCCTGGAAACACCCCGCCGCGAGTCGGTGGTTATGGGCGTGGGCAAGAGACTGTTCAGGCTCGATCCCGAGCAGACCCTCATGGCGCAGATAGCCCAGGTCAAGAAGAAGCTGCGCATCAGGTCGGAGCGGTCTCCCGTCGACCTCCTCCTCGCCGCCGTGGGCGAGGTGACCGCCTATCCCGACCCCGAGAAGGGGTGGCGCCCCTATGCACTCGGTGCCGGCCACGATCTCCTCTGCCAGGGGAACATCCAGGCCATCATCAGCAGCTCGCCTCCGGTGACCGGCCACATCATCGCCCGGGAGCTGAAGGAGCGTTGGAGCGTCCCCTGGTTGGCCGACTTTCGCGACCTCTGGACCCAGAACTACTACTACCCCTACAGCCCGTTGCGTAGGAGCATTGAGAGAAAACTGGAGCTAAAGACACTGGCTCCCGCCGACGGGCTGGTGACGGCCTCCCCACCTGCGGCGGGCGATTTGGGCGCCCTCCACAGTCAGAAGCAAATTCACAGCATTCCCAACGGCTTCGACCCGGCTGAGCTGAACTCCAACCTGGGAGTTCTAACCGATAGGTTCACCATAACCTACACCGGTACTATGTACACCGGCAGACAGAGCCCTGAGCCTCTCTTCGCCGCGCTGAGCGACCTGATCGCCGAGCGCACCATGCAGGCCGGCGATGTAGAGGTACGCTTCTACGGACCCGAGGCGGGCTGGATAGATAAGCAGGCGCGAGCCTACGGCCTGGCGGAAGTAGTCAAACAGTTCGGCATGCTGCCGCGGGAAACCGTCCTCGAGAAGCAGCGGGAATCTCAGGTGCTACTTTCAGTGAAGTGGAAGGATGCCCGGCACCGCGGCTTCTACACGGCCAAAGTATTCGAATACCTGGCCGCCAGGCGGCCCATTGTGGCCGTGGGAGGTTTTCCCGACGTCGTGGACGACCTGCTGGAGGAGACCGGGGCCGGCGTGTCGGGGCAGACCTGGTTGGATGTCAAACCTTTGCTGCTGCAAATGTATCAAGAGTATAAGTCTACCGGCGCAGTAACCTACGCCGGGGATGAAGCCAGGATCAGCAGATACAGCCACCGTGAGATGGCACGCAGGTTCGCCACAATTCTCGATAGCCTCAGTGAATAGCGCGTTAGCCTTGCCTGGCGAAAGTCATGTACACCTCGGTGGTCCCGTTATCGTATACCCTCTCCTCCGAGGCAAGATGTTCAAGAATGCTATCGCCGGGTTCTACGTCCTCCAGGCTGTACTGATATCGCGCCCCCGCCCCTGAAAACAGCAGCCAGCGCTCCTCTAGTTCGCCCCTCCTCAATACCAGGCAGCCTTCGTCAATATAACCGGTATCAGGGTGCGTGATGATGGACGCTGGGCGGTGTCGGAAGTAACGCCTGGCGACATAACAAGAGTATACCCGCATCTGCGTCGGGACTTGCCCCTCCACAAACGAGAACGCGCCCAGTTCAGCTACAGTGAAATATCGCCTCTCACCAAAGTACGGGTTCCTGAACTCGGGAACATCCGAGGCATTCGCCACTCCAGCTATGGAGAAAAATGAGAAGGCCACTATCACCCCCATAATTAGGGGGAGTGCCGCCTTCTTGACCAGTTCCACTTTGTGCTCTCTCAAGCTTCGGGTCAGGATAACCACGCCAAAAGCCATGGCAAGTGACATGAAAACGGTGAGCAGCAGACGTATTCTGCCGACCAGCAACACGCGAGTAAACAAGGGCAGAAGATGAAGTGGATTCTCCAAATAGAAAACCAGACATACGAGCCCCACCAGACCGATGGCAGCTAAGCTCACGTACTTCTTATCGGTGGCTCTCCTCAACAGGTAGGCAATGCCCAGCCAGGCAAAGAAGAGAAACATCATGGCAGGAATCCGCAGCCTCATAAGAGCCGGCAGATGCGGGACAACCTCATCTTCCGCGTCCGGTGGAGGATATACCACATCCGGTGGAGGATCTACCACATCCGGTGGAGGATCTACCACGTCCGGCGGAGGAGTAACGTCCGGGGGGGGAGTTGGCGCCACCGGCTGCGTAGGTGCGATAGCTGGTATGCGACTTACAATGCCGTGGACGAAGACGGGTGCGGCAATGAACCAGTACGACATGAACGCGACAACAAAGACGGTCAGATATACCGACACGAATTTGACCTGCGAGCGGGGATTCGCTTGAGGCCTGCCCAGCAGCCACCAGAAACCCACAAGGAGGGCCAGTATTCCCGTCATGTAGACAAGCGTGGTCTGGTGGGTAAGCACGATGGCAACTGTAAAGAGTCCCAGAATGGCCAGGGTACTCACACTGCGCGGCTGCCGGAACAGAAGGTAGAGGATCATCACAAAGAACACGAATCCCAGAGCCCGTGTCACCATATAGCCGCCATAGTAGATGAACGTCGCATTGACCGCGAACAGGAAGCAGGCTAGCAGCGAGAGCCGCTCGTTTCGGGTGACCGCCTTGAAGAAGAGGTAGGCAAAGAGTACGACGGGCACGTAGGCCAGCCCGGCCAGTATGAAAAACCCATCCCGCAAACCCAACCCGAGCACTTCGATGCCTGAGGCGAAGAAGATATGGTAGAGCGGCACATACTGGTAGCCACCGGTCATGGCGGCGGTAACATGGGACGACTGCAAAACCGAGTCAGTAAAGAGCAGATGAGCCGGAATATCCGTGGCGCCGATATACAGAGGATACTTCAGGGTGATGCTCCAGGTGAGGTTCAAGGCAAGCAGGACCAGCGAGCCAAGGATAATCCCCTTCTGCCAGCCTGAATGGCGGGCCATCCCGAGCACCTGCACAAATACTATCCCGGCGAAGGCGGCCATCAGTACGAAGTAGCCGGGCGGACGTGTTTCAGAAAGAAGAAGCAGGATTATGCTCACGATGAAGATCAGGGCATTCAGCAGGGTTAGGTGGGTGAATCTCAGGCTGCTCAACGCCATCCATGGCGTATGTTCCTCAGCGGTGGTCCGCTCGAGCCTCTTCCTCCTGCTGATCAGCCATATCGAGGCAAGCATAATGGGGATGGCGAGGTAGAGGCCCCTCAAGCCCAGGTCGAGCCGTCCCAGGACGGTCACGGTCAGAAACGTGACTGTAACTGTGACAATCCCTATATAGGGCAGCAGCTCGCCAAGGCGGACGACAGCCCGTCTTACCAGGGTTGTATCTCTCACCTCACTCATCATTCACACTTCATCAATCACAGTTTACTATTCACTATTCACTCTTTCAAGCCCCTGTACATCTCCAGCAGCTTCTCCTCCTGTCTCCCCCAGTTGTACTCCCTGATAGCTGCCTTCAACGCATTCCGGCCCAGCCTTTCCCTCAACCCGGGGTCGTCCCGCAGCTTAATGATGGCTTCGCTGAGGGCTTCTTCGTTGTACTCCACCACCAAACCGATGTCCTCCTGGTCCGTCACCTCCCCGGAGTAGGTCGCCTTAGTACAGATGATCGGCCGCCCGCAGACCATGGCTTCAAACTGCTTATTTGCAAGGGCTAGCCTGTTATTCAAATCCTGCGGGTTGACCATGAAGAACACACAATCGGCCTCCATCGTCATGGGTATAACCCCATCGAAGGGCACCCTGCCCAGAAACGTGACATTGGAGGTCTTTGAGCATTCCTCCACGAGCGTCTGGACATAGTGCGGCCAGCCGATCCCACCGATCAGGCATCGGACGCCGGGCAGTTCTCTCGCCGTCTCAACGAGCATGGGCACTGCCCGCCCCTGGTGCAGGCTCCCTACGTAGAGCAATGTGAAGTCCTCGTTATCGGCAGGCCGGTATTCCAGTCTTTGCAACGGCTTACAGTTCATGATTATCGTTATCGGCTTGTTTGTAATGCTCTCGAAGTACATCTTCTGCGGCTCGCAGACGTTGATGATCCTGTCCACCCTTCTCACCAGCCGCTTCTCCAGCCAAAAGACAATCTTGACCATCCAGCGGGGAAGGCTTCTGGATGCCATATGGCCATATACTTCGTGGGCGTCGTAGACCAGTGGTAGGCCCAGCTTCGCCTTGAGACGCGTGCCGACAGCCAGGGTATCGAGGTCATGGCAGTGAATGACATCAAAGGGCTTCTCTTTGTTGAGGGCCAGAGCCCGGCGGTACGCGAGTCGCTGCCACAAGAGCAAGTTGAAGCCGTTCCACAACCATGAGGCGAAACCGTACCTGAGTGATAGTCTGGTTCGGACTCGAACAATGTCGATCCCCTCCAGATTCTCCCTCTGGATATACGCCTTCTCCACGTCCCGGGCAATGACGGTAACCTGGTGGCCGGCTGTAATCAGCGAAATTGCCTCCCTGTAGACACGCGGATCACTGGTGAAAGGGTTGGTGACAAACATCAGTACTCTCATGACAACCTTTATCTACTCGATCGCGCAGGCCAGAGCCCGAAGCTTGCGCCAGTCAGGTAACAACCCTGACACGATCATGTACCTGGCTGAGGATCACACCGCCATTATACCAATCTCGGGGAGCAAGAGGTGGAATCAACAAGACCGATGCATTCTTAGCCGTCATGGCCTGCTGCTCCAGGTATCCATTGCCTGCCCCGCTTGGTTCACAAGGATTGTGACTCATGGCCCTGTCCCCCTCGCGATCAGAGGCGGCCCTTGTTCCCACCACTGGATGACCTCCCTGCCGCTGGTGACCCACGCGTTCTGCTCACCGATATACCGCATCAACCTCTCGTACACCTCTTTCCAGCCGGCCCAGCGACCTGAAGTATCAAAGGACGAATTATGCCAGATCAGAACGAAGACGCCCTGACACTGCTTTGCCGCTTCAATGAGGCCGAGAGCCTCCTGATAGGCTTCCCCAGGTCGAAGATTCTGATAACCTGCCATACCGGATTCGTGCACTACTAAGGGCAGCTCCCAGATATTTAGTTCGCGGTCTCCCACAATATCGAAAGGTCTAGCCGGCAGGCAAAAGCCGCATCTAAAACCAACATGATCGGCAAAGCTCAGGCTGGTGTCATAAGGAAGGCCTGTACTCTCCTGGATACGCCACGTATCAGGGGTTTTCCAGCGTAGATAGTGCTGGCGACAGCCATAGTTGCTATTGCCGACAACTCTGTCCAACCTCGCCTTCTCCAACACCATGTAGTCCAGGTTGTTGTAGCTATTGTAGCTGGGATGCAGTCCGACCTCGCAGCCTTTATCCTCGATCTTCCTGATCAGCTTCACGACGCTTCGGTCTGTCAGCGAGTACCTTTTGTCAAACTCAGAGTCACCCCCGGCCATGAAGTAGAAACTAGACTTGAAAGCATATCGGTGTTCCAGGTCCAATATATAGTCGAACGTGTCAAATGGATCTTTCTTCAGGCGCAGGAGCGTACCCAGGTAATCGGCGGCCATGGCCAGGCCCATGCGTGGATCGCGCTGTCGTAGTACAGCGCCTCCCATCGCCCTGATGGGGGGCACAACCGAGTACTTCCTCAAGCTATCTACGTCATGGGTCAGGCAGACGGCGAAGTCCTTGTCCTGGGGCCAGAGCGGCCTCCGCTTCAAATCGGGCCTGAGGGCCCTGATCCATTCCCAGAGAAGCTCGATGTATTCGTTGACGATGGGGCGATCCAGGAACCCCTCCTGAAGGGCCAGGCTGGCCGAAGCAGGGAAACGTTCGTGCTCATCCTTCACATCCAGCACGGCTTCTTCATACCGGGAGACCATGAAGAAGGAAGAGGCGATGATATCTATATTGGTCTCAATCAAGCCCGTGGAATACCGGATCCAGTCATACGACCCATGCCCATAGTAGATTACGGGCAGGCCGTCATATCGCTTCAGTGGTCTTTGAGGCAGGGCCTCCGGCTTCAGGTAGTTCTCGCCGAAGAAACCGGAGGCATAGATGTGAATCTGCTTCTCCGCTCCCAGGTCAAGGAAGGCGCGGCCATAGCTTATGAAAAGCGCTTGGCGAGGATGATCCCCTTCCTGCGTAAGCTGACGCAACGGCATGACCCTGTACCTGACGTCAAAGGCCGACAGAAGCAGCTCAAAGGTGTATTGGATAGGGGCGGAGAGATCATCGTTACCATACACGCAGATGATGTCCATGTGTTCCGTCAGATCCTACTTTCTGAACAGGTCAACTCTCCTGCGCTTGCCCTTTACGAACCAGGCGAAGAAAGCCAGGTCGCCCTTGCTTGAGCCCTGCAGGGCCACTAGGACGGCAAAGTATATCACAACACCTGGCACTACGGAGAGCAACACGGTTGAGATGGCTGAAACGGCCAAGCGGCTTGACTGGCAACCTCCGGCTACATTCTCCGTCAGAGAAGATTTCGCAAGCCTCTCGCCTAAGCGGGCTGGGATGACGTCTTCGGACTTGACATGGTGCAAGGGGCAACCCAAAGGGGTGTGGAGTCTAGCGCCGTCGCTATGATTCGCTGGGATAGGAGTAGATTGTGGAGTCCCAGACAGTAAATGGGGTGCCTTCATAGTGAGTGATATAGCACCACATAAAACGCAGGCTATTGTTTGCGGCGGCATTCCAAATGGCTACTGGCCTGGCATTAGAGCCCGCCGTGCCGCTCGTTATGTCCTCCGCTTTTGCCACGGTGTCGTCCTTCTGCCACTTCTGTAGCTGTGTTTTCGCAACGAGGGCGCCGTTTCCCTCACCATCCGCAGGCGTAACGTAGATAGTGTCTACATCTAACGGGTCGAATACAGCCCCCGATACGTACCAGAACCTCCCAGACCCTTCCGCAAGCACCAGTTCTGTGTTCCATGAACCACCGCTGTAGTTAGCCCTGTACACATCGCCTGGAGATGGCTCACCCTCTTGCCTTTCGTCTACAATGTATATCAGGTAGGGATTTCCACTACCATCATCTTTGATGTCCCAACCATATACCAAGTCTCCTTCACCCTCTTCCTTCTTAGATTCGTAGACCAAATCCATCCCGGTGTAGTCATCGCCTAGCGCAAACTCAGTCTCGCCGGCGGTGTGATACCACTTGCCATCGCTGTGGTCATAGAACAGGTAGAGGATGTCGGTATAGGCGTTATCATCATAGATGTAGCGGTTGATTATCCAGTGCAGCCCAGTGTTGTCATGATTGGGATAGGCCATTGCGTAATATGTGTCATCTACACCCTCGGCTGCGTCAAACAGCGGCCTCCCGTTGTTGTAGGCAGTCCATGAGGCTCCAGCATCGGTAGAAGTCCAGGCATACATAGTGTGTCTTGATTTCGATGCTACCCTGTTGAGACGTGAGGCTAAAAAGACAGTACCGTCATTCAGTTCCCACAAGACAATATAAGTGGCTGCCGTAGTACGCACCGATACAGCAGCTTCAAATGATGTATCAGGAACACCATCATCGCTGAACTCTGGATAGGTACTGCGTCTAGTTTCTAGTCTGCCCTTGTTCTCTACAGGGGACCCGTGCTCCGCTGCCGCCGCCAGTATCTTGCCGTTGTGGACTGCATTGCCGCCCGTCTGATGTTGCAGCACGATGACGGCAGGTGATGCATGGTCATCGCCTAGCAGGGGAGTACTCCACGATGATGAATGCCCCCAGCTTGTCCAGACCTCAACCGGGTCACTGAGAACCTTAGTATCCTCATCGAAGTACCGAACCTTGACCTTATGCTCCTGGCTGTAGTAGCCGAAGTAGGCCCGGTTGTATGTGCCTTCGTAGTACATGCCAGGAGGGCAAGGATGAACCGGAGATGACGTGAAGATGGCGTCTTCCTCTATCGCTAACAGACCGTAATGCACCTCGCCGTCCGGGAGCAGTATCAGGACGACTACTAGGCAGAGTACAGCAATCGCGCCTATCCACTTCACATTTCTCATCCTACCCTGAGTCATTCCTTCATGACCCCGCCACGTCACGTGGTGGTATACTTGACCTCGAAGGTGGCAAGTCGCAAATCACGGGTATGTTCAATAGGCGTCAAGGGATCATCGTTATCATAGACGCAGACGATGTCGACTCGCTCCATCAGTTCCTGCTACCTGAACAGACCGGTCTTCCTGAGGTTATCCTTTACGAAGCCGGCAAAGAAAGCCAACTCGCCCCTGCGCAAGCCTCTCAAGGCCAGTAGCACGGCAAAGTATATCACAGCACCCAGGACTATCGATAGCAGCACCGGCCAGAGACCTTCCGGGCCGATCAGCCGGATACAAAGGGCCATGACCGCCGCTGAGACTAGGCTCTTCGCCACGAAGGGCAGGTTAAGGTCGAACTTCAAGTATCTGCGGGTCACCACCAGGGTAAGCATACCCAAAACTCCGTAGGCAACAAGCGTCGCCACCGCCGCTCCGAGGATCCCTATTCGGGGTATGAGCAACAGGTTCAGCCCTATGTTCAACACGGCCGCCGTGCTGAGCAATCGTACCGTGATGTGCGTTTTGCCGACCAGGTGGATGATGTACAGGCCTATCCGATAGACGCAGAAAAGAACGGCACCGGCGGCCACCCATGGCACCACTCCACTGCCGGCAACGAATTCGGCAGTGGTCAGTACCCGAAGGAGCGGCACGGCCAGGACGGACAGACCGAAGGCAGCCGGTATGGCGACCATCATCAGGTACTTGACGGAATAGCTCAGGTAGTCCTTCGTCTTGGGCAGGTCTTGTTCATCATAGGATTTGGAGATAATCGGGTACAAAACCGTCGCCACCGGCGCCAGCGCAAAGGAGGCGTAGTTCCCTATTCCGTATGCGGCGCTGTAGATACCGGCGGAGGCAACGCCCAGGAAGTAGCT